>CAZWAM010000173.1:0-1551 GCA_964631855.1 uncultured bacterium | reverse complement strand
TCCGCTTCAGGGCCGCGCGCCGGCTGGATTACGCGACCAGGTATACCGTCGTCGTAAAGGATACCTGCGCGGACCTCGCGGGCAACCCGCTTTACCGCGAAAGCAGTTTTTCGTTTACGACCATCGAGGATACGGAGGAAGTAAAGATCACCGGCCGCGTCATGGTGCTCGAGGAAGCGTTTTCGCCGGCGGGCGTCGAGGTTCGGCTGTCGCTTTCGCCGGACCCGGTGGGGGAAGGGGCCCGCGTGGTCGGCTACGCCGAGGCCGACGACGAGGGAAATTTCGTCTTCGCGGGCGCCCCGCCGAACTCGGAGGCCAAGGCTTCCTACCACGTGGTCGCCACCGTCGACGAGAACGGAGATGGGAGGAACGAGTTCGTCGGCGGCTACGATTTTTCCGAGGGCAAAGCGGCCCCCTTGCCGACCTTGCTCGCGGGCGCGAGTTTGGAGAACGTAGAGGTGGTTCTTAGCCGGGCGGATGTGTCCGGCCCCGCCGTCGAGGAGGCGGCGTTATCGCCGAACCCGACCGGGGGCCAGCGGGCCTGCTACGTCCGTGCCACTTTTGTCGACGCGGAGGGGTCGGCGGTCGTCGGGGCGGAGGCCTTTTTCGACGAGCCCTGGTCCGACGGCACGGGCGCTGAGCTGTTCCCCGTCGGCGCCGCGTGGGGGGCGAGCTCGCGCGCGACGGGCGAACGATACGTTTTGGACCTCGGGCGGTTGGGCGTGAAGAAGAGAGGGGAGCACGTCGCCTACTTCCACGCCAAAGACGCCGCCGGGAACTGGGGCGAGTTCTTCGAGGTACCGTTTGAAGTTACGGCACCGCCTAAGCCGGCGCGGAAGATAGAAGGGATGGTATGGTTCGAGAAGCTGCCGGCGGAGGGCGCGCTCGTGAAGGCGACGCCGGCCGGAGGCGAGGCGCCGTGCGCGATATCGGTCACGGACGAGGCCGGCCTTTTTAACTTAGAGAACCTGGCGCCCGGCGCGTACGCGGTGGCCGCCAACCTCGACGAAGACGGCGACGGCCGTTGGCGCACGGGCGAGCCCGAGGGCGTGGGGGAGGGGTTGGTCGACGTGTCGGCCGCCTCGGCGCGGGGCGTAGAAATACAGTTGACGTACGGCCCGTCGTTGTCCTCGGCGAACGCGCGCCTGCATAACTTCGGCGCGACCGCGGGGGGCGAGGCGCGCGCGGTGCTTACCGTATCCGCCGCGGCGCGCGACCGCGATTTTAATCTCGAGCGCGTTTGGGCCACGCTGCCCGGCGGCGAGGAAGTGGAACTCGCCGACGAGGGCGTGCCGCCGGACGACGCCGCGGGCGACGGCATATACACCTTCAGCCGCGAATACCGAGGCCAAGAACTTGCGCGGTTGGCGGACGACGAGGTGACGATATGGGCTGAGGATAGTCAGGGCAACCGCGCGGCCGCGACTACGGCGGAGTATCCCGGCCTTGCCGTCCATAGGCTCGAGCCGCCGGCCGTATCCGTCGAAGCCGGCCCCGAAGGGCTCGACGTATCTTGGGAGCCGGTGCCGGGCGCCGACGGCGGCTACGTGG
>CAZWAM010000172.1:0-1650 GCA_964631855.1 uncultured bacterium | reverse complement strand
CGCGACGAGGCGAATGATATTCATATTGAGCAGGCCGTAGATAACGCGGCAAACCTCGAAGCAGCTCAGGCCGGCCCCGTCGGCGACCGCGGCCAGGTCGCGCCTCCCGTCCAGAAGGCTGAGCACGCGCCACTCCTGTGCCGTAAGCTTGATCGCGTCGCCCGACGCCGGGTTGGGATTGGTACAATATACCTCGTGGTAGGAGCGGATAGTGTCTTTTATCTGGCTCCACTCCTCGATCCGCCGCGCCCCCTCCAAAATTATGTGTTCCACGCTCATCGATACGAGTATGTCCTCCTCGTCCAAGTCCAGTTCCCGGAAGAACCTGAAGCGCCCGGCCCGCTCGCCTATGGCCGCGTAAATGGACTCCTTTATCTGGTGTTTGATTTTCTCCTCCAACGTCGCGCGGTCGACGGCACCCATCGCGACCAGAATCGTCCCCAAGCGAATGGGGTTCCCCTCGGCCCGCATCTTCTTCTGCGCCCGGAGCGCAAGCCCCAGCTGCTCTTCGGTTATTTCCCCGTCCTGCAAGAGTATCGTGCCCAGTTGCTCGCGCAGGTTCGAGGGCGTCGCGAACACCGCCTTGCCTTCTTTATAATAAACCCATATAGTCTCGCGCTCGCCTTCCACCGCCAGCGTCCCGGTCTTCCCGCCCTGGCCGATGATCTGCATTACCTCCGCCAACGAAAAATCCTTTATGTCGCCCTCGAAGGACATAGCGCAAGCCTAAGATATACTTTCCTTAAATAGTATAGCAGAAAATTAGACTCGCGACACGTGCTGCGACGGGCGAAGCAATAAAAAAGGCCGTTGATTCGCCGCGTGCTTACCCGGCCCTGGCTCTCCCGCGGCGGCGGCCCCGGCCCTTGAGCCAAGCGTTAATATCTTCAGGTAATGAACATACTACGCCGCCAACGCGCACTACGGGCAAACCTTCCCTTTCTCTCCTCTTGGCAGTAGCGACCGAGCACTTCAGGAAGTCCGCGATTCGCGTCCAACCCATTAAAACCTTGTGCCGACGAGTTTTACGTTTTGCCTTCATGCAGCACACCCCCGTTTATCGAGAACCCTTAAGTAAATAATTTTTTGACCGCTTATTAATTCTAACAAATTCTACGCCCGACGGCAACCGAAATAATTACGGTAGCCCGCTTTTAAGCAATTTGTATCGCGGCCTAAGCCGCCGCGGACCCGCGAGCCTTCCCCGGGGCCTGCGCGAGTAACGCCTCCCCTCCGGCGAGCAACGCCGCCCCCGCGCCCAAATCGACCACCCGCCGCCCCTCGCGCTCGCGGGCGAAGACGAGGTAAGCGCGCGCCACGGCTCGAGCCGTCACGCGCGCCACCAGCGCCGCGTAGGCCGCCATCTGGTCGCGGTATTCTCCCTCCGCCCGTCCCCCCGCCGACGCCGGTTCGTCCGTCTTGTAATCTACGATTACGAGGCCGTCGGCCGCTTCGTAAACGAGGTCCACCTTTCCGTTAACGACGGCGTCCTCCACCGCTACGGCTAAGGGCATCTCGCGGTAGTACGCGCCGGCGGCCGCCGCCTCCCGTACCGGCGCGGAGGCGAGGCAATTCCGCGCCCAAGTTTCTACCGCCGCGGCGTCGTCATCCCCCAGCCCCTCCTCCATACACTTTTCGGCACCGATTTCG
>CAZWAM010000171.1:0-1675 GCA_964631855.1 uncultured bacterium | reverse complement strand
AGACCTCCACTACTGCATGGTCGAGGTCACGACGCCCGTGTGCGACTCGCCCGCCGAGGTCGAGCGCTCGCTGGCCGAGCTTAGGCGGGTCGTGGGCGAGGCCGCCGCGGCCTTGAACCTCCGCGTCATCTCGAGCGGCGTCCACCCCACCGCGCCTATGGAGGAGGGCCGCCTGCTCGAGACGGCGCGCTTCCGCCGCCTTATCGAAGGCGGCGCGCTCCGCGGCGACGGCGTCCACTTCGGCCTCCACCTTCACGTCTCCCTCGACGGCCCCGAGGCCCGCGTGGGCGTCGTCAACCGCCTCCGCTGGCACCTCCCGGACCTCGTCGCCCTCGCGGTGAACGCCCCCTTCTACCGGGGCGAATACCACGGCGTCAAATCGGTTCGCCTCGAGTATTACGAGCCGGTCCCCACCGTCGGGCCGCCGCCCGCGCTCGAGAAGTTCGACGACTGGGCCGGCGTCTTGAAGTCTTTCGAAAAATACGGCGTCGAGGGCGAGCGCGACCATTACGGCGACATCCGCCACCGCTACAGCCTGCCGACGCTGGAGGTACGCGTGATGGACACGCAGCAGTCGGTAACCGACACGCTGGCCGCGGCCTCCTACCTCTGGGCCCTCATCCGCCACTACGTAACCACGCTGGGCGACGAGTTCCTCCCGCCGATGACGGAGGCCGAGCTGCGCGCGAACCGCGAGGGCGCCTGGCGCCGCGGCCTCGACGGCGCCTTCCGCCTTTACGGCGACGCCCTAAGCCGGCCCGAGTACGTGGGCCACACCCTGCACCACCTCCTCGAGCGCAACACCCCCGAGGCTCCCTACCTCGAGGGGCTCGCCGCGCGCGTGGCCGCCGGCGCTACGGGCGCGGACCGCCAACTGACTTTCCTGCGGAGCGACCGCGTCGACGGGCCGGCCCTGCTCGCCGAGCTCGAGCGTAAATTCGCCGAAGGTATTTAAATGGCCGTGACGAAAGGCAGCGGGCGTTATTTCACCTTCGTCCTCCACAGCCACCTGCCCTACGTCCTCGGCCACGGCGGCTGGCCCCACGGGACCGATTGGATTTACGAGGCGGCGTGTGAGACCTACCTCCCGCTCCTGAAGACGTTCGGCCAACTCCTCGACGAAGGCATCAAGGCCAAGGCGACGGTCGCGGTCTCGCCGGTTTTGGCGGAGCAGCTCGCGGACCCGGCTTTCGCCGCGGGATTGGGCGATTACGTGGAGATGAAGGTCCGCGCCGCGCGCGACAACGGCGCGGAGTTCGAGAGGGCCGGCCGCGCCGACCTCGCCGCGCTCGCCGATACCTGGCACAACTTCTACGGCGCGACGCGCGCCGACTTCGAGGAGCGCTTCGCCCGCGACATAGTCGGCGCGTTCCGCGACCTGCAAGAAGAGGGCGCGCTCGAGGTAATTACCTGCGCCGCGACGCACGCCTACCTTCCGCTCCTCGGCCGGGACGAATCCGTCGCGCTGCAGGTCCGCGCCGCGGCCGCGGCCCACCGCCGCCACTTCGCCCGGGCCCCCGCCGGCATATGGCTGCCGGAGTGCGCCTACCGACCGGGCTACGAATGGCGCTACCCGCTCGAGCCCTGGTCGGCACGCCCTCCCCGCTCGCGCCCGGGCCTGGAAGAGGCGCTTTCGCGCGCCGGCCTTAAATATTTCATAATAGACACCCACCTC
>CAZWAM010000170.1:0-1721 GCA_964631855.1 uncultured bacterium | reverse complement strand
TGTTCACTTCGACGGGAAAACCTGGACCCTTCATCTCACCACCATACTCAACGACGTTTATTGCATCGACATGGTGAACGCCAACCGCGGTTGGGCCGGCGGCGGCGGGGGCCTCGTCTACCATTACGACGGCAAAAGGTGGGTCAAGGTCGAGCAGGCCGAGACGATCAGTACGCTGCGCGATTGCCACTTCATCGACGACGAGCAAGGGTGGTTCGTGGGCGACGACGGGACCATCCTGCAATACGACCACGGCAATTGGATAGTGCACGCCACGCGCGTTAGCGGGACCCTTACCGGCGTTTACGTTCCGGCGAGGGGCGACGGTTGGGCCTGCGGCCACGGCGGCGTCATCTTGAGGTATCGCAACGGCCTGTGGGTGGCCGTCAGCAGCCCCGTGCCCAAAGACTTAAACCGCCTACATTTCACGGCGCCGGGCAAGGGGTGGATGTGCGGCGACGCGGGTACGCTGGTCGAAATAACCGGCGGCGGCCCCGCGGCCCGAAGCATCCGGGCCGAACAGTCGTTGACCGCGATCTGGTTCTTAGACGCCGTCACGGGTTGGCTCGGCGGCGCCAAAGGCTCGTTTTTCCAATACGACGACGGCGAATTGCGCAAAGGCGGCTTCAAGCACCGCACGGGCATCACCGGCATTTGTTTCGTCGCCCGGGACCGCGGCTATGCCTGCGGCCGCGGCGGCTCGATTTTGATCTACGAGTAACGTGCACGCCCCGTAAACGCGCGAAGCGGCTCGAGTTTATACGCGCCGGCGTTTAAGACGGACGTTGTCGGGACATAGCTTCAGCGACGAAGCTATTATTTTATTTATGGAGCGATATACAGCGAAAGGAGCAAGGCTTTGCGAACGTCGTCAATAGTCGTCGCCGTCGTCTACGCTTCTTGCGTTGCCGCAAGCGCGTTGGCGGCTGAGTACGAGGATTTCACTTTTACCGTAATGGGAGACACGCGGCCAATCGGGCCTTTGAACTTCGACTTTGCCCCCGGCCTTACGCGTATCGTAGAGGAAATTAATTTGATAAATCCTGCTTTGGTTTTCCACACCGGCGACATGGTGTATGCGTACGGCGAGCCCGAGCTGGTTGTGGAAAAGGAGTTCGCTACTGCGCTTGAGCTTTTCGGGACCATTGAGGCCAAGGTCTATTACGTCCCGGGCAATCACGATTACTCGTCGCAGCCCTTCGCCGCGGACGAATTCCTTCGCGTCACGAAGCAGAAAGAGTATTTTTCTACGGATTACGAGGGCGTTCACTTCATAATCCTCAACACCGAGCTCCCGGGCGAAGTGGCTTACGTAACCGGCGAACAGTTGGAATGGCTGAAAGAAGACCTCGAGGAGAACAAGGATGCCAGAGCTATTTTCGTCTTTATGCACCGGCCGGTCTTCCCGCGCCAAAAAGAAGTCGCTAAAACGGACATGACGATACACCCGAGCGACTACGAACAGAGGCACCGCCAGAATATTGCCGACATTCAAAATGATAAGGAGCTCGCGGGATTGTTCGCTCGCTATAAAGCGACCGCCGTTATCGCCGGCCACGAGCACCTCTTCTATCGGACGGAACACAAAGGGGTCCCGTACTATGTGGTCGGCGGCGGCGGCGCTGTGTTCAGGACTCCCCCCGACGAGGGCGGCTTCTACAATTACCTCGTCGTCAACGTGACGAGCGAAGGAACGAAGACGTACGTTATGGAGCCGTTTC
>CAZWAM010000169.1:0-1740 GCA_964631855.1 uncultured bacterium | reverse complement strand
GCGGCTCGAGAAGCGACCGGTATACGTCGCGGAGCGCTAACGGTATCCGGCCGTTGTACCTCTCCTCGGCTTCTGCCGCCGCGGCCTCGGCCTTCGCGAACAGTTCCTCGTAGCCGGGGACATCTTTCCCTTCGCGGCGGAAGACGATCTCGCGGCCGAAGACGACCTCGCGCGCCGCCGGGCTCCCCATGACCGCCATCAGCTCCTCGCCCGTGGGCGGGGGACGATATAAGCCGAAGGGCGCCAGCGGCGCGAGTACGTCGTTGTCGTAGAGAGCGGGGCGGGGCAGGAGGCGGAAGCCCCGGTAGAGGCTGGGGTCGCGCACCGCGTCCCGTTCCGGGATGGTCGTATGGCGGGGCGCGGGGATATCTCGCGCCTTAGCCCGGAAGTACTCCCAGTCCCGGCGGTTTTCGTCGGCGTCTTCGCCGAAACTGAAATCCTTAGCTGCGTAGGCATCGCTTATTCCCGCGTCGTCGGACGGGCCCAGGAACTCCTGGTAATCCCGGTTTAAATTAACGAAGACGCTACGGTCCGGGTCCTCGCCGGCGTATAACTTGTAAAGCAGCAGCGCCTGGCGCGTCTCGCCGTCGTCGTCGACGCGGAAGGGGACTTCCCGCAGCCAGGTAACGGCGCGGAAGTAGGGGGCGAGTATCGGGTCGCCGGCGTAGAAGCCGTAGGGGCGGAAGCGCGCGTAGTCGAACTTGACGCCGCGCAGCGGCGAGACGGCCGGGCCCTCCGCGGCGAAGATAAGCTCGAGCTCTTTTTGGACTGCGGCCGGCGTACCTCCCCACGCCGCGGGAGGGGCGTTGCGACCAGCCAGGACCTCGGCGACGAGTAGGTAGGCGTCGAGGGCGCCGGCGGCCTCCAGCCACTCCTCGGCCAAGGCGCCGCTCTCGACCAACGTCTCGAGCGCGGGGCCCCTCTCGCTGGCCCAGTAACCCCTCACGGCCTCTTTGCGGAAACCGGCGAGGCGTTCGCGGTAGGCCCCGAGGCCCGCGGCCAGGTCCGCGGCGTGCCTGCGCTCCAACTTCTGTACGGCCTTCTCGAGGTTGATGAAATATGCGTACAGGACCGAGTCCGCAGTTATGAAATACGGCTGCGGGCCGTGGATGTAGAAGGAGCATATCTGTCGGTAGGTCTCGTCGGTGACGACGAAGCCCTGCTCGAGGAGCATCTCCCGCGCCCCGGCCAAACCGCCGAACTGTTCCAGGCCGACGATTTCCCTCTCGTCGTAGGCGGCCTCGGCGGCTCGGGCACCCGCGGCGAGTACGCACGCTACGGTTAAATAAAAAACACATAAATGGCGCCGCAAGGCCAACCTCCCGGTTTCGCTGCTAATTTACTAAAAAAACCGTTACGTCTATTCCTCTTTCCTACGGTCGGAAGTACTGCACGCGCTCGAGGCCCTCGTCGACCACGTATACGGTCCCGTCGGCGGCGACCGTAAGGCCGGAGATTTCGTCAAATCGCCCGGGCGCGCTCCCCTCGCCGCCCCAACGCTCGAGTAATTCACCGTCGGCGTCGAAGCGGCAGACGTGCGCTTCGGAGGCCAGGAAGACGTCGCCGTTCGGGCCTACGGCGACGGCCTCCGGACCGTATTCTTCGCCCAACGCCTCGACGTACCTCTCTTCCCGCAATTCCCCCTCGGGTGTGTAAACCAAAAGGCCGTAGTAATCGCTTCGCACGACGTACACCGTGCCGCCCGGGCCAACCGCCACGTCGGCTACGTACCCGCCGTTG
>CAZWAM010000168.1:0-1824 GCA_964631855.1 uncultured bacterium | reverse complement strand
CCCGCTCGAGCCGATGCCGCGCACCTAAAGGAACGCGGCTACGGCGGCGACCCGCTGGGAGAGTAGGAAGCCGCCAGGATTTCGGTTTAGCAAGGGCCTTAAGGGCCTTGTCTTTGTAGGCCGCCTCGCGAGGCGGCGTTTTTTATTGTAAGGTGGCGTACGCTCGCGTTATAATGTTTAAGGTGAAATGCTGTGGGTAAGAAGGGCAAAGACGTTATCGAGATCCCGGCGGACGTTTGGGCCGGCGCCACGTCGCTGGAGGATATCGAAAACTGGCTTATCGCCAACGACCCGGAGTCGCTCGCGGCGTTGACGGAGGCCCGCGAACAACACCTACGGGGCGAGCTCATCTCTTTGGAAGAGATCCGACGCCGCCTCGCCGCCCGTGCGGCTAAGGGTTAAGTTTACGCCGCGTGCGGCGGCCGAGCTCGACCGCCTCGACGTACCCCTAGCTGAGCGGATCGTCGATAAGTTGGCTTGGCTCGCCTCGCATCCCGAAACCAAAGTCGAACGGCTTGCCGGCATGCCGTCGCATTTGGAGGGGTTATTGAAGTTACGCGTCGGCGATTACCGGGCATTGTTTTCGCTCGAGGAGGACACGATCGTCGTATACCGCGTAGGCCACCGCTCGACGATCTATCGGGATTTAAAATAGGGTCAATACGCTTTGACGTACGAAGCTAAGGCCGCCCGCTCGAGCCGATGCCGCGCACCTAAAGGAACGCGGCTACGGGCCTACCCCCCGGGAGAGTAGGACGCCGCCCGGCAAGGGCCTTAAGGCCCTCGTCTCTGCCGGCTCGAGCCGGCGGTTTTGCTATGCCGTTTGCGGTACGCCCGCCGGCTGAAGCCGGCGGTTAGACGCTGCGCCCGTTACACACCGGCCGCTGAAGCGGCCGGTATTGATATGAACGTTGACTTGCGCCCGGGGGTTTGTTAAATTTTAAAAGTTAACCTCTCAGGATGTGTATAGATTCGCAGGAGGTCGATACGTGAGAAGTATTACGCGTTGGGCGCCGGTATTGGCCGTCGCGCTTGTAGCCGCGGCCGCGGCGCCGAATGAAGCCTGGGCATGCACCGGCATAACTTTGAAAGCCGAGGACGGCTCGGTGGTATTCGCGCGGACGATGGAGCTGGGCGGCGACCTCGTCCAATGGGGCCTGGCCGTCGTGCCGCGCGGGACGTCGTACGTGGGCACGACGCCGTGGGGGATTCCCGGCGTAAAGTGGACGGCCAAATATGCCTTCGCCGGGGCGAGCACTTTCGGCCTGCCGCACGTGGTCGACGGCGTCAACGAGGCGGGCTTGGCGACCGGCGTGTTTATGTTCACGCATTACGCCGAATACCAAAAAGTAACCGAGCGAGATGCCGGCAAGACGCTGGCCTCCTTCGAGTTGGCGACGTGGATCCTTTCCAACCACGCGACGGTGGCCGAGGTCAAGGAGGGGCTGTCGCAAGTGAAGGTCGCGGCCGTAAAGCTCGAGGCGCCGGGGTGGGGCGGCGCCCCGCCGTTCCACTGGATCGTAGTCGACGAATCGGGCGCGGCCGCCGTCATCGAATACGTCCGTGGCGAGCTGACGGTGCACGATAATCCGCTGGGCGTAATCACGAACGCGCCGACGTTCGATTGGCACGTCACCAACCTCAAAAGTTACGTCAACCTATCGCCCCGGGACGCGCCGGAGCTCGAGCTCGGCGCGTTGACGTTGACGCAGTTCGGCGACGGCTCCGGGATGCACGGCCTGCCGGGCGACTTCACGCCGCCGTCGCGCTTCGTACGCGCGGCATTCTTGAAGAGCGCGGCGGTTCCCGTCAAGACGGCGGACG
>CAZWAM010000167.1:0-1923 GCA_964631855.1 uncultured bacterium | reverse complement strand
GTACCCCCGCTAACGGCTAACGCCGCGAATCCATGCCTTTCCGCCCAGCGCCGCTCGAGGTAACGCGACGCTGGGTTTTTTTTAGGAGGACCGACGGAATATGGCTTCGCTCAAAGGTTTCTTCTCGTCGAGGTGGGGGCCGATAATTACGGGCCTGGCCGTCGGCATCCTCGCGCCGATCCTGGTCAAGCTCGGCAACCCCGGGAACATGGGCATTTGCGTAGCTTGCTTCACCCGAGACATCGCCGGCGCGCTGGGCCTTCACCGGGCGGGTGTCGTCCAGTACATCAGGCCGGAGATCATCGGCTTCGTGCTCGGGGCGCTGATAGCGTCTACGGTTACGCGCGAGTTCAAGCCGCGCACCGGCTCCTCGCCGTTCGTTCGGTTTTTCTTGGGGATGTTCGCGATGATCGGCGCGCTGGTGTTCCTTGGGTGCCCGTGGCGCGCGTACCTCCGCCTTTCCGGCGGCGATTGGAACGCCATCCCGGGAGTTACCGGCCTTATCGTCGGGATATTAATCGGCATCGTCTTCCTGCGTATGGGGTTCAGCCTCGGCCGCAACCGCCCCGCGCCCCAAGCGCTCGGGTGGTGGATGCCGACCCTCATGGTCGTCTTCCTATGTTTCCTAGTCTTCGCGCCGCAGTTCGGGCGCGACGCCGAAGGCGCCGCCACCGGCCCGGTCTTCTTCTCGGAGAAGGGGCCGGGCTCGATGTTCGCGCCGTGGTTCATCTCGCTGGGGGTGGGCTTGTTTATAGGCATCCTGGCGCAGCGGAGCCGCTTCTGCACCGTAGGTGCCATCCGCGATTTGGTACTGATGCGCGACGCGCATTTATTTTGGGGCATCGTCGCGGTCGTTGCAGCCGCCACTATTACCAATTTCCTCCTCGGGCAGTTCCGGCCGGGGTTCGAGGGCCAGCCCGTAGCGCACAGCAACACGTTGTGGAACTTCGGCGGGATGGTCCTGGCCGGCCTCGCCTTCACGTTGGCGGGCGGGTGCCCCGGGCGGCAACTCTTCCTGAGCGGCGAGGGCGACGGCGACGCGGCGGTCTTCGCTCTCGGTATGCTCGGAGGAGCGTTCGTCGCGCACACGTACTCTACGGCCAGCTCGCCCAAGGGCGTGGCCGCGTTTGGCCCGACCGCGGTAATCGTCGGCCTCGTATTTTGCGTCGTCGTGGGCTTGACGATGCGCGAAAGGATGGAGGTCTAGGAGGTTAACCATGAGCGAAATCACGACCGTGGACGCTCGCGGCCTATCGTGCCCCGCGCCGGCCGTCGCCGCGAAAAAAGCCATGAAAAGCCGGAGCCGCGGCAGGCTCGAGGTCTTGGTCGATTCGCCCACGGCCAAGGACAACGTCGCCCGCCTCGCCGAAGACGACGGGTGGGACGTCACTATCGAGGAAATAAGCGGAGGAGGCCACAGATTAATCCTAGAGAAATAATCTACTTAGACAACGCCGCGACCTCGTGGCCGAAGCCGCCCGGGGTAATCGAAGCTATGGCCGCTTTCCTGGAGCGCGCCGGCGGCAACCCCGGCCGCTCCGGGCACCGCCTATCGGTGGCCGCGGCGAGGGTCGTTTACGAGGCGCGCGAGGCCGTAGCAGAACTATTCAACGTCCCGGACCCGCTTCGCGTAATCTTTACGCATAACGCGACCCACGCGCTCAACCTCGCGATACGGGGCCTGCTTAAACGCGGCGACCGTGTCGTCGCGACAAGCGTCGAACACAACTCGGTGATGCGGCCGCTAAGGGCCTTGGAGAAGAAGGGCGTGGAGGTGGCCGTCGCGCCGTGCGGCCGCGACGCCTCCCTAAACCCGGCGGCGATGAAAAAGGCCGTAACGCCGGGCACGAAACTGGTCGTCGTCAACCACGCCTCCAACGTCACCGGGACGTTGTTGCCCGTCGCGGAAGTCGCAACGATCGC
>CAZWAM010000166.1:0-2046 GCA_964631855.1 uncultured bacterium | reverse complement strand
TACAGAGCCCTTTAATTCTCGGTCGTTTTTTCTTGACCCCGGGCCGGTATAATTATAAAATAAAAAAGTGAACAATATGAGCAACCCAAACAAGGAGGTAGTTTAGTGAGAGGCTTAGCTATTTTTATTGCGGTTCTATTAACCGCGGGGACCGCGTTCGCGGCGACGCTCGTCCTCCAGCCGGATCCCGGCACGGGCAAGGACTCGATGATAAGCGCGACTAACCCGACCATTAACTACGGCACCAAAAAAAACTTGATGGTTAACTACGGCCCGGCCTACGAGGTCCGTGCCTTAATCGAATTCGACTTAGGTGTGCTCTCGGGCGCTACAATTAACTCGGCCAAGTTGGACCTCTGGATTGACCTTCCTAATTCGACGAAGTACAACTTCGGCGTCTACCGCATAACGGCGTCCTGGGGTGAGATGACCGTAACGTGGAACAATCAGCCGGCGCATAATGCCACGGCGTACGACGTTAAGATGATTTCCGGTTCGCCCGGCGGGCCGTACACCTGGGACGTCAAAAAACTCGTACAAGAATGGGCGAATAAAACGTATCCGAACTACGGCCTTATGGTTAAAAGGGTCGATATGAAAAACCCGACCCCTTGGCCGTACTTCTGCTCGAGCGACCACGCGACTTCTTCTTACCGCCCCACGCTAACGGTGGAGTACACGGCCGCCGGCATCGCGCCCACGTCTATCGGTAAGGTCAAAGCGATTTTCAAGTAAAAACGCTCGCTAATCTCGAGCCGGCCCGGGAGGGCCGGCTTTTTTGCAAATAAGGGGATTATCAATACGATGGCCCCGCGAGCCTTTTTTTGTCGCGTCCTTAAACGTTAAACCTTTTTTAGGTTGACTTGGCTAATTTATAGCGGTAATATTTATCAAGAAAATTTTAATTATTTGATAAAGGAGGTGGCATCGTGAAGGCCTTAGCTCTTTTAACGACCGTTCTTTTTTCCGCGTCGGCTTTCGGCGCGACGCTCGTCCTTCAGCCGGGCCCCGCTAAGGGCGAAGATGCCATGGTATATAAAAACGACCCTACCCGAAACTACGGCACGTACGAGTACCTGATGTATAACTACGGTACGGGGAGGACCGTGCGCGCCTTAGTCGAGTTTGCCGGTCTAAGCGCTATTCCCAGAGGTTCGCGGGTCGATTCGGCCCGACTCCAGCTTTACAATCGCGCCAACAACCCGAACGATTACTTCGGCATTTACCGGCTTACCCAAAGCTGGGGCGAATCCACCGTGAACTGGAACAACCAGCCTACGTATTACGCGACCTCATACGCGAAAGCGAAAGTTTTCCAAATAGGCTTCGTTTGGTGGGATATGAAGAAGCTTGTCCAAGAGTGGGTAAGCGGGACTTACCCCAACTACGGCTTCATCCTTAAGCGGGATAACGAAGGCGGCGGCTCTTGGCCTCATTTGGCCTCGAGCGACTACGGCACCGCAAATTCCCGCCCGAAACTCGCGGTAGACTATTCGCCGACGGGTGTCGCTCCCTCGTCCATCGGCAGCGTCAAAGCGCTTTTCAATTAATAGGACCCCGTAATCTCGAGCCGGCCCGCGCAGGCCGGCTTTTTTATAACGGTCGCCGGGCAGCGGGGCATAATACGAATTTATCGTTGACGGCAAGGCGGCGCGTTGTTAATTTATGTACAATGTCCACCAGGCGGCGGCCTTCACGATGAGCGTTAACGGCGGCACCGGCAACCTTCGTTACGTAGCGTCTGCCGCGGCGACGACGGCGGTGGCCGCGGCGTTGTACGTGGCCGCGGCTCGAGTCGCTTGGCTCAGCGCCGTCTTCGGCGCGCTGGGCGACGACGCGCGGTCCTGGGTGTCGTTCTTCTACTCCCGCGCGGATATGGCGGGCGACGCGGGCCTGTGGCTTAAATACGCGCTGTGTTTCGCGGTCCCCGCGGTCCTGTGGGCCGCGGCCCTGGCCCGGTTGGTCCCGGGCGTCGCGCTCCGCTTCGCCGGCCTTGTTGCCCAGCGGTGGTTCGTTTATTTGATTATTATTTTGTCGGTAGCCGGC
>CAZWAM010000165.1:0-2062 GCA_964631855.1 uncultured bacterium | reverse complement strand
TTTGCCCGGAGCGGGACTCGAACCCGCACAGGATTACTCCCACATGGCCCTCAACCATGCGCGTCTACCAAATTCCGCCACCCGGGCGCGGGACGTTTAATGTTTATCATATCCCCCCCGCCAAGTCAAATTAAATGCTTCAATAGGTTACGCGCATCAGCGTAAGGCCCCGCGGCGGCGCCGGCGGCCCCAGCGCGGCGCGGTCTTTCTCCTCCAAGATGCGCCTCAACTCCGCCGGCGCGAGCTCGCCCCGCCCCACGGCGAGCAGCGTCGCGACGACGTTCCGTACCATTTTATAGAGGAAGGCGTTCGCGGTCACGTAGAACTCCAGGCCGCCGAGCGTCTCCTCGAGCCTGAGTTCGGTCACGTCGCGGGCCGTCGTGTCGTAGTCCTCGGACAGGTTGCCGAAGGCGGCGAAGTCATGTTCGCCTACGAGGGCGCGCGCGGCCTCGCGCATCGCCTCCACGTCCAGCGGCCCGGCGACGTAGTGGGCGTGGCGGCGCGTGAATACGGAGTCGGCGAAGGTCACGGCGTAGCGGTACGTGCGGCTCCGCGCGGCGTAGCGGGCGTGGAAGCCGGGCGGCGCCTCTTCCGCGGCGACGACGCGTACGTCGTGAGGCAGCAGGGCGTTCAGCGCGCGCTCGAACTCCTCGGCGGTCATGGTGCCCGTGGGTTCGAAGTGCGCCACTTGCCCCGCGGCGTGCACGCCGGCGTCGGTCCGGCCCGCGCCGTGTACGCGCGTCGGCTCCTTTAAAATTTTCCCCAGCGCTTCCTCGAGCGCGCCCTGCACCGTCGCCACGCCGGGCTGAACTTGCCATCCGGCGTAGTCGGTTCCGTCGTATTCGAGCGTGAGTTTGATAATCCTTTTACGCACGGGAGATCGTGTGGGACGGCTAAGGATGTCGCGTTAAAGGGGCGAGAACCAGCCGGCCTTCACGTCGGCGAACGGCCGGTCCTTCGCCTCGAGGGCCGCCAGGTAATCCATTTCTCTTTCCGTCACGGCCGCACCCTCTCGCTCGCGGGCGCTCAGGTCCAACAACTTAGCCAAGGCCTCATAATGGTACCGGAGGCGGCCTTCGGCGTAGTCGCGCGCGCTCCCGGTGGATATCAGGAATTGCCAATCGGAGGCGGACAGGAGCATGAACTCGCGGAGCGCCTGGGCGAAGAACCTTTCCCCGAGCGGGGAACGTTTTGCCGCGGCCGCCTCGGCCAGCTCCTCCTCCGCCTCGTATATCAACCGCCACGACCATTCGGTGTCGGCGTTGAGCCAGACGTTGTGGAAGCCGCCCTCGCCCCACGAGCCCTCGGGCAGGGCGACCGCGCCCTCGGGAGGGAAGCGCTCCAGGTATTCGCCGCACGTCGTCAGCTCCACGTCGGCCGCGGCGTCGAGGCGCCGGAGAACCTCGCCTAGCCAGGCCGGGCCCTCGTGCCACCAGTGGCCGAAGAGCTCCGCGTCGTAGGGCGCGACGAGTATGGGCGAGGTTGCCCCTTCTGCGGCGAGCAGACGCCGCACGAGCGACGCGAAGTGGTCCGCGTTCTCGGCGAGGCGCGCCGGAACCTCGGAAGGCCGGTACGGCTCTTTGGCCCCCAGGCCGGCTCCCGCCGCGGTGACACGCCAGTAGCGAAGGCCGCCGGGGAAGTGTTTTTTGTGGAAATCCAGATACCAGCCGTCGCCGGGATAGCCGTGTTCGCCGCACCAAACTACGAGGCCGGTCTCGGCGTCGCGTACGAAGCACGCCACCGCGGGGTCGGCGGCGCCGACGTAATAGGGTCGGTGGGGCGTGAGGTTTGCGGAACGCGGGGGCGCCTCGGCGCCGGCGCGCGCTTGCTCGTAGAGCCGCTTCAGCGCCTCGAAACGGCCCGCGTATACGCCCAACGCCCGGCCGCCGGTCAAGAGGTGGGTGTCTATTATGAAATATTTAAGGCCGGCGCGCGACAGCGCCTCTTCCAGGCCCGGCCGCGAGCGGGGAGGGCGTGCCGACCAGGGCTCGAGCGGGTAGCGCCATTCGTAGGCGGGACGGTAGGCGCACTCCGGCAGCCAGATGCCGGCGGGGGCCCGGGC
>CAZWAM010000164.1:0-2127 GCA_964631855.1 uncultured bacterium | reverse complement strand
CGTTGACGACTAGAGACGAGTATCAACCGTAAAGGACGGAAACGATGACTAAGGGATTGCTAACGGTAGGAATCGGGTGCGCGCTCGTCGTCTCGGCGGCTTTCGCGGATTGGCCTTGCGCCGCGGAGGATACGACGCTCTATAAGATAGAGGCCGCGGAGAAAGTGGGGAGCCTTAGCTCCGACGAAGCGTTGATGTATAAGTTCATGGGGCTTTACGCGGCATACGGCGACGAAATGCCCGCGGCTTACCGCGGCGAATGGTACGGGCCGCAACCGTGGACGTGCGGTACGCCCGTAGTTATGGAGCTATGGCGGCGTTGGCCCCGCATGGACGCAGCCATCAAGGCGGAGTTGCGCGAGGTCTGCAGCTTAGGCGAGACGCAATTGGACCTTTTCGCCCGCTATCGCCGGTGCTCCTGGGGCAATTCCTCCTACGGCGGCGGTCAGGTCTACACGTACGATGTCCCCAAGGGCCATTTCAGGCTTCATTACGTCCTCGAGGGCCAGAATAGGCTCGTCGACCCCTCCGACCGCAATAAAAACGGCGTCCCCGATTGCGTCGAGTATTTAGGCGCCGACTTCGAAAAGGCGTTCGGCCAATACGTCGACGATAAGTGGTATTACCATCCCGACCCGGAAGACCAGAAATACTTCCCGCTAAAAGACCGTTACCGAGAACTCGAGTGGCCGGAGGAAGGCAACGATTACGGCGGCAACGACCGTTGGGACGCGTATTTGGGCAAGTTGAGCGGGGGCGTGGGCGGCATGGCTTTTGGCGACCAGTTGTTCCCGTATACGGACCGGGACGATATGTCCGGCTATATGAATATGAGGAATTTCTACGTTCCCGGCTACAAAGGCAGCTTCGGCGAACCCGTTATTTCCGCTCACGAGTTCATGCACGTTACGCAGTTCATGATCGACGTCGGCACGCCCGGTTGGTATTTGGAAGCGTCGGCCATGTGGGCCGAGGATACGGTATATCCCGACGCCGCGGACCCGCGAGGCCGGATGAACACCTATCTCGGGAACACGTTGAGGTCCCTCGATAATACGGGCGACGGGGGTTACATCGCGTGTATCATAAACTTTTTCCTGAGGGACTGGTGCTGGCGGTATTGGCGCCCGCCTAATTGGCGCCCGCTCGGGGATTACCTGACGCCGCGCGAGGTCTGGCGTGCGCTCGCGAAAGGGGACGAGTGGTATACGCACGACCCGAATGTGAACCGCGACCCGCTGGGGTCGATGGATTACATTATAAGGTATTATAACGTAGGCCGGAGCTACGTCCCCGGCCGCGCGTTCATCGACGCCTTCGCAACCTGGAATACGTGGAACTGGTTTACGGGTGGCCGCGACGACCGTAAGCATTACCGTTGGAAGTACTCGGACGTCGGCATACAAAACCGCTGGAGCCCGGGTGAACTACCGAAATGGAAATACGAGCCGCCTTCGCCCGCCTACTATATGAACCACCTAGGCCACGGGTACTACTATTTCAGCGGCGTACCGGCGCATTGGCGCGCGGCCGTCTTCACGTTCGAGGGCGACCCGAACAACCTGGACCTGTCGAAAGACTGGGGCGGCGCGTTGATGGTCACGCGCGACGGTACCACCTGGACCGATTTAAACGGGAAACAAGGGCAAGGTTCGTTTATGTGCTCCCCCGGCGACAAAGGCATAATCCAGGTCCGTAACCCCGGTCAATACCGCGGCCTGGTAATGATTATTAATAACACCGCCACCGTCGGGAGCGGCCTCAAGTTTAATTACTCCGTTTACGATACGGACGACACAAGGCCGCCCGGGGCGCAGGTTACCGTCGTAAGGCCGCAGGTTAACCCGGACTATATCGAACTGTTGATCGGGACGGACGAAGACGTTTTCGTTAAGCCCGAGGCGGAAGTTTATTTCAAGCCTGACGGAGGAGAGGAGCGTGCCGGCGAGGTAGGGATGGCCGGCGCTAGTAGGAGCTTCATCGGGACGTTCGTCGTGGAACCGGGCGAGAACGGCTCGGGCAGGTTCGTTTGGCGCCTCGCCGATAAAGCGGGTAACTTCGCAAACGGACAGAAGGAGTTCTTCGCCGGCTTCCTGGCGTCGGGGGGCGGGACGGTGGGCGGCGAAC
>CAZWAM010000163.1:0-2181 GCA_964631855.1 uncultured bacterium | reverse complement strand
ATTTCTACCGGCTCAGCGCGGGCGCGGACGTCGCGACGCGGAAGATGGTGGTCGCTCGCTAAAGCCGCGGGCAACCGTAAACCACAGGTGGAATGAACAAGGTGAACGAAATAACTCCGCAGGAGGAAATATAAATGGTAAAAAAACTTCTGCCCTTGGTTGCGGCCGCGGCGATAATCGTGAGCTTAGGTTGCGATAGAGATGAAGGGGTCGAGGAGTGGTCCCAGGCCGACTGGACGAACGCCGGTTGGGAGAGCTGGACCCAAGGCAATTACGAAGCCGCGGAAAGCGCGTTCGGTAGCGCGTTGAAGGTAGATCCGTACTATGCGGAAGCGCACGCCGGCATGGGTTGGACCCTTCTCCGTACGCAGAATGTCGACGACGCGGTCGGAGCCTTCGAGGACGCGGTCCTGGTAGGCGAGCAAGCCGGTACGCCGCTCGAAGTCCGGCAAGTTATATACATGGGTGCGGCGACGGCGTACGAGGCGGGCGACGAGTACGGGCTCTCGGCGGCGCGCGGCCGGCACATGGTTAAAAACCTCGACGGCGATAATTTCAGGTTCCTTAAAAAGGCCGACCCCGATAAGCACATCACGGGTTACGACTTATACATCATCCTCGCCCTCGACTACTACGGCTTAGGGGACGCCGGTAACTGCGTGTGGGCGATCAATCGGATGCGCCGGAAAATCAAGGAGCCTACGAACTACAAGTTCAAGAACTGGAAAGAGACCACCGCCGAGATCGAACGCCTAATCGCCAAGGACCCGAGCTAACTCACCTTACGCGCGATATTGGAGGGGCAGGGAGTAATCCCTGCCCCTTATTGTAAAGGGTCTGTATGGCGTCGGCGAGGCGAAGGATCCTGGTCGTCGACAGCTCCGACCACCGACGGGCCGGCGGTTGGTTCGTAGACTGCTTAGCGGGTTTCTCTCAACTCGAGGTCAAACGCAGAGAAGAGATAGACCCGCGCGAGCTCGCGTGGCGCGCGGTAATACTCTCCGGGTCGGAACACTCGATCTTCGAGGATAACGACTGGCTCGATAAGCAACTCGCGTTCGTACGGAACTTGTTGGACGAGGGCGTACCGCTGTTGGGCGTCTGTTTCGGCCATCAGCTTATATTCCGGGCCCTATACGGCAAGGACGTCTTGACCCGGCGCGCGATAGCGGAGGTGGGTTGGCTTCCGGTGAAGCTCGTACGCCACCCGATCTTCGAGGGCGTGGGCGAGACGATACGTCCCTATAACTACCATTTCGAAGAGGTGGCCGAAGTGCCCGGCGGGTGGGAGGTCCTGGCCTCGTCCGAGACGTGCCGCGTCCAGGCGGCGCGACATAAAGAGCTGCCGACTTTCGGCCTCCAATTCCACCCCGAGATCGCGCCGGAAGAAGGAGCCTCGGGCATCTCGCGGGACCGGCAGTACCTCGCCGTTTTCGGCCTGGACGCGGACGCCATCGTCGCGGATGCGAAGCGCGGCCGCCGGCATTACCCGGAGCTAATACGTAACTTCGTTGCCCATTACGGAGGCGAGCCGGCGCGAAATGGCTTGACGCAATAATCGCCGGTTATTAGAATTCGATAAAAAAATAAGGAGTGGTCGAGTATGAAAAAAGCGTATTTTACCGGGGCCGTGGTCGGGGCCTTTCTCATAGGCTTTTTCGTGGGCTGCGGCGACGAGCTTAACGGTACGGTCGGTGCGGAGCGCCACGTTTACGAAGTATCCGAGGCGAACGTCACCGGCGCGGGGGGCTTTATAGACGTCCCCACGCTCAAGGTAGGCCAGGAAGGGGCCGGAGGGCGCGATATGGCCCAGGTCGCCGTGTACGGCAGCGGCTACGGCCAGAATAACCGGTGGTACGTGCTTAACGACGTCGAGCTGATGGAAGGCAAGGTAAAAATCGAACCCGACGAGCACCGGTCGTATTACTACCGCGTCGTCGTGATTTATTGATGCGCCGTTACGTTATGACTTGACTTGGCGTTCGCCCGTTATTAAAATTATAAAAAATATAAAAATGGAGCCCGGGTGAAGAGGCGGGTAACGTGATGTGCCTTTCGTACGCTCGGGGCGCGTATGGGTCGACGCTGAGCGAGGATATTCCGATTATAACCGCGGCGTCGTGGTTCGTTGACGACTAGAGACGAGTATCAACCGTAAAGGACGGAAACGATGACTAAGGG
>CAZWAM010000162.1:0-2202 GCA_964631855.1 uncultured bacterium | reverse complement strand
AAAAAACGCCCCTATCGAGCGAGAGGGGCGTTCGTTCGTGCTGTACGTTTGCCGGTATTAGCGGAACAGCGACTTGACGCGGCCGAGGCTCGTGGCCTCGACGCCCACGTAGCCGATGGTGATGCGGCCGTATTGGTGGTATCGAGCGACGACCGTGCCGGTGGTCGCGGTCTTCGACGTCGTATTCCATACGCGGCCCGGCGAAGGCGGCGTGCTGGTCGTGCGGGTTTTGAAAAACGTTGCGCCGCCGCTGCCCCCTTGCCAAGAAACCTCTATGAGTAGGTTGTCCTTGTTGTTGTACGTGAAGTTCTTGGGTTCGACGATCGTCATCCATTGGTTCGGGGAGCTCGCCGGTAGGACAAACGTGCCGCTGAACACGTTGACGGGCTTGTTGCCGCCGTAGTTGTCATCGAAGGTCGACGTTACAGCTTTTAAGGAAGTGTGGCATAGCAGGATGTCGCAGTTGTTGAACGTCCCGCCGGACCCGCCGGCCTTTTCGTAAACCTGCCACTCGATCTTAGTTAAAGTGCCCGCCGCGTTGAGCTCGGTCTGAAACCACATCGTCTGCCACCGGAACGCCGGCTGAGAGCCGGTGAAAGGGTAAGTGTTGTTGCTGTTGGGCGTGCCGCCGACTATGTGCACGCCGGTAGCCAGGGCACCGGACGCCGCGAGGACCAGCGCCAGCGTTGAAAATACTAACTTTTTCACTATAGAACCTCCTTTGAAATACTCAAACTATGGTCCCTGCTTTTCTCGATTATATTAAAACATAGAATTATTGTTATTCCAATTGAAAACCGCGGTGTAATACCTCGAGAGGCCGTTCATATACTTTTTTAATTTCGCCCGGACCGAGCCACGTAATAAAACGCCCCTCTCGAGCGAGAGGGGCGTTCGTAACGTGAAGCTTTTTTCCGGTACTAACGGAAGAGCGACTTGACGCGGCCCAAGGACGTAGGGGATAAGGCCGTATAGTACGAGAACGAAATCCGGCCGTTGTAGGCAACCTCGTCGGCCGTCCCCGTCGGCGTCGTAGGGCCCTTTGCCCAACAGCGGTGCGCCGCTAAGGTACCTTTAAGTAGGTTGCAAATCGCGCCTTCTATCTTTTCGTACGCTATCTCCAGGATAAGGTTGTCCTTGTTGTTGTAGGGAAAACTAGTCGCCATAGGGATGGGGTAGAAGCCGGCTCGAGCGGGGACCGTATACTTTTCGAACTTAGCGACGGCGACCGGCCTGTTGCCAGCGTAATTATCCTTGAAATCCGGCGTGAGGGCAGCCAATTTGGTGTGGCACAGGGAGAACTTTACGTTGGTAACGGTACACGAAGCCGCAACTCCCTTTTGGAGCTCGAACTCGTTTATCGTGCCGGCGTAATTAATCTTGGCCTGGTCGTAGAGCATCTGGCACCGGCAGCCTTCAGGGAAAAGCGCGGGATACCAAGGAATAACGTTACCGCCCGTGCCGTTAGTAACCGTAACCTGCTTACCGGTCGCCCCGACCGTCGCCGCGGCGACGACGAGCGCCGCCGTTAAAAGTATGAACCTCCGCATTTTTTTACCTCCGTTTTCTACCTCCGTTAAAAATTAAGGAACGGTATTGATTACATTAACTTAGTCAACCGTCGCCGCCACCTTCCGCGCCACGTCGCCGGCGAGATCCGCGCGGCTGTCGTCGTATATCATAACCGTTTTTAAGTCGGCGTGTCGCGAATAGCGTTGAACGGCGCGGAGGTCGGCGCCGCCGTCGAGCGCCGTCGTAATTCCGGCGTGGCGAAGGCCGTGCGGCCGAAATCCGTGCGTTTTACAGATATGCCATATCGCCCACGACGTCACGCGGCCGTCGCCCTTCCGGGCGCGGTCAAAGTTGGTGAACAGCGGCCCGGGCGAGTCGCCGCGGACCGCGAGCCACAACCGCAACGCCTCGGCCGTCGGCTCCGGTAGCGTCCGCGGCTCGCGCTCGCGCCGTCCTTTACCTACGACGAGGACGACGCCGGCGTCCAGGTCAACGTCGCCCAGGTCAAGTTTGGCGACCTCGCCGCGCCGGAGTACCAGGTCGTGTAGCAGTCGAATTATAGCGGCGTCGCGGGCGCCCTTCGCGTCGCCGCGTTGGCGACACGAGATTAAGGCGGCTTGTATCACGTCGCGCGACGGCCCCCGCGTGTCGCGCCGGCGCTCGCCCTTAACGTCCGGGACCTCCAACGCC
>CAZWAM010000161.1:0-2342 GCA_964631855.1 uncultured bacterium | reverse complement strand
CGCAATGAAACTCGCCTACGTCGAGTGGCTCGACGCCTCCTACCAGGAGGGGCCGCTGGGCGAGGACGACTTCGAGCCGCGCGTCGTCCTGGTGTCGGCCGGCCTGCTCGCCCGCGAAGACGACGAGACCATCACGCTCGCCGCGGACTACGACGGCCGCAACGGCGAGTGGCGCCACGTGAGCCACATCCCCAAAGTCAACGTTATACGCAAGAAAGTACTCGAGCCGGCCCGGGCCCGCTCGGGTCGGTAACGAGGTATTGGGGGGAGTACCATGCCACGCCTCTATTGGCGGCCGGCGCGGGGATACGCCGCGCGGCCGGCCGAATTTAACGTAGATTGGGTCGTAATCCATTACACCGCCGGGCATTACCCGAGCGACCTCGAGTGGCTCGTGCGCTCGCCGAGGCCCTCTTGCCCCTCGGCCCACTTCTACATCTGCCCGCGGGGCGACGTCTACCAGCTCGTCCGCCTCGAGAACGCAGCCTTCCACGCCGGCGTATCGTGGACCCTGCCTTACACCTGGCAGTGGCGGCGTTGGAGGGCGCTCCGGCCCAACGAGCGCTCCGTCGGCATCGAGATAAGCAACCTCGGGCCGCCGCTCGATTTCGCCGACGAGCAGTACCAGGCGCTCGCTTTCCTCCTGCCGCCTTTACTCGCGCGCTTCGGCATTCCCTTGGAATTTATGCCGGACCCGCGGCGTGGCTGCGACCCGCGTATAGGTAAGAAGCACGGCGGCGACGCGTACGAAATAAAGGAGCTCGAGGGTTTCCGCGGCCTCCTGGCGCACGGCAACCTCCACTACTCGAAGACGGACCCGGGCCTACTTTTCGACTGGGGCCGCGTCCGCGCGCTCGAGCCTATGGCGAGTCCGCCGGCGTTCGCCACGTACGTCATCTGGCGGGGGGACCCGTCGCTCATCCCTTCCGAAGGGGTTGTTTACCCGTGAAGATGTTAAAACGGCTCGCCGTGCCGCTGCTGCTCGCCGCGGCGGCAGTCGTCGTGCGGCGTGTTGTAAATTGAGGCCGGCGACCGAAGCCGAATTAAAAGAGTATTCAGTACATCGAACCCAAAAGGGCTGCACGGCCATATGCGAGACGTTCGATAGCTAACGCCGACGAATGGGAGATACGAAGTAATGGTTTACTACGTCAACCATCCTAATGCGAAGCTCGTAGCGAATTTAGACGAGGACGGTAAATACGCCGACACGGGCGACTCGTGCTTCCTCACGCTGTTGCAGGCGATACTGCTTCTATGGGAGGGGCGGTGGGTTCTCACGCCGTTCGTCGAAGAACTATATCGGCAGCTAGGCGAGACACCCGTTTGCGGCGCCCAACTTTGGGCGGCGTGCGAGAAGATTGACTTCTACCGTTGTGTAGAGCTTTACGGGATAGATACGTCGAATGATATGCAGATACCGGGGCATCTGCTCTCGGCGATGACGGCCGGCAAGATACCCGCGCCCCGGTTCGGCGGCCGGAAATTGAACTGGAGGAACCTGCCGGAACTCGCGCCGTGGCATTATTATTACGTAACGTTGATGGTGGAATTGTGGTGGGCGCGCCATAACCTCTCGGCGTATACGCGCGCTAAGTATTACCGGGCTAATTTGTTGATGATGCGCGCCGCCACTACTTACCTCAACCTTCTCTCCGCGGGCAAACCCGCCCGCGCCAAGAACCTCTTGGCGAATATGCGGCTAGTCGTCAAAACCCTCGAAGGCGCAACGACGGTCGAAGGCAAAGTATTTCCGAACCCGTGGTTTAACCTGCTCGCCGGTTTGCCGCCCGGCCCCTGCCTGTGGGTTGATAACGCGCACGAGTGGGGGTATCAACGCGACCCCCGCGACGGCAACCGCGACGGCGGCGTCTTCGGCCCGGGTAAAAGGGAGTTCCACCGCGAGCGCGTGTTGCTTCCTGACGGCACGTTGACCGAGCCGCTCGATATGACGCATCAGTTGGCGGTCGTAGCCGAACATTATGTAATCGGGTATCCGCGGGCTTTTTTCGGGCGCGACCCGGAGGGGGTGCTTTACCCGTGAAGATTTTAAAGCGGCTCGCCGTACCGCTTCTGCTCGCCGCGGTCGTTATAATCGCGGCGCTGGCGATACGGTGCTTCTTTACGAGGGGGGATGGCCCGGCCGCGCCGCCCGGGCGGCCGGCCGCGGCTCCTCCTCCCGGCTGGCGCACGGTAGAAGAGGAGCGGACATCCGGCGCGCTCCAAAAGCTCAGCCCGTTCCACCGGCCTACGAAGGCCGACGAAGTAATGCGCGAGTGGCCCGCGGGTTCGCGCGTCGTCCGCGTCGAGACCGAGGGCGGCGAGGAAGTCGAGCTGGGGAT
>CAZWAM010000160.1:0-2380 GCA_964631855.1 uncultured bacterium | reverse complement strand
CGCCGACATCCAGACGGCCTATAGGGCTCGAGCCGGCGAGGCGAGGTTGTCCCAGTTGGAGGGGTAGCTGTCCAGGCCACCCTTCCTTCCTCGAGCCGGGGGCTTAGGCCCCCGGTTTTTTTACGCCGCCGCGGTCGACGCCGAGGTGAAAGAAAAAGGAGCACTCGCGGGCTCCTTTCCTTACACGTTAGTCTCCCCGCTCAGCGGAACATTGCTCGCACCCGGCCCAACGACGCCGGCGCCACCGCGAAGAAGTCCTTCGGGCAGTGGACCCGGTAGACGTGGCTGTCGGCCGTGCACGCGATCCACAGCCGGTAGTTGTTATATGCCAGCCCGCGCGGCGACCCGGCGGGCGACGGGAAGGACGCCACGATCGAGCCGGCGGGCGTGTGGGCGTATATATAGTTCCCGCTACCCCGCCACAAGAGGTTGTTGCGCCAATCGAACGCGCAGTCGTAACCGGAGGCGGTGCCGAGCGGAAAAGAGTTTACGATGCTGCCTTCGCCCAGGCGGTGGGTGAACAAGTAGTCGGGGTCGTTGTCGGTGGTGAAGAGGTGGGTCGTCCCCGAGCCGCCGTCGCCGGTGCACACGGGCGCGCAGCCGTACGGGTCGTGCCGGGCGTTCCACGACGAATAGATACTGCCGGTAAAAGCGTTCGTCCGGTAGACCATGTCGTTATCCAGGCAGCCGACCCAGATATACGAAGGCGTCGAGAACGCGAGGCCGCTGTTGGCGCCGGCCCACGGCAAAACGCGCCAATTGTATACTGAACCGTTGATAGGGTGTAAACGATAAACGATGCCCCGGTCGCTCCCGTCCACTACGTATAGGTAATCTGCGGCGCGGGCCAGGCCCCGCGTATCTATGCCCGCCGGCGACCGGAAGGACGCCTGCACCTGTCCTAGATACGCCTCGGCGCCGGTTGCGAGGGCCAGCGCCAGCGCGGCGGCGACTACTGCGGTTTTTTTCATTTCTCTTATCTCCTCGAATTATTATTAATGGGGAGATTCCTTCTCTTCGGATATGATAACATTAATCGACGTAGTCGTCAATTAACCGGCCTTATCTTCGACTTCCCTCGACCGCTTCGCGGCGTTCGTCCCTCGGGCTGATTTTACCGCTCTCAGTATAAGATATTCTTTTCGGCACCGTAACACCCTTTCCCATTACCTTACGCGAGCAACTTCCCTCTAAGTACCGTAACCGCCTTGCCGCCCAGGTGTACGCGGTCGCCCGCGAGCCGCACCCGTACGATCCCTCCCCGCGCCGAGGCCTGGTAAGCCACCATCTCTTCCTTGCCCAGCTTCGCGCCCCAGTACGGCCCGAGCGCGCAGTGGGCCGAGCCGGTCACCGGGTCCTCGTCGATGCCGGCCCCCGGCGCGAAGAACCGCGAGACGAAGTCGTATTCGCCCGGGGTTGCGCGCGCGGTGACGATCACGCCCCGGACCTGAATCGCGCGCAGGCCACCGATATCGGGTTTTATATCCTTTACCGTGCCCGCGGCGTCTACCTCCACCAGGTAGTCGAACCGCGTCTTGCCGACGTATCCGGGCTCGACGCCGAGCGCCGCGGCCAGTCCCGCCGGCGCCTCCGTCGGCTCCACGCGTAAGGCCGGGAAGTCGAGCTCGAGCCAATCGCCGCAGCGTTCCGCCGTCAAGAGGCCGCTCTTGGTGTGAAACCGCGCCGGTTCGCCGGCCGGCAAATAACCCTCCGTCATTAGGACGTGGGCGCTGGCCAGCGTCGCGTGGCCGCACAGTTCCACCTCTACCGCCGGCGTGAACCAGCGCAGGTCGAAGCCGTCGTCGACGCGATAGAGGAAGGCGGTCTCGGAGAGGTTCATCTCGCGGCCCACGTTCTGCATCCACGCGTCGTCAGCCGGGCCCTCGAGCAAGCACACCGCCGCCGGGTTGCCGGCGAAGGGCTCCTCGGTAAAGGCATCCACCTGGTAGATGGCGATTTCCATCGCTCCTCCTTGCTTTCGTAAAATTACGGCAAACGACGGCCCAGGCGCGTCGCCGAATAGTCGGCGGGGATGGTAACACCCGCTCGAGCCGGTGTCAAATAATTCGTGGGCCTCCGGGGCGACGCCGGAGGCCGCGCGCGAGCCGGTTTGAACCCCTTTGGGCGCCGAAAGCACTTTTTGAAATATTGATTACGGGCCGCGGTCTGTTATTAATATGCGGAGGCTTTTACAAGGGGAATAATGAGCACGATAGCGTTTCCGTCCAGGCCGCCGGGGTACTTGGCGCGGCAAGGGTACGTCAGGCCGTTGTGGGAGGTCGTATTACGCCGCAGCGACAACTGGTGGAGGTACGTCCCCGACGACGAGGCGTACAACCTCCCGGCGCTCAAGGAAAAGCTCGAGAGCGACAAGTACTCG
>CAZWAM010000159.1:0-2455 GCA_964631855.1 uncultured bacterium | reverse complement strand
CCCGAGCGACCTCTTCGTCATCGGCGTCAATTGCGCGCCGATGGTCGACCGGCGGAAAGTATTCGAGGAGGTCGGCGCGTACCGGCTCGAGGAAGCCCGCGTCGACGGCGATACGATCGTCGTGACGACGACGGACGGCGGCGAGGAGCGATTGCCCTTCGGCGATTACGTCGACGCGAGCTGCGCCGTATGCACGCGCCTCGAGCCGCCCCTGGCCGACGTGGTTTTGGGCGAGAAGGCCACGCCCGCGGCGGAGGACCCGTACGCGCGCGTCCGCGAGCACGAGGCGCGTTCGAGCGAGCAGCGGTGGGCCTGGCTCGAGGAGGAGCTGGGCCGCTGCATCCGCTGCTACGCCTGCCGCCAAGTCTGCCCGGCCTGCTACTGCGAGGAGTGCTTCGCCGAGCAGCGGAACCCGGCGTGGATCGGCCCGGCGACGGCCGAGGAAGACTTAATCGCGTTTCACCTCGTCCGCGTCTTCCACACCGCGGGCCGCTGCGTCGAGTGCGGCGAGTGCGAGCGCGCCTGCCCGATGAACATCGAGCTCCGCGTGTTGTCCGAGAAACTCGTCAAGGACGTAAAGGAGAAGTTCGACTACGTCGCGGGCGAGGACGCGGAGGTCTCGCCTCCGCTGGCGACGTATAAACCCGACGACCCCAACGAGGACTTCATGTAAATGGTCGCCGGCAAGGTAAAGCGAAACGAATTGTCGACGTTCCTGGAGGCCGCGAAGGCCGCCGGGTACGACGTCTTTGCGCCGGCCCGCGCCGCGGAGGGGTGGGCGTTCGCACGCTACGACGGCAGCGAACCCGAGCTCGACGGCTATCTGCTGACGACGTTGAGCGCCAAAAATTTCGCGCTGCCGCAGCTCGAGGCGTTCCTCACGTACGACAACGACGACGGCCGCCTCGTTCCGACGACGGAATTGAAAAAACTTGTCTTCGGCGTCCGGCCCTGCGACGCCCGGGGGCTTACGCTCGTCGACAAGGTGTATCGCGACCGAGGCTTCCGCGACCCGCATTACCTCGCCAGGCGGGATAATACGATACTTGTCGTGTGGGCGTGCGACGCGCCGGCGCCGACGTGCTTCTGCACCTCCGTGGGCGGCGGCCCCGCGGACGTGACCGGCGCGGACGTTATGATTTACAAATCCGGCGACGACCTCATACTCGAAGCCGTGTCGGCCAAAGGCGAGGAACTCCTAAAGGCCGTGAAATTAGAAGAAGCTACCGGCGCGGAAATGGAGGAGGCGAAGGCGGCGTACGATAAGGTAGCCGAACGGATGCCACCCCTGTGGGACCTGGAGGCGGCGCGGCCCAAACTTTACGAGAACTTCAACGGCGCGGCTTGGGAGGAGGTCGCGTCGCGCTGCGTAAGCTGCGGCGCTTGCACGTTCGTCTGTCCGTCGTGCCACTGCTTCGACGTCGTCGACGAGGGCAAGCACGGCCGCGGCCGGCGCCTCCGCTTCTGGGACGCCTGCACGCAGTCGCTCTTTACGCTGCACGCCTCGGGCCACAACCCGCGCGAGCGCGCGAGCCAGCGCTACCGCCAACGGGTCCTCCACAAGTTCTACTACTTCCACGACAACTGGGGCGAGAACTTGTGCGTGGGTTGCGGCCGGTGCGTCGTCGCCTGCCCCGCCAACGTCGACATCCGCGAGGCCGTGACGCTCGTTATCGGGCCGTAAAAATATGGAGCAAAAGGTGGCAAACGCCGCGCTTGCCGAGACGCCGCTGCTGCCGGCGCCGGCGACGCTCGAGCGCGTCGTCGTCGAGACCGCGGCGGCGGACCTCAAGAGTTTCTATTTGAAATTTGAAGACGGCCCGCGGTGGGACTACCTGCCCGGGCAATTCGCCGAGCTGTCGCTCTACGGCTACGGCGAGGCGCCCATCGGCATGGCCTCCAGCCCCACGGAAGGCGACCACCTCATGTTCACGGTATTCAACACCGGCGGCGTAGTTTCGCGCGCGCTGCACCGCCTCGCGCCCGGCGCGACGGTCGGCCTTCGCGGCCCGCTGGGTAATACCTGGCCTCTCGAGGAGCTGCGCGGCAAGAACGCAACGGTCATCGGCGGCGGCTTCGCCTTCACGACGCAGCGGTCCTTAATTAAATATATCCTGGCGAACCGAAAAGATTTCGCCGAGCTCACGGTGGTTTACGGCGCGCGTTCGCCCGGGGCGTTGTTGTATAAACCCGAGCTCGCCGAATGGGAGAAGTCGCCGGAGCTCACGCTCCACCTAACCGTCGACAAGGGCGATGAGACGTGGACCGGCCGGGAGGGCTTCGTGCCGACGGTGGTGGAGGAGGAGAAACTTCGCCCGGATAACGCGATTGCCCTTATATGCGGGCCCCCAATTATGATAAAATTTACGCTGCCCGTTATGGACAAGCTGGGCTGGAAGCCGGAGCAGATTTACACCAGCCTCGAGATGAGGATGAAGTGCGGCGTGGGGATGTG
>CAZWAM010000158.1:0-2470 GCA_964631855.1 uncultured bacterium | reverse complement strand
CGGTATAGGATTGCGCTCGAGCTCGAGGCGCGGACCTGCCCGACTCGCCGTTAAAAATACAAATTAGTTGTTATAGGAGAAAATTACTGGGTTACTTCGGCGGCCAGAAGACGCCTAAGACTAAAAAACTACCCGGGTGCTGGTGCATATCGCCAACGAAAAAGTACGTATCCTTACTAGGGCCGCAAAGCTCGGCTAAAAACCTTTCCTTGATGTTACTCTTGATCGATTCAACGTCGTCACGGTATGTATCGCGTAACCTCCGGTATAATGCGCAGATTTCCCAATCGATAATAGTTTGTTCGTGGCCCGGGCAAGCCGCGTCGGCGCATTCGTAGCGGTACTTGAAAGCCGTCGGGATCTTCTCTAACGGCGTTTTGCCTTTCCCGAATAACTTGTACTGGTTTATCGCCGCTACCTGTTTGGCGGACCAATCGCGCGTAACGACTTCGAACGTCAAATCAAATACTTCGCGCGGTTTGAACATCCCTAACGATCTCGTTTTCTCGTCGGCTTCGCGTTGTATCTCACACATTGAAGCGCTCGCGTAAGGCAACAACCACTTTTTCCTCTCGGCCCACTTACCCTTTGTATATAAATGCCCGACCCTCTCGAATGAAAGGTTATCGGGTATAAAACTCTCCCGCCGGAAGTCGCGATGTTTCTTTAGGCGTAGGCGGATTATGTCATATTTCCTAGGCCTTCGCTCGTACGGTAAATCCCGGAATACCACGGGCCAAATTCTCGTCCACTCGCCCCCCGCCGTAATCCCCGCGATGCAACAAACTTCGGCCAATTTGTAATATATACTAATATTCGGATAACCTTTTGCGGTTATCAGTATTTCCTTCTGTACCCACTCCTTCGAACCAAGGTTCATAGGTGTTCGATTAGTAAATGCCCCACGTTAAGCTTCGCGACTTCTTCGGCTACTAAGGCCCTGTGGCAACTTCCGGCTTCTTCCTCAAAACACATTAAACAACAACGTTCTTTAACGGCGTGTAACGCAACGAGCCTTAGAACAGCGTTCTCTTCCTTAAGCGTCTTCGCGTACGACCGCGCGAAAGCCCTGAAGTCACCGTCTTTTTTATATTTTTTACGGACCGGCGCCGGACTCCCCAGGCTCTTAAAATTTACGTACGATATCCCCGCGCGCCCTAACCGTGAATCCAATTGGGACTTCGAGAACCCTCGCTTGCGGCTATTAGGGACCTCACGTACGTCGACCACGACGGCGACCTTATTTGCCTTAAGTTTGGCTAAAAAAGCGCGCGCCGTCAGTCCTTCATACCCGATAGTATATAACTTATTCTTAGCCATATCTACGCATCGATAATAAGTAATAATAATTATTTTCGCAACATTAAGTTTAACCGACCTTTAACCACCCCCCACCCTCCGCCTCCGCTCCCGTACCCATTTATCGAGCTCGGCGCGGCTCGAGCGGACCTGGCCGCCGAGCTTGTAGGCCGGCAGCTCGAGCTCCCGCGTCCAGCGGCGCACCGTCGACGTCGACACCCCCAGCGCCGCCGCCACCGCCTTCCAGCCGATGAGCGCGTCGTCTTCTCGAGCACCGTCCATACCCCTACTCCTTCGGCCCTTTAGGCCGCGTCAGCAGCCGCCACGTCCACGCCAGCGCGCATATCGCCGCGAGCTCCGCGGCGGCGATGAAGGCCGGCGATACCAGCACGGTCCACGTCTCCACCGCAGCAAACCAGAACAACCACAGCACCCACGCCGCGAACAATCCTTGCAGAAAGCCGAGGGCCAAAGCCGCGGCGACGTGGCCGAAGTGCCGCGCGAAGTCGCGGATGCCGGCCGCGTACGCCTCGCGGCGCTGCATACGGTGTATGTCGTCGGCGTTCACGATCCCTCCTCCGCCGCGGGGGCCTCGGCTCGAGCCCCCTCGCCGAACCGCAGCGCCGGCCCGAACTGCACCTCGCCCAGCCGCCGCGCGATGCGGTCCCCCTCGTCGCCGAAGCGGGCCGTAAGCGCCTGCTGGAAGTCGAGGTTGGTCGTGACGATCAGGCCGCCGCCGGCCTCGAACGACTTCAGGAACCGCGCGTAGTGGTCCAGGACCGTTCCCTCCGCCGGCCCCACGCGCTCGCTGCCGAAGTCGTCCAGGACGACGAGGTCGTGGCGCCGGAGGCCGTCGACGTAGCGGCGGACGTCGGCGACGCTGTAGCTGCGCTCGCGGACGTCGTCGCAGAACTCCGCGGAGGCGACGAGGGTGGCGCGTAGGCCCGCGTCGGTGACGGCGCGGACCGCGGCGACGGCCACGTACGTCTTGCCGGTCCCGGTCTCGCCCGCGAAGACGAGGACGCCGCCGTCCTCGCCCCCCTTTATCCGCTCAACGAACGCCCGCGCGCGCGCCACCGCCTCGGCCTTGTAGGGGATGTAGCGTTGGACGCCGTCGAAGCGCGCCGCCGCCAGCGCGCGCGGCAGGCCGCCCACCGCCTCGTGGAAGCGC
>CAZWAM010000157.1:0-2558 GCA_964631855.1 uncultured bacterium | reverse complement strand
GTTGACGGCGCCATACGTAAGCGGGGGAACTAGCGCTGGTGAACATCGCGGTCGGGGCCTGGCCGCCGTCGCCGGTGGCTTGGACGGCCAAGCCGTAGGGGTCGTGGGCAACTGAATAGGACAGGTAGACACTGCCGGTGGTGTAATTGCTCATGTAAACGTAATCGTTTGTGTAGTCGCCGACCCAGAGGTAGCTGCCCGAGTAGGGCGCCGAGCTGCCGTACGAGAAAGTTAGGCCGCGGACGCTGCGTCCCGCTCTCGGGTGTACGTAAGAGGCGTAAACCGTGCCGGTGTCGGAATGTACGCGATAGATAGTGTAAGGTGACCTATTGCACCAGAGCCACATATAGGCGGGGTTCGGCGCGCGCGCCAGGCAAAGGGGGAATTCCGCTGGCGCCAGCCACGAAGCCACGACCTGGCCGAGCGTACCCCATACCAGACCTGCGGCGCACAACGTGACCGCTGTTACGACCAAAAGCTTCTTCATTTCTTCTCCTCCTTACGGTTGGATGTTACGTAACATTTTAACTTATAATAATTAATATTACCTCCCGAGTCAACATAAATACGCGCATCCGCGCCGACTTCGGCCGCCGGCTGCAGCTCGCGGGGGCGGTGTAATCTCCTAAAATATATTAACAAAAAGGGCCGACCTTAAGGTCGGCCCCTACATGTATCCGGGGACGCGCCAGTCGCCCCTACCGGAACAACGCCCTTATGCGGCCCAGCGACGCGGGCGTAGGTTTTTTAGGGGCGGTAAGTTTTAAGAATTGACGCCGGATTAAAAACCTAGTAACGTCACCTCGGTTTTTAACGCCACACCCTCGGAATCGCGCGACCTTAGCGCGTACGCGGCGTCGTAAGGCTCGTAGCGCTCGCCGCTCGCAAAGGCGTATACCGGTTCGCTACGGCTGACAAGGCCGTATATGGTAAGACCGACGCCGACGCCTATCGCGCCTAAACACGGTAGGGCGGCTATGGCCCCTCCTAGCTCACCACCGTAATACCCGGCGAGCGTACCCGCGGTAAGGCCGGACGCTACAAGGACTATCCCCGTGATCCAGTAGCCTTTCCGGGACTTGCCCGGCTCCAACAACGTCCCTTCCCGGTAATACCCTTTTCCCGGCACGAAGACCATGTCGGGGTCCGTCACCTCGGCCGACGGCTGGGGGAACTCGTAACCGCAGGAGGGACACCGCGCCGCCGTCAATTCGTTATACTCCCAACAATACGGGCACCTGAGCTCGTCGTAGGCGTCGCTTATCCTGACGCCGGCCCACGGGTCCTCGGCCGCCGCCTCGGCCTCGCCCTCAGTAGCCGGCGCCTCGGCCGGCGTGCCCCAGGCGAAAGCGCCCCAAAGTAGCAACGAGGCCAAAACCACCGCGAGCTGGGGCGCAGCTCTTATGAAATTAGCCATTTTCTCCTCCTATGCCGTCCCACGTCCGGCGCCGGCCGCGGCGGCCACGCGCGCGAACAGCGGGACCTAAGAGGCCGAAGAGGTTGCAAGTACGAAAACGGGAACTGTCGCTTCGGCCTTTTCCCCCTCAGAAGCTGAACGACGGGCCGACGTTAAGTCGGGCGAAAGCGCTGTCGTCTCCTTCGAATTCGCTCCCGGCTTCCAGCTCGATTCGTAAAGCAACGGTCGGAGTTAAGCCTAAGTAGTAGCGATTTTGAATGACGGCGTAAGAATTCTCGGCAAACTTATAGCCGCCGCCGAAGGTCATGTAGAACGGCGAAACCGGAGAATTTAGCCTTATGCCGAAGTAGGCCCCGAACAGGGGGCGGGTCTCGCCGCCGCCCGGGTCTTCGGTCCGGCGAAGGCCCGCGGACGGCGTAAAGTAGGGGCGGTACTTTCCCTTGACGAGGTACATATGGTATTCGTTCTCCCAGTCGATGTCGGTGTACGTACCGCCGTCGCCCCGGAACACGACCGCGCCCAAGCGGGCTTCGTAACCGTACCACGAGCCGTCGTACTGCGCCCAGAAATACCCGCCTCCTCCTCCCCGCCTGGCTGTCTCTGAGTACGGCCCATACTCGTGCCACCATTCGCGCCTTGTTTTTTCGAACGCGCCGGAAAGCAACGGCCCGAGGCGTACTACTCCCTTATCCAACGCCTTCGGGATATCCGCGGCCCACGCGGCCGCCGCGAGCGCCAGCGCTACGATCGTTAGGGCTATCTTCATCTTTCTCTCCTCTCGCGTTAAAGTTGGTAAGTTATTTGCCGCCGTTCGCCGAAAAGCGGCGGCGAGGAATCGCAAATGAGCTAGTGTTACATAAAAAACGACCGGCGGGAGAGAACAAAAAAACCGGCGGGCCCTAAAACCCAACCGGGGTGCGTTTCGGTAAATCCGCCGACATGAGGGACGGGCCGCGTGGGCTTACCTTCCCCCGTCGTAACCGCCGACCCGGCCATAACACCTTATCCGTACAAAATAGCCCCGGTTAAACATGGAAGTTCCCTCGCGAGTCATTATTTAATAAAGCACGAATATAGTCAAGTGGAAATTATTCCGGCTCTGAAATTAAGACAAGCCGCGCGACGACGAGGGCCGACCTGA
>CAZWAM010000156.1:0-2578 GCA_964631855.1 uncultured bacterium | reverse complement strand
CGGCCGTCGTCGAAGACCTGGGGCAGCGTGACGTAGGAGTTGTCGCGCACGTCGCGGCCGAGCGTCTGCGCCGCGCCGCGGTTGGTGACGTCGTCGCCGGTGTCGGGCGGATACTTCACTTTGACGAAGGGCGTGCCGAAGCGCTCGGCCTCGCGCAGCATGAACAGCGTCAGCATCTCGTGGTTGTACCAGGCGCGGTAGCAGGGTTTGGTGGCCGGGGTGCCGTAGAGGTTGCCGAACTCGTCGTCGTGGGCGTACCAGGCCGACTTGTCGGCGGGGACGTTTATGATGTCGCCGGCGAGCTGCTGGAAGCCGTTGTAGGAGCCGCGCTCGTCGGCCAGCCAGCGGCAGTTCTCGGGGTGCGGGTCGCGCAGCTCGCGGAAGACCCACTTGGGCGCGCCGTGGTAGTCCACCGACGTCCAGACGTGCTCGAGCGGCGCGTAGCCGAAGTCGAGGGCGTTGAGGCACATCTTGGTGAAGCGGTCGCTCCACGGCTCGAGGTACTGCGACTCGACGAAGCGGCGCACGTCGGCGTCGTCGCACACGACGCGCTTCTCCGCGGCCAGCACCGCCATCTTGATGACGGCCAGGCCGAAGTGGATCTGCGGGTACTCGCGCATCCGCTTGAGCGAGCTAAACGATATCGCGCTCGGGTTGTAGACGCCGAGCTCGGCGATGAGCCGCGCGGCGTATTGGTAATAAAAACGGGTCAGCGACGCCTGATACGCCGCCGGCGGTTTTTTGCGGTCTTTATTCTGCGCCATGGTCTAAACCTCTGCTTTGGTATACCCGGCCGCCGTCGGCGGTCGGAAGGGCTCTCGAGCTGCCGCGCCCCAATCCCCAACAGGCCAGCGCCAGCGCCGTCACGGCGTCGTCGTGGTAGCCGGCCGGCGCGCCGTAGCGGACCCCCCCTCCCGGTAGCTGCTCGGCGCCGTAGATCTCGAGCTCGCTCAGAAGCGCCGGGACGTCCGGGAAGCGAACGGTCCGCTCCGCCATGGCGAGCGCCAGGTTCTCCACCAGGCGGCGCTTGGTTTCCGCGGTGAACTTGTAACCGCGGACGGGAACGCCCAGCGACTTCAAGCGGTCGTATACCGGGTCGCCGAGGCCGGTGCTGTCGAGCCACACGGTGGCGTCGTGGTAGCGGCTCGAGGCGCCGCGGACCTTCGCCACCTGGAACTCCCAGTCGAGTTGGTTGAAGCGCTCGAAGTGGACCAGCGCCCGGCTCGAGCGCTTGACTACGCACAGCACGGTGAAGTCCGTCGTCTTCGCGAGGTCGCAGCCGACGACGTACGTCTCGTCCTCTTGCGGGTCCTCCAGGTCGCCGGCGACGCACTCGCGGACGCCGCGGAAGACGCCGCCCAGGTCGCCCAGGAACTCGGCTAAAATTTCCTGGCGGTAGACGTTCTCGGGAAGGCCGCGGGCCTCGGCGTCGATGCCGGCCGCGGGTAGGATGCCGTCGTAGGAGGTGAAGTGAAAACCGACGTAGCCCGGCTCCGCGGCCGCGGCTCGAGCCCATAGCTCGTGCGCCTGGTTGAGGCCCTTGGGCGTGAAGATGAAGAGGGCCGGCGCGTCGCGCGCCATGAGCGTGGGGCGGACGCACTCCTCCCAGGCGTAGCGGCTCCAGAGGCTGAACTCCTCGGCCACCAGGCCCGCGACGGACAGCGGCCTTACGGCGTCGGCGTTGTCCATCGAGCGCAGAATGATTTTGGCGTCGTTGGCCAGCGTCAATATATGCTCCGTCTTGTTGTACGCGGCGCCCCAGCCGCCGCCCCGGAGGGCTTCGGCCGGGATGGCGCGGATCATTTCCGGGACGAGCTGGTCCCGCAGGTACGCGTACTCGGGCGCGGCGACGAGGACGTACGCGCCGGGTTCGGCGTCGGCGGCCCAGTCGCGGGCGACGCGTACGGCCGTATACGTCTTGCCGAACTTGCGGCCGGCGCGCACGACGACGCGGCGGCTACGCTCGAGAACGCACGCCCGGTAGATAGCATATTGCTTAGGATTTCTTTTTAGGCCGGCGTCCCTTATTCTTATTATTCGGTGGGACAACTTCGGAGACGATTTCCACGTCGGCGTCCGCCGGGGCGCGCAAGGCGGCGCGGCCTTCGGCGTCGGCGAGCTCCTTGAAGAAGAGATGCATGGCCTTCAGGTCGCCTTCCTTGGCGAGGGCGGCGAGCTTTTGGTAAATCTTATCGGCTCGAGCGAGGAGCTGGGCGTCGAGGCGCCGGCGCTCCGCGGCCCAGTCGGCGGATTTCTTCTTGCGGGGCACACGTTACAAAGTACGAAAGGCGGGGGCTCCCCCCCAATACCCGTACGCGTATATGGGGAGTCCGGAAGATGAAACGTGTCGTTTCCTCGGAGGATGGAATCTTTGGTTCTCGGACGGTGAAACGTTTGGTTTTCCCCGGAGGGGGTGCTCGCGGCCGCGTTTCTCCCGCGCGGGTTCACCGCGAGCCGGGAAGGAAAAAACGGGCGCCCGGGGCGCTCGCTTATATTATTAGCAGCGGCGTGGTATTAGTCAACGTGCTAAAGGGGGCTAAATGCGGTTAAAAGGGGGCGGGGGTGGTTAGGGGGGGGT
>CAZWAM010000155.1:0-2787 GCA_964631855.1 uncultured bacterium | reverse complement strand
GCTCGCCCCTTATCCATTTCCATTGGTAGACCCAAGCCGCAACGACGACTACCAAGAGGCCGAACAACCCCGCCCAGTGCACGAGTAGGTATAAGAAGGCGCCCGGCCCGCCGAAGAACGATAGGAGGAAATTGCGGAGAAAGTGAACCGCCATGGCGAGGCCGAAAAAGAATACGACCGCCAACCCGCCCAGCCAGCAACTCCGTACCTCCCGGGCGAGGCCAAAGCCTATGCCGGTGATAGCCGTCATAAACGCGTGGCCCAGGCCGAAGATGAAGACCCGTAATACGAACAAGGCCGTCATAGCCTCCGCGCCGCCTTGGTCGAACGCCGTACAGATGTAGGATATGTCCTCGACCCACGCAAACCCGGCTCCCACCATCGCGCCGAAGGTTATCCCCGCCAGCACGTCGGTGAAGTGGTGGCGGAGGGCGAAGAAAACGATAAGCAGCGCCAGCCCCTTAGCCGTCTCCTCTACCGGGGGCGCCACGAGCGACGCCGTGAGGGCACCGCCCACCTCCGGTCCAAATACCATTACCAGCGAGTCGCCGAGGAGGGTGTTAAACACGAACGCCACGATTATCGCCGGCAACGCCCCCCAAAGGAAGACGAGCGTTAAAAGCCACAGCGGGTCCTTTTCAAAACGGTCCAGAAACCAAATCAAAACCAAGCTGCTTGCGGTGGTCACGCTCACCGCCAATATACCCATAAGGTATTCCACAAGGCTTCCTCCCTTCAGCTCCGGCCTCGCGCGATGCGCTCGCGCAACTCGGCGATGCGCCGTTCCGTGCTCTCCCTCGGTCGACGGCGCCGGCTGCGCTTCAGAAACGCGAGCTTAACCAGCCGGTTGTACATCTTGCGTACGCGTAAGAACCCGTCGAGGTCGAACGCGGCCAGAAACTTTAGCTCCCACCCCAAGCGGCCGAACCACTTCGAGGCCTGGCGGAGGTCCCGCTCGCCGACCGTGCCCAACGCTAACTCCTCGCGGAGCTCGTTCTTTATCCAACGCCACTCGGCGAACCAGACGCCGACGATTATTACCAAAAGGCCGAAAAGGCCGCTCCAGTGTATGCCAAAAGAGGCCACGACGCCGGCCTCGCTCCCCATACCCACCAACGTGTTGTGCAACAAATGCGCGCCCACCGCGGCGCCGAAAGACACGATTACCGCGAGGACCCCCAGCCAACAACTTCGGACCACCTTCGCGACGCCGAAACCTAACCCCGCGAGCGCCGTGAAGAAGGCGTGATTGAGGCCGAAGACGAAGACGCGCAGGATGAAGACGAAGCCCATCGCTTCGACGCCCTCGGCCGCGGCGCCCAGGACGTAAAATATGTCCTCCAACCAGGCGAAGCCCGCCCCCACTACCGCCCCGAAGACGATGCCGTCCAGTATGTCGTCGAGATGGTGCCGAATTACTAAAAACAATAAAAGTAAACCGAACCCCTTCGCGCCCTCCTCCGTAACGGGCGCGACGACGGTCCCCATCACGGCCTCCGCTATCCCCTTTTCCAAAACGTAGCTCAACGGTATGCGGAAGGTCATCTCGATGACGAGGGAAACGACGACCGCGGGCACAGCGCCCCATAAAAACGCCAGCGCCAAAAGCCAGATCGGTTCCTTTTCGAACCGGTCCAGGAACCAAATCAACGCCAAGCTGCCTATCGTCGTTACGCTTACGGCAAGAATGCCGGCTAAATATTCCACGTCGCACGCTCCCGCGAAAAATAAACGCGGCCGTCCCCCCCTAACATCCCATAATTATAGTAGTAAGGCCCGGCGCCCAACAAGGGAAATGTTGCCGCCGCCTATATTCCCCTTGCGCGCCGTCGCGGCCCCTTTTATAATCCAAAAAGAAATTCTACCGAAGTCCGCCGAAATTCTCAGCCGTGAACGAATCCGTAGTAATCGTAGGAACCGGCGACGCGGCGCGACGCTTCGCCCGCGCGCTCGAGGAGGACCCCTCGTCGCCCCTCGCCCTCTGCGACTTCGCCGCCGACGCGGAAGCCCTTGGCGAAAGGCTGGCCCGTCTCGAGGACGTAGCCGCCGTCGTCGCCGAGGCCCCCACGAAAGACGAGGCGCTCCGGGCCGTCGCCGCGGCGTGGGAGGCCGGCGCGCCCGCGTACGTCGCCGCGGATATCCTGGCTGAGCTCGCGCCCGCCGCCGGCACGGTTACGCTCGCGGCGCGGGAGTTCATCCCGTTCGGCGGCGTCCGCCGGGGCCCGGGCCGAGGCCTGACGAAGTGGCTTATGGACAAGCTCGTGGCCGCGGCCTTCATTATCGTACTCACCCCCGTCTGGCTGCCTATGTTTCTCGCCGTCAAGCTCGATTCGCGCGGGCCGATAATATTCCGCCAGAAACGCGTCACCCGCGGCCGCCGTGAATTCAATATGTACAAATTCCGCACCATGTTCCCCACCGTTCCCAAATACCAACAGTCGCCCCCCGGCGGCGACGACATCCGCATCACGCGCGTAGGCCGCATTATGCGCAAACTCGGCCTCGACGAAACGGCCCAACTCGTAAACGTCGTGAAAGGGCAAATGAGCCTCGTGGGTCCGCGTCCGGAGATGGCGCTGGCCGCGGCCGAATACGAGCCCTGGCAAAACCTCCGGCTGAGCGTCAAACCCGGCATCACCGGCCTGTGGCAAATCGCCGGCCGCGCCGACCGTCCCATCCGCGAGAGCCTCGAGTTCGACCTCTACTACATCGCCAACCAATCGCTCCTAATGGACGTGAGGATATTCCTCAAAACCATACCCATCCTCTTCGGCAAAGGGGGCCACT
>CAZWAM010000154.1:0-2861 GCA_964631855.1 uncultured bacterium | reverse complement strand
CGACGCCGCCCGACGAACCGTCGGCCTCCGAGTTTTAAACTTAATATTCCTACTACGCCCGGCCTCCGTACGACGCGGCGTTCTTTCGTGCGAAACACCCGCCCGTAAGGGCTACCTACTTAACCAATACCAGCTTCTTAGTGGCCGCCCGGCCGCCGGCCTCGAGCCGGTAGAAATAGACGCCCGGCGGCAGCGGCGCGCCGTCGTCGCCCGCGCCGTCCCACAAAACCTCGTGCCCACCCGCCGCGGCCACGCCGTCCCACAACCTCCGGACCACCGCCCCTCGCAAATCGTAAACCGTCAACGTCGCATAACCGCCTTTCGGAACGACGAAGACGACCGTCGTCGCCTCGCGGAACGGGTTGGGATAATTCTGCACCAACGCGAACGTCGCCTTGCCGAAGTCAGCCTCCGGAACCGCATCTACCGGCCCGTGGGATAGAACGCGCTCGTTGCCCTCCACCGCCTCGAGCCAATAAAAATACGTCTCGCCGTTCTGCAGCGGCTCGTCCACGTAGACGAATGGGCCCTTGCCGACGATGAGTCTCTCGTTTACCTTAGCCGGGCCGCTCGAGCCGCCGCCCACAGCCTTAGCCGCGGCCCGACCCTCGCCGCGATAGAGGTTCCAACCGACTACCTGCCTATTAGTCGCCTTGCGCCACGTGAGCGTTACGCACCCCTCGCCCGCGCGCGCGTCGAACTCCCGCGCCAACAGCCCGGAGCCGCCCGGGTGGTGGCCGCCGTAGTTGCGCCCCGGCTCAGCCGGCGTTGGCGGCTGCCACGTCGGCCTGTAATACCGCATAAAGGGGTCGCCGACCAATACGTATCGAATCGTAGAATCGACGCCGCCGCGGCGAGCCGGGAATATTTCCGAGACCTGCGCCGTCGCGAAGCACAACGCCTCGCCCAGCGTATACCGGCGTTTCACCATACGGCTTACGAACGAACACCAGAACCAACCCGAGGCCGGCGCCCCCACGGCCGTGTACGACGAAATAGAAGCCGCGGCGAGGTGCCGCATAACTACGGCGTTCATCTCGCCTCCCGCGACGGAACACGCGTTGAACACGGCTACCAAGCCCGGGCTCTTGTTCCCCATCTTGTCCCAAACGTTGTAAGAAAAACAACCCTCCCCGTCGAAGTTCACGTAACCCGACGGGCCCCCCGGCCAATCCGCCTTGCCCCACTCGACGTTTTCGGCGATGCCGTTATCCTTCAGAAAAGGATAAATACCTCCCCGCGTGCCGTGCGTCGACGCGTAGAAGAAACCCGTGCCGCGGTAGACGTCCATCGGGAAGCCGACTAAGTCCTCGTCGGGAACGAATTGGTGGCGACCCGGGCCCGCCTGCCGGCCGTCGTGTACGACGGGCTCGTAAAAATTATCCTTGAAATCCATAAAGACGCCCGGGTCGTCGAAGCCGCCGCCGCGGCAGCCCAAGACCTCGTTGACCTTGTGGAGCTTGCCGTAATTATCCTTGAACGTGTGGGGGCAAGAGACGACGTTATGGGCCATGTAGACGAGGCCGCAAAACGTAACGTGGCCCGGGCGCGGGTTGGCAAAGATGAGCGCGCGGTAGGCCGAGGTCAAATTCAGGGACGCCAAGGTCTCGGCCGCCGCGTTGACGAACCGCCCCGGCGCGGCGCCGCGCTCAGCCGGCGTCTCGGTATCGCCGATTATCGCCCGGTCGAAGGCGTACGAGAGGCTCCCGTCGCCGAAGGCCGGCGCGAAGGTTAGGACGTACTCGAGCTGGCCCGGGTCCGTACCGCCAAGGCCCTCGAGCCAGGCGTAAAATCGGTCGGCTATTGATTGCTCGCCTTCCAATACCGCCGCGGGCATTACGAACGGCTCGAGCAGCTTCTCGCGGCTCTCGGGAACCTCGGCCTTTATAATTTCCCAGACGGTAGAACTCAGCGCCGTTATGTTTTCGGGGAGCTCGAGGACGAAGCCGCCATACCGCGCCGCGGCGACGGCCGCCGGCGCGGCCATCCGCCGCCCCCGGAAACAACACAACACCGGCGGGGCCGGGTCCGTCAGGTCGTTAACGTAACTCACGACGTCGCGCTCACTCTTAAGGTCGGCGACCACGCGAGCCCCCAAAGCGGCAAGGTCGGCATTTACTTTCGGCGGCAGTACGTCGTCTATCTCCACTACGACGGCCTTCGACGGCTTAAGGCACCCGATAAACTTCAGCGTCTCCGCTGATAGCCCGGACGGTTCGGCGTAAAATAACGGCGCATTCAAGTAAGCAGCGACGGCGGAGGCGTTGGCCGCGCTCTCGATATCTTTAATCGTAGGAGCGCCGACGTACGGCGCCACGACGACGTACTCGCTCTCGAGCCAGTCGCGCGAGAGCTCACACGCTATGCGAGGCGGCGGCCCGATTATCTCCCGGACGTGCTCTCGCCCCAAGCCGAAATATTTCCGCGCGTACTCGAGGTCCGACGGGGCCACGCCGCCGACGGCTAAGAGTTGCTTCAGGCCGCCGCGGCCGTCGAGGTACTTCTTATAAGTTTCAAAAAAAAGCTTAGCCGTACCGTTGGCGACGGCGTCGGCGAGCACCGGCGCCTGGTAGACGTCGCCGGCGTGCCGGAAGAAGAAAGCGGGCGCCGCGGCGAAGTAATTGTAGAGGCCGTCGTCGCTCACGCCGTCGTCGTGGACGAGGGCGAGGCGCGGCATCGGGTGCCAGCCGGCGAAAGCGGCGACACCGGAAATGACAACCGCACCCGTTACGCGAAAACAGTAACGCACGCGTATATTTTATCACGGCCGGAGCCGGGCCGCAACGTCGCGTGAGATTTCGGTTGACTGAGAGGTCATTTTTTAATTATACTAAAACCTCACGGGCGATTAGCTCAGCAGG
>CAZWAM010000153.1:0-2866 GCA_964631855.1 uncultured bacterium | reverse complement strand
AAGGCGTTGTTTAGGTAGGCGCGAGATGTCGGTAAAGGCCAACGACCGCAATGTCGACTCGCTGGCGTACGTACTTTTCGGGCTAATAGGAGGAAGCGATGAAACACGGAGGAATATTCGTTCTCTGCTTGGGGGCGATAAGCGCGGCCGCCGTCGCGACGGCCGTAGATTACGGCGCGCCTGAGCCGTACCGCGACCGGGCGTGGCCGCTCTCCGGCGATGGTTCGGTATGGTTGTATTGGGACAACGGGACGCCCCACGGCACCAACGTCGCCTTTACCGCCGCTTGGGTCGGCCACGAGTTCGACGTTTCTACCCTCGAGAACTACAACTACGTCCGCAAGTTTCGCATGTACATGCGAGCCTGGCCCAACCGGAGGTGGGACGGCGGCCGGGTCGGCATATTTGTTTTCGCGGGAGGCTTACCCGGGTCCCTCCTGTGGGGTCCTACGTTCGTTATGCCGAGGCAACAGGGCTGGAACGATTTCGAGGCCGATTGCTTCCTGGGGAGCCGGACTAAGTTCCTCGCTTGTTGGGACCAGGTTTACAACTACCCGAACGGCGACACGCTGTGCTTCGATACCGGCCCGCGACGGGGACATACGTGGCGGTATTACCGCGGTTCGTGGATGTCGTTCGAGGGCCCGAATGCGAACTTGATGCTGCGCGTCCAGGTCGATGACGAGCACAACGTGGAAGTCGAGCCAGCGTCGGTAGGCCGGGTGAAGGCGTTGTATAGATAAGCGGCGATAATATCGGGTAAAAAGGCCGGCCGGGAGGCCGGCTTTTTTACGTCGCCATATATCTTTGATTTAGGCCGGCGCGTATGATATATTGTAGTAGGAATAAGGTTTTCTTTTACAGGGAGGTATCGAGATGAAGGTCGTTACGTTGTTGGTTTCGGCCTTGGCCTTCGCGGCCGCGCCTGCCGGCGCGTACCTGGGCGAGGTCGTAGCGTCTTTCCCGGCGCCGACGCGCTTCCCCATCGCGCTGGCCGCGAGTCCGGAACACGTTTTCGTTTTCAGCAGCTATTGGGGTGTTGACAAGGTATACACCCTAGACCCGAATACCGGGTCCGTCATCAGATCGTACGGGCCCCCTCTCGGCCACGACACTTCGGGCCTCGGCTACGAGGCCGGCGGCTACCTTTGGACAGTGCGGATGACGCTATCCATATACGGGACGGCGTGGGTGGCGCGGTGCGAAGCCTCCACGGGTAGTATATATAGCTCGTGGCCTATCAGCGCCCGGTCTATCCACCTTGCGCGAGGAGGGCTCACGTGCGAGGGGCGGCCGGACCAGCCCGGTTCGCTCAAGGCCGTCGTCGTACACGACCTCGGCACGCGGGCCCGCGTGTCGCGCCACGCGACGAACGGCAGCCTGCTGAGTATGTTCTACTATTCGAATAAGCGCAGTTATCGCGACTCGGCCTGGGACTACGGCAACGGCCTTATCTGGTTTACCGATAACGATACCCCCGGCCATATCTACGGCCACCGCGCCAACGGGTCTTTCTTGACGTCGTTCCGCGCGCCGTCCACCCAACCGCGCGGTTCGGCTTACTTTAACGGCTACCTCTGGGTCTGTACGTTCTCGCCGGAGCCGACGCATTTGATATGGAAGGTCCACTGTCCCCCCGACGTCGCCGTAAAGCCGGCGTCGGTGGGGAGGGTGAAGGCGCTGTTTAGGTAGGTGCGCTGGTGGGGGAGCAGGGCCGTCCCAAGAGCGGTTTTGAATTGGGTTTTTTTGCGAATTTACTTGACTTACCTGAATTCCTATGTTATAAATATAACGGCTCGGGGCCGGCGGCTAAGTCGGCCCGCAGGGCGTATTTGCGCTCTTTGAAAACTACATAGCACGTGAAAGGCCACGGCGACTATTTGACGATAGTCGCGGGTAACCCATTATCTTGTCCACAAGCATGCTATGGTCAAGATACTAAGGGCGTACGGTGGATGCCTTGGCGTCAGCAGGCGATGAAGGACGTGGCCGGCTGCGATAAGCTCCGGGGAGTCGCTAAGCGGGCAGTGATCCGGAGATTTCCGAATGGGGCAACCCGGCCGGGGTCATACCCGGCCAGCGGCGCCTGAATACATAGGGCGTCGCGGCGAACGCGGCGAACTGAACCATCTCAGTAACCGCAGGAAGAGAAAGTAACCACGATTCCCCCAGTAGCGGCGAGCGAAAAGGGAAGAGCCCAAACCGCGCACGGCGTTAAAGGCCGCTGCCGTTGTCGCGCGCGGGGTCGTGGGACCCGGACGGAGGGTTCGGCGGAACCCTCGGGAAGTTACAAACCTCGTCGTTAGCCGAAGCTTATGGAAATCTGCGCCAGAGAAGGTAAAAGCCCTGTAGGCGAAGGCGATCGAGGCTTCCTGGTCCGGGCACCCAAGTAGGACGGGGCCCGAGAAACCTTGTCCGAATTTGGGAGGACCATCTCCTAAGGCTAAATACTCGCTGACGACCGATAGTGAACTAGTACCGTGAGGGAAAGGTGAAAAGTACCCCTGTGCGGGGAGTGAAATAGTACCTGAAACCGTACGCTTACAAGGTGTAGGAGCCCCTTCGGGGGTGACTGCGTGCCTTTTGCATAATGAGCCGGCGAGTTACTCGTCTGCGGCGTTAGCTTAAGGCCAAGAGGCCGGAGGCGCAGCGAAAGCGAGTCTTAACAGGGCGACCAGTCGCAGGCGGTAGACCCGAAACCGGGCGAGCTACCTATGGCCAGGGTGAAGCGCGCGTAAAAGTGCGTGGAGGCCCGAACCCACCTAGGTTGAAAACTGGGGGGATGAGCTGTGGGTAGAGGTGAAACGCCAATCGAGCCCGGAGATAGCTGGTTCTCCCCGAAATAGCTTTAGGGCTAGCCTCAGGG
>CAZWAM010000152.1:0-3074 GCA_964631855.1 uncultured bacterium | reverse complement strand
GCCACGAGGACGTAGTCAAGACGGTAGTACGCGAAGGGCCCCGGCGCGTCGCGGAGCTCACGCAATTGGGCGTCGAGTTTACGAGAGGAAAAGGCGGCGGCTACGACCTCGGCCTCGAGGGCGGACACTCGCGACGGCGCATCCTTCACGCCGCGGATTTGACGGGCAAGGCGATAGAAGACGCCTTGATAGGTACGCTGAGCCGGCGGGCCAACGTCGAAATATTCGAAAACCACCTCGCGCTTGATTTAATCTTAGAAAGCGATAACGGCCACCGGTGCCGGGGCGCGTACGCGTTGAGCGCCGACACGGGCAAGGTAACGCCGTTCACGGCACGGGCGACGGTCCTGGCCACGGGGGGCGCGGGCAAGGTTTACCTCATCACCTCCAACCCGGACGTGTGCACGGGCGACGGCATCGCCGCGGCCTGGCGCGCGGGCGTCGCCGTGGCCAATATGGAGTTCTTCCAATTCCACCCCACGTGCCTGTTCCGCCCGGGCGCGAAAACGTTACCCGAGCGGTCCTTCCTGCTGTCGGAATCGCTGCGCGGCGAGGGCGGCACGCTGCTAAGCAAAGACGGCGAACGTTTCATGGTGAAATATCATTCCAAGGGCGAACTGGCGCCGCGGGACGTCGTAGCCCGCGCCATCGACCAGGAGATGAAGAAGGCGGGAACGGACCACGTCTACCTCGACGTAACTTCCTTGGGTAAGGAAAAGTTAGAGAAACGATTCCCGTATATATATCGTAAATGCGCCGAATACGGCATCGACCTGGCCCGCGAGCCGGCGCCGGTCGCGCCCTCGGCTCATTACTGCTGCGGCGGCGTCCTCACCGACGTTCACGGCCGCACGGAACTGCCGGGGCTATACGCCGTGGGCGAAGTCGCCTGTACCGGCCTCCACGGCGCCAACCGCCTCGCGTCGAACTCCCTTCTCGAGGCGGTGGTCTTCGCGAAACGGGCCGCCGACGCCGCGGCTGAGGAAATAAAACTCGCTCCCGAAGCGGACGTGGCCGCGGCCTGGGACGGCGACCACGGCAACGAGCACGAGCCGGTAGCGATATCTCACGACTGGTACCTCGTCAGACGGACGATGCGCGACTTCGTGGGCATCGTGCGCAGCGACCGCCGCCTGGAGATGGCCGCGGAAAGATTGGCCGCCATCCACCGCAACGTGGATAAGGTCCTCGCAACGGCCCGCGCGAACTACGACCTGGTCGAGCTCCACAATATCGTAACCGTTGCCCAGCTAACGGTACGCTCGGCGCAGGACCGCGCCGAAAGCCGCGGCCTCCACTACAACCTGGACCACCCCGCGCGCGACGACCGCTGCGCACACGATACTATATTACGACCTGACAAGGTTTCATCATTAAAACATAATTAGCGCAAACCTAAAAAAATAAGGCGTTTCCGTAACGCAATCCATTGTTGATATTTTGTGGAAAAAAACCGGCCCCGTAGCCTTTTATTATTGATAAATAAAGACTTACGGATTTTACGCGAGTGAAAAAACAATTGTTGACAATATCCATCTTTACCGACTAAATTCCGCGCACCCCTAATATCCACACGACCAGCGTAGCGAAAGTATTTATTCGAATATAAAATATGTTTAGGCTAAGGGATAAATCCCGATAAAAGGGGCAACAAAATGAGAGCGATCAAAATCGGCGCTATGGTAGTGGCGGCCTTGGTCGTCGGCGCCGCGGCCGCGGACACGGTCTATTGGACGCGCGCGTACGCGGACCCGGGCCGCATTATGGCCGACCTGCAGAAATACGACTTCGACATAGCCGACGCCGTACCGGGCGAACACTTCGACCTCGTCGCGTCGACCGAAGACTTAAATACCCTGGGCCTCGAGGGCATCGCGTACGACATCCTGGAGGTCATCGACACGGCCGACGCGCCGCCCCCCGAATACACCGAATACGACGAGCTCGTCGCCGAGCTCCAGGCCCTCGCCGCCGCGTACCCGAACATCTGCACCCTTCGCGATATCGGCGACACCTGGGAGGAACGCGAGATCTGGGCCTTGAAAATCTCCGATAACGTAGGCACGCACGAGGCCGCCGAGAAAGACATCCTGGTCAACGGCAACCACCACGCGCGTGAGATAATGACCGTCGAGGTCCCGCTCTACCTCGCCAAACAACTGTGCGAAAAATATCCCGCCGACCCGGACGTGAAGCTCGTCGTCGAAAACGTCGAGACCTGGATAGTGCCGATGCTAAACCCGGACGGCCACAACTACGTATTCAAATACTATAATATGTGGCGCAAGAACCGCCGCGACAATGGCGGCGGCGTATACGGCGTAGACCTCAACCGCAACTACGATTACCATTGGGGCGAAGACGGCGCGAGCCACAATCCCCGCTCGAGCACTTATTGCGGCCCCTCTCCCTTCTCGGAGCCCGAGACGCAGGCCATCCGCGACCTCATCAACGACGAGGACCACCAATTCGCCTATACCCTGAACTACCACTCCTACGGCCGGGCGATGCTCTATCCGTGGGCCTACACGTACGGCCACCCGCCGGAGCCGGACTACACGTATTACAAAAATCTCGCGGCCTATCTCCTCGAGACCTTGTCCGGGTGGCGGCACGGCAACGACTGGGAGGTACTCCATTACCTCGCGAGTGGTAACGCCGTCGACTGGGAATACGACGGCGAAGGCCACGAAAAAGACTGGGGCTTCACCTTCGAAATAGACAGGTCCTTCCAACCCCCGGCCTACCAGATCCCCATTACCTGCGCCGAACAATACCCGGTGTTGATAAAGCTGCTGAAGCTCGGCTTTATGGAATTACCCGTCAACGTAACGTCGCTTAGGGCGGAGGCCGCCGCGGGCGGCGTGGCGCTCCGCTGGGAGGTCGCGAACGAGCGCGGCTTAGCCGGCTTCAACCTCTACCGCCGGCCCCTGGTGGCCGCCCCGGCCGGGGCCGACTACCGCAAGTTGAACCGAACGCTCATCTCGGGCCGCTCGCCCTACGACTTCGTAGACCGCGGGCTGGAGGTAGGCCGCGACTACGAGTATCTACTCGAGGGCGTCGACCTAAGCGGC
>CAZWAM010000151.1:0-3119 GCA_964631855.1 uncultured bacterium | reverse complement strand
ATAGTACGCTCTGGCGTGCTCCAGGGTGGGCCGTAGAGCCTCCCCATCGTCCAAGGCGCGACGGCCGTCCCGTTGCCCAGATCCAGCTGATAGGCGTACCGTCGGCCGGCGCCGACTTCCGAATTGCACCAAAAGGTGGTCCCGAAAGAGGGCGGGTATCCCGGCCCGCAGACGCAGCCGTAAGTCGTACCGGGGATAGTAAAGGTCGCTACGGCCGAGCCGGCCCCCGTATACACCATTCCCACGTCCGAATCGTAAGCCCATACCGCGACGATGACGTATTCCCCACTCTGGCCGTTGAAAGCGCCCGTCGCCGCTATGCCGCCGATATAAGGGCCGAGGATCCTAAAGGAGCTCACCAAGCTACCGCCCGTTTTATAGCGGTAGACGTACGCCCCGGCCGCGACGTACATATAGGCGCCCCCGGGGATGTAGGCATAGCCGACGCAGTTGGCGACCGCGACCGACCTCGCGAGGGAGCCGGTGGATATGACGTAATCCCGCAATAGATTCTTACCGTCTAAAACGGCGAGGTAGGCCCCGCCCAGAACGCTATGGTCCGCGTCTCCCGCGTCGGTTAAACCGGCGAGACTTACGGAGTTAACGAGGGAGCCGTTTACCGTATACGCTCGCAGCGTATTGGGGCTTGCGACGCTGTAGGCGTAATCGGCGTCGCGGTAGACGTTGCGCGCGCCGGGCCACGGGAACGAGCTGATGACGGAGCCCACCGCGCCCCAAGCGCAAAGGGCCACCAGCGCCGTCAGCGCCGCGGCCGTGATTATCGCGAGTTTCCTCATTTCCCTAAACCTCCTCGGTCTGCTACCCCTTTAAATTAACCATACTACAAAAACTTCTATTATTACAACAAAAAAGGGCCACCCGAAGGCCGGCGCCTACGGGTAACCGTAGGGGCAACTGGCCCCTCGCCCCTACCTAAACAACGCCTTCACCCGGCCCGGGCGGCGCCGCTAGCCCCGCTCCGCCATGCTGATACACCCCTCCGGGCAGACGTCGAGACACAGCGCGCACCCGTAGCATCTGTCGTCGTTGACCGCCAGGACGGCGTCGTCGAGCGCCCGGGCGCCGAAGTAGCACAACTCCACGCACGTGCCGCAACTCGCGCACGCGTCCTTATCGGTGCGCGCGATATACCGGCCCTTGTCGCACTCCGCCAGCTCCTCCTCGCCCCGGAGGTAGTAGCAGCAGTCGTCGCAGCATAAGCATATCCCCTGCGTCCGCGTCCGGTCCTCGTCGTACCGGAACGGCCGGACGACGAGGTGGTTGTCCTCTGCCTCCTTCACGAGGCCTGCAACGAACTCCCTGTCGACCTCGTGGAAATCCGACCCGGTCCCGCCCATCTGGGGGTCGAAGAAAAGGCATAAATCGAGGCGAGAGCGTTGACACCCCGGCCCTTTCTCGCGGCAGCCGCAGTTGGAGACCCAAAACCTTTCCGCTCGCGCGATCAACTCCTCCGCATCCTCGCGCGTCGCCACGTAATGGAATTGCAGTCCGTCACCTTCCATAATATTACCTCCTACCGTAAATATACGAAAAAGGTATCCCGCGGTCAAGGCGGAACGTGCCGCGCGTTGCGCCGCCCTAGCCCTCCGCCCCCTCCTCGGCGGTGAGGCGCTCGCCCAAGCCGTAGAAGGAGAAGTCGCCGCCGATGGTCCAGGCGATGAGGCGCGCGGCCTTCATATCCACCGCGTCGCCGCGCACCAGCTCTTCGTCGACGTACGACTTGACGACGCGGCCTATTATCCCCTCGTTGGCGTCGTAATCGAGGACCTCGGCCACCTCGCACTCCATGTTGAGGGGGCACTGCCGTATCATCGGCGCGGCCGGGAGTTCGCCACAGAACGCCTCGAAGAGCGTCGACTTGTCGACGTCGCGGCCGGACTTGCTGCCGCATATGTTGACCTGGGCCAGGAGGTCCTCGGAGGGGAGGTTCACGCTGAAGGCGCGGTTCTCGTGGACGCCGCGGCTGGTGTAGCGCTTCTTGTAAAGGCTGAAGAATATGTGCCGGCCGAAGTCGAAGGGCGAGATGTAGCCGACGACGCAGTAGTTGGGGCGGCCGTCGACCAGCGTGCCTATAAGCGCCACCGGCAGCGGGCTGAGGAGATTGCCGTCGTATTCTTTCTTCATATTCTCTCTCCTTTACGCCTCGAGCCGATTTATAACACAAAACCCCGCCGGGCGCCACCACGAAAAAGGGCCGCCGGGGGGCGGCCCTTACGACAAGGGGCTCAAGCCCCTTGCCGCGGGCGACTAGTCAGTCGCCCTCACCTGCCCAGTCGCCCCTACCGGAACAACGCCCTCACGCGGCCCAGCGACGTCGGGGAGACGCCGACGCCGGTATAAGTGATGCGATGCCGCGAGCACCACGTCCCCAGCTTCCCCTGCTCCGCGGCGTACGTCCCGACGGCGTTCAGCCGGAAGGCGGGCTTCGTGTCGAAGTGCCAGGAGGGAACGGTCGTCTCGTTGTCGCGCCGCCACCGCATCTCGACGATGAGGTTTTTGCTGCCGCCGTAGGCGAAGGGCTTGGCGCAGTCGAAGCCGAACCACTGGTCGCCCGTGGTCGTTATGACGAGCCAGCTATTGCCGTAAATGAGCGCCGGCGTGTTGCCGCCGTAGTTGCCGCGGAAGGAGGTCGTGAGTTGGCTCAGCGGCGTCTCGCACAGCGTTATCTCGGCGTCGCCGAAGCCGGCGCCCGTCACCGCGGCGGAGGCGTTCCACTCCACCCGCGTTACGTCCCCGGCGAATTTCAACTCGCTGGCCAGCACCAGGACCTGGCACCGGAACTCGTTGCCTCACGTGCCGCACCAGGGCCCCTTCTGCGGGCTCTCCTTGGCGCCGACTATAACCGTGCCGGCCTGCGCCGCGCCGGCCGCGACGAGGAATAGCGTTAAAATTACGACAAATCTCATATCACACCTCCGGGCGGTTTGACGCCCCATTATGTTACGAGCCGGCCGCGGCGTCAAGGGGAAACGGCCTCCCCCCTTCTCGCGCGCACCTGGCCGCCGATACCTTAATACCGGCCTCTTCAGCGGCCGGTGCTTCAACCGCGAAAGCGCAACTCCCCCGGCTAAAGCCGGCGCCCGGGGCCTTCGCCGCTT
>CAZWAM010000150.1:1434-3126 GCA_964631855.1 uncultured bacterium | reverse complement strand
TAGGGGTTTCAATTAAACGGAGGAGGTACGAACCATGAAGGATTTAAAATTACTAATCGGGGTCGGGATAAGTTTGGCGTTGTTTTCATGTTCCGATGAAATTACGCCAATTACGTCAATCACGGCCGAAGGAGGCGAGGAAGGCGGGATTCAAGGTAAAGCGTGCCAAAATGACCTTTGGCCGTGTACCGGTTGGGGCGGCCTTGGCGTACGAGGTTATTGCGATACGTGTGAAGAATGGATACCCGGGATCGACGAAACTGACTACTACGGCGACTTCTACATACAGAACTGGCATTACGATAAACACTTCGTGTGGGAAATTTCGGAACGGCATTGGATCCACGCTGCTTTCTGGATCTCGGACCCAGAAGGGTCTATTGAAGTTGGCACCTCGCCTTCCGAAAGGTTCGACGGCGACGTACACGACTTCGGTTGAGTTTGGTTACCCTAGGCTAGATAGCCTGAAGCCTTAAAGGAGAGGGCCGGCCGGATTGCCGGCCCTTTTCGCTTTAAAATTATTACTACCGTTAGTTCTTAGGTTTTAAAAAGCTTTAAAATAATAAAATCAAAAAATTGATTTTTGCGTTATAAGCTTTGCTGGACATTAATGATAGAATGCTCCCGTCACCGGGGTGAAGATTTTATAAGACATAACATCCTTACCTAGTACCGTACGGGAATAATACAGTTGGGATTAAAGTTGTGAAAAACGAAACGGTTTCCGGAAAAAACGCTAGAATTAAACCCGGGACCTAGCGCCTACGTTAAAGTAATTATCCGCTTTCGGCTCGAGCCGGGCATAGAGTTTCCGGGCGTGGCGCCCTCGAGCATAGGCCGCGTCAAAGCGCTGTATTATTAGTGCGTATACCGGCCGTCAAAGACGACTATAGGGAGCCGAAAAGGCTCCCTTTTCCGTCGTAACGAGTAAGGCAGCCTTACGCGCGGCCGTCGAATTATTACTTTGACGGCGCCGCCGATATCCTTTATAATAATAGCGGGCCCGCGCTGCCCGTATAAGCGAGGGGTTCTACGGTGAAAAATTATATTCGGATAACTTCTGCCGCGGCTCTGTTGGCCGGTGCCGCCGGCACCGCGGTCGTGCTCGAAGAAGACTTCGAGGCCACCAAGTTCCCGCCCGCCGGCTGGGAGAAAGTAGAAGTCAAAGGCACCTGGACGCGCGAGCACGTCGGCGCGCCGTACAACTGGTGCGCGTACTTCCACAGCTACGCCTACGTCGGCGGCCAGGGTACGCTGCGGACCAAGGGCCAAACGCTGGCGACGAACGATTACGCCGTATCCTTCGCCTACCGCTACCGGGGCGAACCGGCGGCCGGGACGACGGCCGCGGCCGTACGCGTCGAACGACAGGAGGGCGCCGCGTGGGTCACGGTCGCCGAGTACGAGCTTACGAAAAGCTCGGCCTTCCGCGACTTCGGCTTCGGCTTCGCCTTAGCTAAAGAAGAGACGTGCCGGCTCCTCTACTACGCGTCCGCGGAGAAAGACGCCATCGTCTTCTTCCGCGTCGACAACGTGACGTGGGAGAGCGGGCCCTTCACCGCCGTCGCGCCGGCGAGCTTGGGCCGGGTAAAGGCCTTGTATTATTAAAAATTCCTTTATCGGAAAACTTACGAGCCGCCCCGCGGGGCGGCCTTCGTTATGGACGGGCCCTTACGTTTTGTGATAAGATTA
>CAZWAM010000150.1:0-1334 GCA_964631855.1 uncultured bacterium | reverse complement strand
AAGACGCACGTCTTCACGACGATGACCGGCGCGATGAAGAACGCCTTCGGCGGCCTTCTCAACCTCGAGCGCCACTGGACCCACGCCGTCATCCACGAGACGCTCGTGGACCTGTTGACGATTCAGAAGGAGATCCACACGGGCATTTTCGCGGTGATGGACGGGACCGTCGCCGGCGACGGCCCGGGCCCGCGGGCGATGCGGCCCGTCGTCGCCAACGTCATCCTCGCCTCCGGCGACCAGGTAGCGATAGACGCCGTATCCGCCAAGATAATGGGCCTGGAGCCGCTCGAGTTGGACTTCATCCGCCTCGCGCACGAGCGGGGCCTGGGCGTCGGCGACCCACGCGAGATAGAGCTCGTCGGCGACGACATCTCCGGTATGAACCTCCGTTTCTCGCCGTACGAGGACACGTTCGCCTCGCGCGGCCAGAAGGCGATATACCACGGCTGGCTCAAACCGCTCGAGCACTTCCTTTTACGGACGCCGCTCGTGCCCTGGTCGTACGTGGCCTCGCGCCTCTACCACGACGCGTTCTGGTATCCGTATATCGGGAAGAAGCGCGTCCAAAAAATATTAGACGAGAGCGAGTGGGGCAAGCTCTTCCTGCGCTACCCGCCGGAGGGGATGTATTGGAAATAGGCCGGAGGTAGGGAGGGATGTATATGCCCGTAAAAATATTAACGTTGCTCGCGCTCGCCGCGGCCGGGGCGTTCCCAGGCGCGGCTTCGCCCTACACGAAACAAGAGCTAATTAACAAAGAGGCGACGTGGGCCACGTTCTTCGAGCTGGGAACGCTCGTCCCCGGGTTTTTACTAGCGTTCCCTGCGATGTTCGGCGACGAAGAGGCTAAGGCGTGGTCGATAGGCCTACTGACGGCCTACCCCCTCGCGACGGCCTCGGGGGCGTACCTCGCGGGCGAACGCTACGCCGGCCCCTCCGAACGTAAGGCGAGGACCTTTTTAATAACTACAGGCGCGGCTTACGGCCAGACGCTCGCGCTCGGCGGTATTGCCTACGGGATAGGTGCCGCGGCCGACAACAAAGACGTCACAGAAAGCTTGCTCGGCGTCGCCGCGTTCGTCGACGTCATGACGAAGCCGATCGTCGTCGCGTACGTCTACGAGGGCGTTAAAGTGCCGGCGGCCGAAGGGGGAGGAAGCCGCCTCGCGGTAGAGCCGTACGCGTGTATGGCGGCTAGCGAGGACGGCCGCGCGCTCCCGCTGTACGGCGCCTCGCTGTCCTTTTAAATATCGAGACGGTAGGGAAAGATGTAGGGGCGAACGGCCGTTCGCCCTAATTTTATTACGGCGTCGCGGGCCGACCTGAAGGTC
>CAZWAM010000149.1:0-3267 GCA_964631855.1 uncultured bacterium | reverse complement strand
CCGGGGCCCGCGCCCCGTCGCCCCTACCAGCCGGTCGCCCCTACCTAAACAGCGCCTTCACGCGGCCGAGGGAGGCCGGCGCGACGGCGGGCTCGTTCCGATTGAAGTACTGGATCCGATGGTTGTTCGTGTCGAGGACGTACACCCGGGCGTTCGACGGCGAGAGGGCGACGTCGGCCGGCGCGTCGAACTGGCCGTTGGCCGTGCCGTACGAGCCCCACTTCCCCAGGTAGTAACCGTCCCAGCTGAAGTACTGGACGCGGAAATTGAAAGCGTCCGCGACAAAGAGGTTGCCGGTTCGGGCGGCCGCCAGGCCGTGCGGCAGGCTGAACTGCCCGTTCCCGGATCCCGACGAGCCCCACCTTCCGAGGTACGAACCGGCCGCGCTGAAGTACTGGACCCGGTTGGTGAACAGATCGCTCACGTAGACGCGGCCGCCGGCGCCGACCGCGATCCCGTACGGCACCCGGAACTGGCCGTTCCCGTTCCCGCGGCTCCCCCACCTCCTCAAGTATGAGCCGTTGCCGGTGAAGTGCTGGACGCGGTAGTTGTCGGAGTCGACGACGTAGCAGGTACCGTTCGGCGCGAACGCGACGCCGATCGGCGTCCGGAACTCGCCGTCCCCCGAGCCGCGTTGGCCCCACTTGCCGCGGAAGGATCCCGCCGGGGTAAAATACTGGATCCGGTCGTTGCCCGTGTCCGCGACGTAGACCATACCGGTCGGCGATACCGCGATGCCCGCCGGATACCAGAAGGCGCCGTTGCCGCCGCCCGGGACTCCCCACTTCCCGCGGAAGGATCCCGTCGGCGAAAAGTATTGAACCCTGTGGTTATTCCAATCGGCAACGAAAACGCTACCCGAAGGTGCGACAGCGATCGCCCTGGGAAACCGAAACTGGCCGTCGCCGCTTCCACTAGAGCCCCACTTGCCCTCGTAGACCCACTCAGCCCGGGCGCAAAGAGCTACTAACGCGCACAGCGCCGTCGCGAAGAATATACTGTGTTTCATCGTTATCCCTCCTATCTAAACAACGCCTTCACCCGGCCGCCGGGGGCCACGGCGAGGCCGCCGGGCAAGTCGAATTCGCCGTCGCCCGAACCCGACCGGCCCCACTGGCCCTCGTAGACCCAGTCGCCCCAAACGCACAGCGCCGTCAGCGCCGCGGCCGTCGTTATCGCGAGCTTCCTCATTTCCCTTTACATCCTCGAACAAGGGGCCGGTAACAAGGGACTTAAGCCCCTTGTCGAGGCGTACGCCTGAACGCCCCTACCGGAACAACGCCTTCACGCGGCCGAGGGGGCGGGCCCAGCCGCCTAGTCCCTCTTTTTGTCCAAATCTTCAAGCACCGGCCCTTCGACGATAATAACGGGCATCTTCGGTCACCTCCCATATTAAAACTCGTATCCACCAAAACCATTCCAGTTTACCACTATAATAAGGAAAAATATCCTGTCAATAAAAAAAGGCGGCCCCCCGGCCGCCTCGACTCTGCTTCGGGAAAATATTATTCGAACAACGCCTTCACCCGGCCCAGCGAGGCGGGCTCGAGCCCTACGTTGACCCACTTGAAATATTGGATGCGGTGGTTGTACTGGTCGGCGACGAAAACCCAACTACCGGTCGCATTTAAGGCGACGCCGGTGGGGCGACGGAATTGGCCGTTACCCAAGCCCTCCGCACCCCATTTGCCCAGGAAGGACCCGCTCGAGGTGAAGTATTGGATGCGGTGGTTCCGCTGGTCGGCGACGTACGCCTTTCCGTCGGGGGCGACGGCGACGTCGGTGGGCGTATTGAATTGGCCGTTGCCCGAGCCGCGCGAACCCCACTTGCCGAGGAAAGACCCGCTCGAGGTGAAGTATTGGATGCGGTGGTTGTTGAGGTCGGCGACGTAGACGTTGCCGCCGGGGTGTACGGCGACGCCCCACGGCAAATCGAATTGGCCGTTGCCCGTACCCTTCGAGCCCCATTTGCCCCAATATGAGCCGTTCGGGTAGAAGTATTGGATGCGATGGTTCCACGTATCGGCGACGTAGACTACGGCGCCGCCGGCGGTTAAGGCGACGTCCCCAGGGAACCAGAGCTGGCCGTTGCCCGAGCCGTACGAGCCCCACTTGCCGAGGAACGAACCGCTCGGCGTGAAATACTGGACGCGGTGGTTATTCGTGTCGGCGACGTAGACGGTTCCGCCCGGCGCGATCGAGAGACCGAAAGGATAGTTGAATCGCCCGTTCCCGGAGCCGTACGAACCCCACTTTCCCTCGTAGACCCAGTCGCCGAAGGCCACGCCGGCCGTAAAGAGCGCCGCGGCAACCGTGAAAATTACTACCGTCTTCATTTACCTCTCCTTCCGCCCTAAACTTAGGGCATTAAATTAAATAAAAAAAATCCCAAGCGAGGGCGCAGGCCCAACCTGGTTGTTAGCTTCTGAGACGCGACCGCGGCCGTCGAAGGCATCGATTTTGAAAGAAGGTAGCGCCCGCTCTTACTCCTCCCCGCGTTTTCAGGGCGAGTTGTTACCGCGCTTGTTAGAACGTCTACATATAGTATAGCCGACAATAAACCCGTTGTCAATAAAAACAGGTCGCCGCGGCGCCGCGGATATCTTCTTATTGGCCGAGGCCTTATGCCCGCGCTCGACCCCGGAACCCGCGGCAAGTTCAAGTATTTGCGCCGTCACCCGACGACCGCTCGATTACTTCCCCCTTCGGTCGACGAGCAGCTCGCCCCCCACGCCCACGTTCTCCGGGCCGTTCTCGCGGATTAAAACGACGACGGCCTCCGCCGGTACCTCCTCGTAAACCGCCGCCGCGACCTCCCACAACCCCTTCACGAGCCGCCTCTTCTTCTCGAGCGGGATGGGCGGCCCCTCCACCGTTATCGTCGGCATTTGTATTTCTCCTTTCTCGTAAAATATTACCGGCGCCGAGAGGCGGCAAAACGTTTTTCCCCTAGGCGAATTTCCGCCGGAGCAGCGCCACGCGCGCGCGCGTCTCCTCGATGCGCCGCCACGTGTCCTCGTCCGGCCGCCGCCGGTAGCGCCGCCTCAAAAACGCCAACTTGACGAGCAGGTTGAACATCTTGCGGATGCGGAAGACCCCCCGGAAGTCCATCGCCGCGAGGAAGCGTAGCTCCCAGCCCAGCCGCCCGAACCACTTCGACACCTGGCGGTAATCGCGCTCGCCGACGTTGCCCAGCGCCACCTCCTCGCGCAGCTCGCCCCTTATCCATTTCCATTGGTAGACCCAAGCCGCAACGACGACTACCAA
>CAZWAM010000148.1:0-3273 GCA_964631855.1 uncultured bacterium | reverse complement strand
AACGGCCGGATACCGTTAGCGCTCCGCGACGTATACCGGTCGCTTCTCGAGCCGCCGGCAGACTACGACCTCCCGCGCTATTTCCTCCATCCCAACTGGCGCTATAAGGACCTCAACACCTGCCTCGCCGGCTGGGCCCATTACCGCTACGTTTGGGACGCCCACGCCAAGCGCCTTGTGTCTTACTTGGGCGTCGTGTCCGCTCCTCCCGCCTTCGTCGAAGCTAACGTCCGCTTCTACGAGGCGCTGGCTAAGCTCACCGCCTACACGCAGGCTTTCTTCCTAAAAAGGGGCGTCAACGAGACGGGCTTAGCCGAGGTCGCCTCGCTTCTCGTCGAGCTGCAGCCGATCCTGCGCAAGCAATTGGCGGGCGAGCCGTTCACGGGGCGCGAGGAAGCTTTCCTCCGAGACTACGGCCCGTACCTGGCGCACGCCTGCGGCTTTTTGGGCAACGTCTGGCTTGATGACGAGAACCTCCCCGATACGCCCTTCTGCGTCCCGATCGGCGTGGACCTGTATACGGAGAGGGAGCGCGTCGTGGGCCAGGCGCGCCCCCGGGCGATATACGTGCTCTGTGAACGGGGCGGCGAGAAGTTCCTCTCCCAAGGTGGCGTACTGAGTTACCGCGATTGGCTCGGGCCGGCGTGGGGCCCCGGGCGCATGACCTTGGAGGAGTGGCGGGAGCGCCGCGGCTGGGCCCGCGTCCCGGTCCCCGACTGGCAGAGCCGGTTCTGCAGGCCGCCCTCGCGCGAACAGCTCCGGGAGGAGCTGCGCGCCGGGAGAATCCACGAGGCGATGTTCGCCGCCGGCGACCCGAAGTTGGCCGACATCCTCGCCCAAAAACTGCGCCGCGGCGACGAGTTCGAATATTGCGACGCCCCGCCCCGCGAGTCGCGCGACGGCCGGGAACAGGCTATCCTGCTCTTCCGGGCGACGGCGCCGCCCGCGAAGGTGGCCGAGGTCCTACTCGAGCTGTTGGAGGACCCGGCCCCGTACAACGCCCAACGGCCGGTGCAGGAATACCCGGAGGTCTTGGCGTTGGAGGGGGTGCTCTCCGAAAAGGATGTGGGCCTCCTTAGGCGGTGGCTCGAGCGGGGCTACGAGAACGTCGCCGTCCCCGTATACTTGCTGGGGACGATACCTGGGCCTCGCGCCGAGAAGGAGCTGTTTAAACTCCTCGACGGCGACGCGGCGGCGGTCGACTTCGAATACGACCCGGATTACGGACCACGTAAACGCAAGGGCTGCGTTTGGGTAGAGGCGCTCCTCGCTTTGCTCAGCCGCGACGGCATCCGGCTCGAGAGGGAGCTCGTGGCGCGCGTTTCGCGTTACCCGCGGCCTGCGGCCGAGTACGTTATGGGAACCCTTATTTCCCGGTGGCAGGCGTTGTACTACGATTACGACGCCGAGGAGGTGGAGCGGCGGGAAATGACCGCCGAGGAGAAGGAGCTATACGAGGCGATGGCGGCCGCGGCGGCCGAGAAGGGGTACGAGTTACCGGAACCGCCGCGAGGTTTTACAATGCCGCCCGACTAACGCGCCGTCGCGGCGGCCGGTACGTCGTACAGTGCGTATAGCGGGCAATGGCCGCGTGCGGTACTTCAGGCGGGTTAATACGGCGCGGCGTTAAAAAATTTTGATTTATTTTCGACGCTTTTAGAACAACCTACCGCGCGGGCCTTCCTTGACCGTTAGGTTTTTATGTGGTACATTCGTATCGCGCATTCCGTTTAAAGGACGGGGTTGGTGATATGAATTGCGAAGGAAAATGGATCGCGTACGACGAAAGCGGCGAAAAGCCCGTAGCGGTAGATAATTCGGCCGAGAAGGCTTTCGACGAGGCTAAGGCAAAGGGCGTCGAACATCCGGTACTCGCTTTTTGTCCGCCGGAAGGGTGCGCCGCTTTTTACGCCGTCCTATGAAGTTCGATTGGCACAAACTCAGAGAAGTTAGGGCCGGTACTCTCGTAACTATCAAGGAAGTACCGGCCATTTTAATTAGGTTTTACAACGAGGGGAATTACGTGGATGTCTTCGGCATCGTTGATTCCGGCGCCGATGAAACAATTCTACCGGGTTGGGTCGCGCGGAAATTGAGTATCGAGATAACGACGGGCGAACTGAGAAAAGGCGTCGGTTGCGGCGGGCCGTTCGATTTTTACTATTTTGACGGGATTGAAGTGTCGGTAGGGGGCGAACGTTTTTCTATCCCGGTGTGTTTCGTAGATCGCGACGACCAACCTCCCTTACTCGGGTTATCGGGCATTTTCGCACGGTATAAAATTATAATCGACGCTAAGAAAAAGACTATCGAGCCGAAGCCGTATTAATAACCGCGGTCACCTATCCTTTTTATTTCCCTTCCCCCTAACCACCCCCGGTCCCTTTTAACCGGATTCAACCCCCTTTAGCACGTTGACTAATATCCCGCCGCTGCTATTGGTATAGGCGGCGGTGCCGGTTCGGGCTTCGGTTTTATCGCCTTGACGCCAGGGTTGATATATTGGTATAATATATACGCTGAGATACGAAAGGGCTTACTATGGCTACCGAGAAGAAAATAATCTGCGGTTCCAAAGAAGATTCGAAGAAAGCTTCTAAGAATTACGACAAATCGAAGGTCAACCCCGACGTGCCTAAGAAGTTCGAGGAGATATTTAAACGGCGCAAGGAGGCTTTCGACAAATTAGCAAAAATGTGATTCCCGAAGAGGACGTCGTATACCTCAGCGTAGACGACGTCCTTTGCTTATATTATGGCCTAGTAAAAAAGTATAAAAATACGCCCGACCCGATTGAGCCCGTAGGTATTCAATCGGGTTCACTTTTAGAAATGGTCGTAAACCGGCCCAAAACCGGGGCGGGTAGGAAACGATTTTTTAAATCAATACCGTACAAAGGCGCTGCGCTGGCCCACGGTATAGCGCGTTTCCACCCCTTCTGCAACGGTAATAAACGGACCGCCCACGCCGCGGCTGAAATGTTTTTTGAACTCAACGGTTTTTGTTTGGTTATGGATAACGAAGAAATCGTACCTTACCTTTTGAAGATCGTTGACCACGAGTGGGAGTTGGCTGAAGTTACCAGTTTCTACGCCGCACATCTTATAACGGCCAAAGAGTTCCAGGAAAGGGAATACGATAAAATTAATTGGATTAACGAGACCACGCCCGAGGGCGTTCACGGCAAAAAACGCCGAAAAATTTTCAAACCCCGCCCTCCGAAAAAGAGGCGCTGAAAGTATACCCCCCCCTAACCACCCCCGCCCCCTTTTA
>CAZWAM010000147.1:0-3390 GCA_964631855.1 uncultured bacterium | reverse complement strand
AAAATACAAAACCGCCGCTGCCGCGAGGGGCGCGCCGGTAAAATATGCCTTTATTTTTCCCACGTTACCCTCCTAACTAATTAAACAATAACGTGATTACGAGCCAAAGTCAAGTATTTTTTCGTTACTTTTTTATTTTCGGTTTCGGTACAAATAATCCCCAAAAATGCCCTTATTTTATTTAAATTAATAGCACGCCAATTACTAATAAACCTATAAACGGCGCGGGGCGGCCCTTAAGGCCGAGCCTCGCCGCCCTTTAGCGTAGCGCTCCCGAGTTTTGGAAAGAAGACCTGTTTGCGGTCGTCTATAAACAGCGAGGTGATAGGGCTCTTTACTAAGTCGCGCCAGAGGAGGCGGGGCCTCCTCTCCCGCAGTCCTCTCCAGATAAGGCGGGTGAAAACCTTGCGGTAAATGTCGAGGGGCCTATTGAGTAAATTTATCACCGTCATAAGAAGCGTTTGCATCTCGCCGGGGGAAATGTGCGGGTGGTTCCATACTAGGTGCTTTAATTTGTAGTGGCGATAGGAGCGGTCGAAAATACCGTAACGTGCGTCCAGCTCGTCCCATAACGGCGTTTGGGGGAAGGGGGTGATTACGTTTACGCCGCAGGTATCGAAGTCCAACCGTTGGAGGTTGGCCGCATCCTGGATCGTCTCCTCGGCCGTCATGTTTTCATCACCGATCATGTAATAGGCGAACCGGAACATGCCGGCCTTCTCGCCCGTGCGCCGGGCGAACTCGATGGTCTCCTCGACGTTTTGGTTTTTGTTTATAGAGTCGAGAAAATCCTGGGATAACGATTCCACGCCTACCGCCGGAATGCGCAAGCCTCGTTCGTACCATTCGTCGAAGTAACGCAGGAAGATTCCAGCGCGCGTCTGAGCCCACCAGCGGAAATTGTAACGGGCGAAAAGGCGGGTGAGCCGGTCGGCGAAGGGGGCGTTGACGCCCAGCGATTCGTCCAGGGGAAAAACGTATTTGATTCCGACCTTCTTGTAGTAGCGCAAGACCCGGTCGATGCTTTCGAGGTTGATCGTGAAAAGTCGTTTATCGAACGCGGGGGTCTGGCAAAACGCGCACTTGTACGGGCAGCCGCGTTGGGTGTAGAGCAGGCCGAACGTGAAGTGACGTATGTTCCCGGGGATTAACGAGACGTGAACCATCATCGCCGGATGCTCGATTTCGTCCTCGCGTACGCGATAGCCGAAGACCTGAGCGATTGCGTCTTCCGCGGGCCCGATAAAGACGCGGTCCACAATGCCGGGGACCTTATCGTCCAGCGCTCCGAAGTTGCCGGCCCACGTCTCGCCGACGCCGTGCCGCCGGGCTTCCTCGGCCATCCTCTCGATATCGTCTATCTCGTATTGGTAGAAGCTGAAGCCTACAACGTCCCAACCTTCCTTAAGCTTGGCGACGTACTCGTGCCACAGCGGATATTCGAGGATCTCAACCTCGGGTACGTTCTGTTTGATGAAACGCAGGCCGGGACTTACGCGCCACGGCGAACTCAGCTTCGGGAGGCCGTGGGTGGACCCGCCCAGGAAGTCTAAGTAGTCATTGGGCGCGCGCCGATAACTAGTGGTCAAAAGGACCCGAGGATTGGTCGAAAGAGCCTCCATGAAGTTCCTCTTGTGCCTCCCGCGGCGCGCGGTTCGCGCATTCGATTAGAATTACGGAGCGGAGGGGCAGCAGTTGGCGGCCAGGAGATTGAGCGATCGTTATGTAAAATTTAGGCGTCCCGGTAGCGGTACTTATTACTTGGGGACGGTATTTTAAATGTGTTTAGAGGTATAACCGAATCTTTACTTTTGTGTTTAACCACCCCGTTAAGAAGTACGGCGTTCATGCTACGCCCTATGAACGTAGAACCCCCGGTCGCCAGCCTCTCAAGAGTATAAGACACTTAATAGTATATGTAAAGTTTTTTCGGCCGAGCGAAAAAATTCGGCGCCCCGAAAACGGAGCGCCCAAGCTTTTTTTGAGCCGCCTGGGATTCGAACCCAGGACTCCCGGCTTAAAAGGCCGGTGCTCTGACCGGGCTGAGCTAGCGGCTCGCGTCCGCCTATTTTATAACAAATATTATAAACTTCCGCAACCCCTCGCGCCTTACGGGAATATCTCCCGCCGCAGAAAGCCCTCCTCCCGGCTCGGCCCCGTCGAGACGAACGCCACCGGCGCGCCCGCGTAATCCTCGATAAACTTTATATAATCCTTAGCCGCTTTAGGCAGCGCCTCGTACGACGTCGCGCCGCTCGAGCCGTCGGCCCAGCCCGGCAGCTCCTCGTATATCGGCACGACCCGGTCCAGACGGTCGAGGGGCGCCGGCACGCGCTCGAGCCGTTCGCCGCCGACGTCGTAGCCAACGCAGACTTTCACGCGCTCGAGGCCGTCCAGCACGTCCAGCTTGTTTAAAGCGATTAGGTTTACGCCCGCCGTTTCGACCGAATATTTCAAAAGGACGAGGTCGAGCCAACCGCATCGCCGCGGCCTGCCCGTCGTCGAGCCGTACTCATTTCCCCGTCGCCGCAGCCGCTCGCTCAGCTCGTCGTCCAACTCGGTCGGGAAAGGCCCCTCGCCCACGCGCGTCTGGTACGCTTTGACGACGCCGAGGACCGCGTCGACGAAGCCGGGCCGCAGGCCCAGGCCCGCGGCGGCGCCCCCCGGGTGGACCGTCGAGCTGGTGACGAAGGGGTACGTGCCGTAGTCGACGTCGAGCAGCAGGCCGTGCGCCCCCTCGAGCAGGACCTTCGCGCCGCTCGCGACTTCCTCTCGCATCGCCGCGGCGACGTCGCCCGCGTACGGCTCGAGCTTGGGCGCTGCCTCCCGGAGGCCTGCTAAGACCTCCGTCTCGTCCACCGCTACGCCCAGCGCGGCGAGCGTCGGGCCGTGGCGGTCGGCGAGTGCGCCCAGACGCTCCGCGAGGCGCGCGTCGTCGAAGAGGTCCGCGACGCGTAGGCCCAGTCGGCTCGCCTTGTCGGCGTAGCAGGGCCCGATGCCCCGGCCCCTGGTGCCGAGGCCCCGGCGCCCCAGCGCCTCGTCGCCCGCCCGGTCGAGCTTGACGTGGTAGGGCAGTATGAGGTGGCAATGCCAATCTACCGTAAGGTTATCGGCGCTCACGCCCAGCTCGCACAGGCGCCCCAGCTCCTCCAGCAGGTACGCCGGGTTTACCACGCACCCCCGGCCCACGTAGCAGCGGACGTCGGGCCGCAGTATTCCCACCGGCACCAGCCGTAGCACTATTTTCGTTTCGCCCACGACGACGGTGTGGCCGGCGTTGTTGCCGCCGTTGAAGCGCGCCATCGCCGCGACCTCGCGCGATAGCACGTCCGCGACCTTGCCCTTGCCCTCGTCGCCCCACTGGGCGCCTATCATCGCGACTACCGACAT
>CAZWAM010000146.1:0-3396 GCA_964631855.1 uncultured bacterium | reverse complement strand
CGGCGCCACTCCTTATTCTTATTGAAGTGGTCTAAGATCTCGGCCTCGGTTACCTTTACCGAATCCTCGATCTTCTCCCGCGTCCGTTCGCGGAGGAGGTTGGAGCGGTGGGTCTCGACGTCCTTCTTCAGGTTCTCGTCGTCGCCGTAGCCGAGGGCTTCGGCTTCCATCTCGAGTACGCGGGCGGTTATGATGTCGTCGAGGAAATCCTTGGCGTCGCCAAAGGTGTTGACAACCGGCTTATCCTGGGGCGCCGCGAACTCGACCGCATGCTCGTAGTAGTAGACGAAGTCGCCCACTGCAACGGCGTTTTTGCCGTCGAAGGTCGCAATTACTTTCTTCTCGTCATAACTCGAGCCGCCGACGCCGGCCTCGTCTAGACTTGCGGACGCCTCGGGGGTCTCATTTTCTTCCCCCGTTCGGGAACCGGCGAAGGCCGCGAGCAGAACGATGACGGCCGGCACCCATCTCCAAGTACGCGGGGCCACTATAATTTCTGGACCTTTTTGTAAGCCATCTTAAGAGCGCCCTCGTCTATTTGGACCTCATGTTTGGCGCGCAACTCGGCGAACCACGCCTTACACTTGCTATCGATTTCCGGACTGGTTATCTTTTCGCGTCGTGCGCCGCCCTCCACCATGTCGCGGTATTCTTCTTCGTCCAGCGTATGTTGAACGAACGGGGAATGTTCGACGTACTTGAAAAACGCCCAGCGGCCGTCCTTAAGCTTGAAGACCTCGCTCACGTCGTCCTTCTTGGCCTTGAAAACGCGGGGCCTGAGTTCATCCGCCAAGGTATCCGCCCCGCCGCCGGGCCGCGTGCCCGTCCCGGTTTTGGAGCTTTCCGTCTCCTTGTATACCATTACTGTTTCGGAAAACGGCGTCTTCTCGGGAGGAGGTGGTTCCTTCAACTCGCCCTTTTCCTCCAACGCCTTCCAGAATTTATCGACATTTTCGCCCGCGGCGGCCATTATGTCGCCGCCGGCCGCGACCTCCGCGCGGACCTTCTCGACTTCGGCCTTGTCGGGAAATGCCACCACGTGGACATCGGCCCGCTCGAGCTCCTGGAACTCTTGGATGTGATTTTCGTAGTATTCCTTGATCTCGCCTTCGGCTACTTTCGGGATAGTGGCAGCGAAGACCTTGTCGTAAAACTGGTCGACCAACTTGCCGGCGCGGAATCTACCCACGTCGCGGATGAATTGGTCCTCTTTATCCACTCCAGACCGGATCGCGTCGTACTCGAGTAACGCGTCGTTCTCCAACGCCTCGAGCCGGTCGGCCATTAACTTTTTGTATTGCTCGGGTTCCTTCCGCCGAAATTCTTCTGCCTTATCCTCGGCTATGCCCAGTTGTAGGAACATACCCTCGTACCAGCTCTCGAAATACACGGGGACGCCGCCCACGGTCGACACGGCCACGCCCTTGCGATTGTACTTCTCCTTGGCGTCGGCGACGTCGCCCTTCATCAGCGCGTCGTACGCTTTGCGGTTGACCTTGATATCGGCTTCCTTACGCAGCTTCTCCAGGTACTCCAAGGTCTTTACGCCAACTTTATAACGCTTTATGGCGTTGCGGATGTCGTCCTTGACCTTGGCGTATTCGTCTTTTTGCCCTGGGATTTCCTTGTCGACGCGGAAGATCAACCACGCGTCAGCGCTCTCGGTCTCGACGACGGGCGTATATTTCCCGACCCCGGTCTCGTAGACGGCGCGGCTCACGTTGTCGCCAGTATAGTAAAAATCCTCCGGCATGACGCCGCCCTCGTCCTTATTCTGCTCGAAGACGGAGTACTTCTTTACGACGTCGCTCCACGGCTTGCCGGTCTCAAGTTCCGCGTAGGCCTTGTCGGCCTGGTCCTTTTTATCGCACAATATGAAAGAGACCCGGCGCCACTTCTTATTCTTATTGAAATTGTCCAAGATCTCGGCCTCGGTTACCTTTACCGAATCCTCGATCTTCTGTCGCGTCCGTTCGCGGAGGAGGTTGGAGCGGTAGGTTTCGACGTCCTTCTTCAGGTTCTCGTCGTCGCCGTAGCCGAGGGCTTCGGCTTCCATCTCGAGTACGCGGGCGGTTATAATGTCGTCGAGGAAATCCTTGGCGTCGTCAAAGGTATTGATAACCGGCTTGTCCTGGGGCGGCGCCATCTCGACCGCGCGTTTATAGTGGTAGACGAGATCGCCGACGGTGACGGCCCTTTTGCCGTCGATAGTCGCGATGGGCCTTTTCTCGTCGTAAGCGCAGCCGCCGCACCCGCTCAGCGTCGCGCCGACCCAAAGCAAAACGGCCGCCGATAACGCAATCGTTATAGCCTTTCTCATATGATCTAAGCCTCCAATTGAAATTAACACGCGTCGCTAAGTTTTCGCCCTCCGCGGCGCGGGGGGCTCGACGATTCGGGGCCGACGGGGCTCGAACCCGCAACTTCCGGCGTGACAGGCCGGTGCTCTAGCCAAGTTGAACTACGGCCCCCGTAAGGCGCTATTTATACCATAAACCGGCGCCCTCAGCAAGTGCGAAACGCCGCTTCCCCGACTGAAGTCGCGGCCTGAAACTACGTCGTTAAAAAACCGGCCTACGAATAGGCCGGTAGCGGCGACGAGCCGGTCACCCCTACGGCACCAGCGGTTTACTCAAATCTATTAATCCAATCTCAATACGAGTTCGACGTCCGAGGGTTCGGCGAACCCTCGCTTTCGATAGACGCCCTCGCCCGGCTGCGAGGCGTGAAGGTGCACGCGACTTAAGCCCAGGGCCCTCGCCTCCTCTATCATTTTTTCGAGCAGGGCGGTGCATATTCCCCGTTTTCTGGCCTCCGGTATCGTATACATGTTGAGTATGTAGCCCAATCTCCCGTTCATAACCGAATTATTTGGGGGTATTTGCCAGATGACCATCCCGCTCGTAGCAACGACCTTGCCCTCCTGCTCAGCGAGCCAGGCGATAAAGGTACGCCGCGGCATGGCTTCCCGAAAGTAATCCCGCAAATATTTCGTCAAAGAATCTTCCCCCGGCGCTTTTTCGGAACCTGCACGGTCGGCAAGGAATCTGAGCCGGAAATCGACGAGTACGTCCATATCTTCAATCGTAGCACGGCGGTAGGTTATGCTCATAGAATCAACCTTCCAACGGCTTTCGTTTCGCCTCTAAGCGCCGGCAAGCGGGCGAAAGGCGCCGATCTGAAGGCCGGCCGCGACACATTTTATAACGCCGAGGCGGCCACACCTGAAGGCGCGGCCCTACGGCTGGGCCGGGCGAAGCACTGGCCTCTCAAGAGGCCAGTATTAAATGCCTTCTATTATTTTAATCTCCTCAGCCGTCAACCCTTGTAGGGGCGCAAGGCCTTGCGCCCTTACACCAGCGCGTCTGTCTTGAGGTCGGTGGCGGCGAGGCCATC
>CAZWAM010000145.1:0-3547 GCA_964631855.1 uncultured bacterium | reverse complement strand
GGTCACGATATGCTGCGCGGGAAAAGAGGGCGCGCCCTCGCTGGAGGACGTTTGCTGCGCCGGCGTGATAGCGACGCTGCTGCTCGATAACTACGCCTACGAAACCGACGACGCGACGGCGTTGGCCCTCCTCTGTTGGGAAAATTATAAACGCGACGTGACCCGGCTCCTCAAAAACTGTAGCCACGGCCGATACTTGCAAGGCTTAGGCTTCGAGCGGGACCTGGAATTTTGCGGCCAAGTGGACGCCTTCGCGGTCGCCGCGGCGCAAAACGAAGCGGGAAAGCTTGTCGCCGTCGCCGATTAACGCCCGAGGGGCGGTATGGACGTTGAAGACGACAGAATGAAGCCTGCGGAAGAGCCCCACCTCGCACGGGCCCAAGAGTACGTGCGCGACGGCCGAATATCCGCCGCGTGCGCCGAATATCTCCGGTACGCCGACAAATGCGAGGCGAGCGGCGACCTGATGACGGCCATAAAATATTACTACAAGGTCGACGAATACCAACTACTCGATATTAAGGCGCGCAAGAAACTCGCCGAGCTTCTCGCCCACGTGGGAAATAAGTCGCGCGCGGTGTCCACGTTGTTCGAAGTCGTCGACGAACTCCTTAGCCAAGGGCTGGCGGAGGACGCGATCGACGTTCTGCGGGAAATGATAGGCCTAATGCCCGACCGCGCCACGCTCCGCTACCGCCTGGCCGAACTCTACGAGCAAGGGGGACAATCGCAAAAGGCCGTCAACATCTATCTGCAAGTATTGGAAACCCGGCCGGAAGAGATCACGGCCTGGGAAGCTTTGGGCCGTCTATACGCCAAACGTAATTCGGTGAAAGAAGCGGTGGACGCCTATCTGCGCGCCTGCCGCGTTAATGAACAAGCGGGAAACCTGATAGCCGCGGCGAAGGATTACGAGGCGATCGCCGCGCTCGAAGCGGACAACGCCGCGGCCCTCAAAAAGTTGATCGAGATTTACGGCGAGCTGGGATTTAAAAGTGAGATGGTCGCTCGCATGCTCGACCTCGCCCGACTCGCGGAGGAGCGGAGCGAAAAAGAGCGGGCCATTTCTATTTATTCCAAAATAATCGAGATCGACCCCGGAAACGAGGAAGCGCAAACGCGGCTCGGCAAATCCATTCAAGTTATTTCCGTCCTCCCCACGGGCGACAGCTTAGTGAAAGAAGAGATACCCGCGCCGGACGAGGTTCCTCCCGAGCCGGAGGCGGAGCTCGGCCCCGGCGAAACGGCCTTCCCGCCCGGCCGCGCCATCAAGACGGTAGACGACCTCCTGGGCTTCCGCCCCGATTCCGGCGAAAGCGAGGTCGGCGAAACCCCCCAGGTATGCTACGACCTTGGCCTCGCTTACCTCGAGATGGGCATAACGGAGGAAGCCATTCATTACCTCCAGCTCGCCTCCCGCGAAGAGAGCCTACGCGTACGCGCGTGTAACATGCTGGGGCTATGCTTTCTCGAAAAAGGGATGCCCGACATGGCGGTAAAGGAATTCGAAAGGGGGCTGATGGCGCCGGGCCTATCCGAAAGCGAAGCGGTGGGCTTGTATTACAACCTCGGCGCCGCCTGCGAAAGGCTGGGGGATTACCGCCGGGCCTTGGACGAATATAGTAAGGCATTCGCCATCGACGTCGACTACCTCGACGTGCGGGAAAAAATCCGCAAACTGCGTGCCCGCAAAGGCGGCTAAAAGGCCCTTGACAGAACCGGGCTTGTATGCTAAAAGGCTACCGCGTATACGCGGGAATAGCTCAGTGGTAGAGCGCCACCTTGCCAAGGTGGATGTCGCGGGTTCAACCCCCGTTTCCCGCTCATCTCGCCGCCGGCCTCCGGCGGCTTTTTCATAGACTTACGCTGAACGCGGATTAATAATTATTAATGGCGACTACGGAGCGCGCGGGGAAATTTTGACACAAAAACAACACATAAAAGCCCGGCGAAATGCCGGGTTTTCGGTTCTTGTCGAACCCGGCCCCTACTTAAACAAAGCTTTAATCCGACCCACCGACGAAGGTACGACCGTAGGCAGCGACTCCCGGAAGTATTGGATGCGGTGGTTATAACGGTCGGCGACGTATGCACGCGCGCCGTTAGGGGTAACGGCGACTGCGGAAGACCAATTGAATTGGCCATTGCCGGTACCAAACGACCCCCATTTACCGAGGAACGAGCCGACCCGCGTAAAGTATTGAACGCGGTGGTTTCTCGCGTCGGCGACGTAAACGACGTCGCCCGGGCCGTAGGTCACGCCCGAAGGTTCGTAGAATTGGCCGTTGCCGCTACCGCGCGAGCCCCACTTGCCAAGGAACGAACCGCCGCGCGTGAAATATTGTACGCGATTGTTCTCTCGGTCCGCTACGTAAACGTTACCGTTTGGCGCGACGCCGATTTGAAGGGGGAACATGAACTGGCCGTCGCCCCGCCCATACGAGCCCCATTTGCCGAGGAAAGAGCCGCCGGCCGTGAAGTATTGGACGCGGTGATTGCCGGCGTCGGTAACGTACCAATTCCCGTTTGATGCGAAAGCTATCCCGAAAGGCCCGCGGAACTGGCCGTTGCCGGTGCCCTCGGAGCCGTGAAAACCGAGGTATGACCCGCTCGAGGTGAAATATTGTACCCGGTGGTTACGGTAATCCGTCGCGTAGACGTTGCCGCTCGAGGCAAACGCCAAGCCCCGGGCAAGGCCGAATTGGCCCGGGTCCGAGCCTTCCGTTCCCCACTTCCCGAGGAACGACCCGCTCGAGGTGAAATATTGCACGCGGTGATTGTAGGCGTCGGCTACGTATACGTTACCGTTGGTCGCGACCGCGACGTCTTCCGGGAGGTTAAACTGGCCGTTACCCGTACCCTCGGAGCCCCACTGGCCTTCGTAAACCCAATCCGCTAAGCCGGGCGTAACGGCAACTAACAGAGCGCCAACGGCGAAAAAGGCGGTTGGTTTCATCTCTCCACCTTTTAAACGCGTACCCGAACCCCAAGCCCGGGGCCGACCCGGCCGACCAGTATGGGCGCAAAGCCTTGCACCCCTACTGGAACAACGCCTTGACGCGGCCGAAGGAGGTAGGGGCGACGACAGGCCGGGGGCCCGAGTAAACCCAATATTGTACCGTATTATTATTGGTGTCCGTTATAAATACCTGGTCGTAGTTACCCGACATAGGGTAATTCGTAGCTAATCCGGCAATCGCTTGAACGTCGAAATTACCGTCCCAGGTGTATACTTTGTGGGTACCGGCATCTCCTATGCAACGGCCCGCGGTAAACGATACCGCGGTAACGCGGGTTCCCGGGCCCCGCTCCGACCTGACGATACTTCCCGCATCCGTGAGGAACAATATGAGATTATCCTCGGGCAAAGCTACCGCTATATCGCCGTACGGTACTGCCCTGACGGCTATCTCCGCCGGATGCGCGCGCGGGCAACGGAAAGAGGAAACTACCGAGCCGGTTGTCGTTACGCGGTAAATGTAGCTATTATTATAATTCGATACCCAACCGCCCACGGATTCGTCCCATTCCAGGCCCCAGGCGCCTA
>CAZWAM010000144.1:0-3572 GCA_964631855.1 uncultured bacterium | reverse complement strand
GCAACGCGCCGCGACTCTTTATCTCCCCGCCCATGCCCTTTCCCCCGACTTCGTACGTATAGTCGTGGGGCGTCCAGAGGGCGCCTCCTACCGCGAACCGTTCCGGGGCAAGGGCCCACGCCCCGGCGGCGTACGAGCCGGCAAAGGAGCCGAAGAAGGATTCCGCTTGAATATCTTCCGGGGCCGGTTGCAACTCGTAAGCCCAAAAACGGTAACCGCCCCCCGCGCTCACCGCCCCCCCGCTGAGCGAAGCCAACGCCGCGGGGTTGGATACGGCCGCCTCCGCGCCGTAAACCGAGGCCCTCCCCGCGCCCGCCAAGCCGACGGAACGAGCGTCGACGACGTGGCTGACTTCGCCCAGATGTATCGTCTCCTGGTGATAGCTCGGCGACCAATCGCGGTAATAGACGTTGCCGCACGAGACGAGGAATAACGGCGTCGCCAACGCCGTCGCCGCGGAAGCGCGCGCCGCCCACTTCGCCGTCACGGCCGCGGCGCTCCCGCCGCCGGCCGGGGCACCGCGGCGAAGAAGCCGTCGGCGTCGGCGATCTCGTACTGGTAACCCTGCTCCGTCAAAAACAACTCGCGCTTCAGCGCGTAGTCCTGTTCTACCGTATCGCGGGACACGAGCGTATAAAAATACGCCACGTTCTCGCCGGACTTGGGCCGTAAAATCCTACCCAGACGTTGGGCCTCCTCCTGCCTCGAGCCGAAGGTACCGGAAACCTGGATGGCCACGTTGGCGTCGGGCAAATCCAGCGCGAAGTTGGCCACCTTAGAAACGACCAATACGGGAATCCGGCCCCGCCTGAATTCCTCGTACAGCACGTCGCGTTCACCCTGGGGGGTCTTGCCGGTTATGAGCGGCGCCCGGACCGCCTCGGCAATAACGTCGAGCTGGTTTAGGTAGTGCCCTATAATCAAAATGCTGTGGCCTCGATGAAGCTCCAACAGCCGTTCCACGACGGCAACCTTCCCCGGGTTTTCCGCGGCCACGCGAAACCGCCGGTGGTTGGAGGCGACGGCGTAGCGCAGGCGGTCCTCGGCGACCATCGCGACGCGGAGTTCCCGGCACACCGCGCGCGCAATCCAGTTCTTGCGCTCGAGTTCCTTCCAAGGGGTATCGTACCGCTTCGGCCCGATGAGGGAAAATACTTCGTCCTCTTTTCCGTCCTCGCGGACGAGCGTCGCCGTCAGGCCGAGCCTGCGGCGGGCTTGTATCTCCGCCGTTATTCGGAAAACCGGCGCCGGCAACAGGTGGACTTCGTCATATATAATCAGACCCCAGTCGCGCTCGTTGAAAAGTTTGAAATGGGGAAACGGGCCTTTTTTGGTAGGCCGCCAAACCAGGATCTGATAGGTCGCTACCGTAACCGGCCGCCTTTCCTTGGCCATGCCCGTGTATTCGCCGATGTCCCCCGCCGCGAGCATCGTCTTGTCCAAAAGTTCTTCTTTCCACTGGTGCACCGCGGTGACGTTGGTCACGAGGATGAGCGTCTGGACGCCGACTTCGGCCATCGCGACCATGCCGACGATGGTTTTCCCCGCGCCGCAAGGTAGCACGACCACGCCCGAGCCGCCCGCGGCGGAGCCCGCCCGGTAAAAAGCTTCCGCCGCGGCCCGTTGATAGTCGCGGACGACGATCGGTTCGCCGGTGGCGGCGCGTCGCCCGCGCAACGCGATTTCCAAAGGAGCGCCCTCGACGTACCCGGCCAAATCCTCGACGGGAATGCCGAAGCGGATCAACGCGCTCTTTACGTGCCCCCGCGCGTACTCCTTGAGGCGTACTTTTCTGGCGTCGAAGACGCCCCCCTCGAAATATGACGCCACCTTCCGGTTGTTCATTATCTGCGCGAGCAAGACGTCCTCGTCGACGTCCAGGTAGTAGCCGTCGTCGTCGCGCAACAACTTCACCTTACCGTAGCGGCTTAGCTGGTCGCAAACCAACCGTTCGATTATGGCGGGAACGTCGTAACGGCTGTACTCTCTCAACGCACCGACGATGTCGTCCGCGCCGAGGCCCGCGGCCGCGGCGTTCCAAAGCGATATCGGCGTGACGCGGTAGGTGTGCACGTGCTCCGGGCTCTTGACGAGCTCCGCGAACGGCAACAGACGGTCGCGGACCTCCTCGTGCAGGGGGTGGTCGACCTCCAGAAACAGGGTCCGGTCCGACTGGACGATTAACGGCTTTCGGTAAGCGGAAGCCATTATTTAAATATTAGCATAACGGCGCCGATAAATAAAATCATATTGCGGAACGCAGCCGACGGCGCAGGACCGCGCGAGCCGGCCTCTTATGCGGCACGCGTGTTTTTTACTTGACAATTATAATTTATATATTTAATATAAAATCCAGTGTTCAAGATGGCAGATATAGAGATCGAGTCGGTCCCCATCGGCGTCGCCGCGGACGCGCTGGGCGTTCACCCGCGCACCCTTCGCCTCTACGAACAAGCTGGCCTTGTCGAACCTTCTCGCCGGCGCGGCCGTCGGTACTATTCGGCCGCCGACCTCGCCTGGCTCAATTGCTTAAGGTCTATCGTACACGAACAGAAAATCAGCATCCCGGCTCTCGTGCGGCTTCTAAGCTACGAGGGTTGCTGGGAAATCCGCGGGTGCAGCGCGGAGGAACGAAAGGTGTGTCCGGCGCGCCGCGGCCCGTCGCCTTGTTGGGAGAGGATACGCGCCTGCTGCCGGCGAGGCCGCGAGGTATGCAGGACGTGCCCGTTTCGTAAAGAGCATCGGACCTAACGAACCACGGAGGTATACTATGCGGAAGTTTAAATGTGCGGCGTGCGGCCACGAGTTCGAGGTTCCCCACGGGACCGGGGGTACGGGCCGGGATATGAAGTGCCCGGAGTGCGGGGGCCTCCTCCACCGCGCGGACGCGGGCGGCCCGCGGGAGGGTTGTGGCCCGGCGCCGGGGCTTGCCGGCCGAGGCCGGGGCCAACGCGCGAGCCAAAAATCCAAAAAACAATAACCCAACGGCGGAGGTGTATGACCCGGGGGTGCTCGGTATGAAGATCGCGATGCCTACCGACGACCGTAAAAGCCTCGCGGCGCACTTTGGCCGGGCGGCCGAATTCGCCATTTACGAAGCGGCCGCGCGCGAGGCCGAGTTTGTCGAGTACCGGCCCAACGTCCACGTACGCCACGGCGCAGGTCAACACGACCCCGGGCACCGGCCGGCCCGGGGCGCGGGTGGCGATTTCGAGGAAGCGCTCGCCGGCGTCGACGTTCTGATTTGCAAAGGCATGGGCCGCCGCGCCGAGGAGGCCTGCGGGGCTATGGGGATCGACGTTGTCTTCGTAAACGAAACGGCCCTCGACGATATCGCCGCCAAGTTCGCGCGCGGCGAATTGGCCGAGAGCGACCCCTCGTGCGGGTGCGGGCACGGCCCTCCCCCTTAGGCTTATTCCCGTCCAAGGACTTACGCCGACCCCTGAATAAACCCGGCTTCTGGCCGGGTTCGTTCGTCGCGCCCTTTGAGACGCGAGGCGCCGCTACTTCCTTTTTACGAAATAGTAAATCGCCGCCGCGACCGCGGGGACGAGGAATACCGCCCCTCCCAG
>CAZWAM010000143.1:2034-3726 GCA_964631855.1 uncultured bacterium | reverse complement strand
AGGACCGCGCGCTCGAAGACGTAGCCGTAGTCCTCCATATCCCTAAGCCGCTGTTTTATCGCTCCGGCGAGGAAGGTCCGCGCGCCGCGAACCATACCGTACGTCCCCAGCTTCTTCAGTTCGGCGCGGTCCCCCTCGGAAGCTTCTACGAGCTCGAGGCGAACGCGGCCGCCGAAAGGGCCCGCCTCGAGCGCCGCGATAAACTCCTCGAGGCGCCCCCGGTCTTCCGCCCCGAGGGGCCGGCCGTCGTAGCTGCGCCACGACGAGCGCGCGCGGATAATTTCCGTGACCGGCGCATCCCGCGGCGTCATAAGACGAGCTCCATATACCTCGCGCGCTCAATAGGGTTATGGCGATAGGGTGCGATTTCGCGGAAGCCGAGGGCGTCGTAGAGGGCGTTCGCCTCCCTCATCGCGGGAACCGTATCCAGCCGCATCCGCTCGTAGCCTATTCGCCGCGCCTCCTCGATTACAGCCTCGGCCAACTTACGGCCTATCCCCCGCCCCCGGAACGCCGGCCGGACGTATAGCCGCTTCATCTCGCATATTCCCGCCTCGAGCGGCCTGAGCGCCACGCAGCCCGCCGCCCGGCCCTCGGACTCCGCGAGGAGTAGGCACCCTTGGGGCGGCGCGTAGTCGCCCGGCAGCGCCGCCAACTCTTGCTCGAAATCCTGGAAGCATAGGTCGAACCCCAGCGAAGCGGCGTACTCCAAAAAGAGCTCGCGGAGGTGCGGCAGCTCGTCGGCGGACGCCGCCGGCGTTATTCTACCTACGCCGGCCGTCATTCCCCCACCTCCGCCTCCCGGAGCGCTTTCGCCGGGATGACGGCCACGCCCCGGCCGTCGTAGTTCTTGGAAAGGAGGCCGCCGAGGCCGCGACCCTTTTTTATTTCCGTCACGTATAGAATCTCCTCGCCGCCCTCGAGGCGAATCCGGCACGACGACGGTCGGCCTAAGCCTTTAATTTTATACCTCGTGAGCTCCCTCTTCCCGGGGTCGTAGTATTTTATAAATCCCCCCGCCGGGTCCGCAATCCACAAGCCGCCGCTCGCGTCCACGCATAGATCGCCGAAAGCCTCCACGACGCTCGTCTTGCCGAGCACCGCTTCCACGCCCGTGGTTCTCGGGTTAAATGCGGAAACGCCGCTAAAGGGTTCCGTAAAATATACTCGGCCTTCTTCCGCGGCGTAGTAAATGCCGTCGACGCACCTCCTGTCCGGCAAAAAAATCTTTGGCGCGGCATATCCGCCGCCGCGCAAGCGCCTCATTCTGTAAATAACGCCCTTCCCTTCTAAGAAACTCACGTTGCTGACCGCGAAGAACAGGTTGCCCCGGCCGTCGAAGGCGAGGCCGTTCAAGCCCGGAAAATACCCCGCTATTTTCTCCGCGCTCTCCAGCTCCTTGTCCACCCGAAATATCCCGCCGCCCCGCTCGAGCCAGCCGTCGTCGCACGCGGCGACGTACAGGACACCGTACGGGCTTTCGGCTAAGCCGAACGCGGAACTGCGGCCCAACGCCGCCGACTTAACGACCCCCAGGGCCCCGCGCGACGGCCCGTCGACCAAATGAATATTACCCCGGCGGTCGGTAACGTATATCCGGAGCGATTCCGGCTCGAGATATAGGTCCTCGCAACCCCTCCCCACCTTCACGAATACGGCGCCGGCAAGGTCGTCGAAGTCCACGGCGACGGT
>CAZWAM010000143.1:0-1934 GCA_964631855.1 uncultured bacterium | reverse complement strand
TCCCCACCTTCACGAATACGGCGCCGGCAAGGTCGTCGAAGTCCACGGCGACGGTCTTCGTCTTTATGCCGGCGGAGGCGTATATAATGCGGGGGACCACGACGAAAAAATACGCCAGCGCCGCGACGACGACCGACGCGGCCAAGACTGCCCTAATTAAATTATTCCGGTTCAAGGTGCGCGATTCCTCGGTTACTCGATACGCTCGAGCCCCGGCGCCGGCCGGGCTCAATTCACCTCAACACGTACAGGATTACCTGGCCTACGAAATAAAGCGCCAGGATCCCCATCGAGTCCCAGGCGAGGAAGAAGGGCCTTTTAATAGTACGGTACGTTAGGCCGACGATGGCGGCCGCGGTCATCGCGATCGCGGCCCCGGCGGTCACGACGTGGTTGGGCGACGCCGAGGCCAAGAGCGGCCCCTTGGTATATAAAAAATCCTCGATCGCCAATACGGCTATGTTGAAGAGGTTGCTGCCAAAGAGGTTGCCCAGCGCCAGGTCCACCGCGCCCAACCGGATCGCGGCAACGGTGACGACGAGCTCCGGCAGCGACGTCGAGAGCGCGATGAAGAAGCTGCCCACGAACGTTTGGCCGAAGCCGGTCATCGCGGCGATACGCTCGCCGATATGCGGCAGGTAAGCGGCGACGGCCACGATCAAGACGGCGTTGACGCCGTACAGCGCGTACGCCCGGGCCGCCGTTACGTCCTCGTAACGGAGCTCCTCGGCCATCTCCCTCACGACCGCGGCGATGCGCCTTTTGTTGTAAAGGAAAACGACGCGCATCGCGACGACGTACAGCGCGAAGTACAAGAAGCTGAAGACGCATATCCAACCGACGGTCGGAAACACGCCACCGACGTATACGTTGACAGCGATCAAACCCAAAAGGAGGACGCCGAAGCCCGCGGAGATCACGTGGCCTTCGTTCACGCCGGTGTATATCGGCTTCCGCCCCGTCATCGCGTCGACCAGCGACAGGATGAGGATATTAAACATGCAGCTGCCGAGGACGCCGCCGACCGCTATGTCGGCTAAGTCGAAAATGGTAACCGCGGCCACGCCCGAGATAAGCTCGGGTAAAGAAGTTACCGCGGCCAATAGCAGCGCGCCTATCCACAGGCGGCCGAGGCCCGTCTTCTCGGCGATGATGTCGCCGTATTTCGACAGCCTCGAGCCAGCGTAAACGATAACGCCGGTGCAAGCGATGAATTGTAACCAAACGGCCACGTCGCCTCCCGCGCCGACTTGGGCAGCAGCCTACGCGTCCTCCACGGGTATCGGCTCGTGGGCCTTACGGCCGTAAACCCTCTCGTACGCCCGGCAATAAGGGCAGAGCCGACGGTCGACTTTCTTCACGAACCAGTACGCGAGGCCGCGCTGCTTCTCGCGCGCGCGGCTGCATACCGAGCACTCCACGCACACTTGCGCCCGGGCCCGGTCCTTATCCTTAATAGCCGCGGGGTCCGTAATGCTACTCTTATTTCCCGAGTTTGGCCGGCCGACCCATAATCAGCGGCGCTAAAAAAACCGCGAGCAAAACCAAGACCCACACGCGCCCTTTTAAGATATTGTATTCCGCGAGTAAGCGCTCCCACGAGTGCCCCGCGACGTAGTGGCCGAAGAGGAACTCGAAGGCTATGGTCAGCACCAGCCAAATCGCGCCGACGACTACAAGGTCAACTAAGTCGTAGTCGCGTCGCACCACGCGCAAGAACACGTACGTTATCAAAAACAAGAGGCCGATTAATATTAACGAACTGATTAGGTGGGCGGTCTGCTCCCCCACCAGGTGAACGTACGTATAATTTCGGAGGGCGCCGTTAAGGATAGCTACGACGGCCAAAACCAACCACACGACGACGGCGTATACGTACAATCTGGTTTGCATCACACGTCCACGTCCAGGCCTATCGGGCAGTGGTCCGAGCC
>CAZWAM010000142.1:0-3730 GCA_964631855.1 uncultured bacterium | reverse complement strand
CGGCCCGTGAAGTAGTCGAAGATGGACTTGGTCACGACGATGGCCGTGAACATCGACGCGAGGATGCCGATGGTAAGCGTTACCGCGAAGCCGCGCACGGGGCCCGTCCCGAAGAGGTAGAGGAAGATGGCCGCGATGACGGTCGTTATGTTGGAGTCGAATATGGTCAGTAAGGCCCGGCGGTAGCCGGTGTCCACCGCGGCCTTGACCGTCTTCCCCGAACGCAGCTCCTCCCGGATGCGCTCGTATATCAGGACGTTGGCGTCTATGGCCATCGCGACCGAGAGTATCAGGCCGGCAATGCCGGGCAGCGTAAGCGTCGCGTGCAACAGGACCATAACCGAGACGACAATAACGAGGTTGAAGAGGAGCGCGAGGTCGGCGACTATTCCCGCGAGGTGATAGTAGAATATGGTAAGGAAGACGATGATGGCGAAGGCGATGAGCAAGGCGATGACGCCGTTGCGGATGGCGTCGCGCCCCAGCGACGGCCCGACGACCTGCTCCTGGATCTGCCACAGCTTCGCGGGCAGCGCGCCCGAGCGGAGGACGAGCGCCAGGTCCGAGGCCTCCTCGCTCGTAAAGTTGCCCGTAATCTCGCCCTGCGTCGTGATGCGGGACTGGATGACGGGCGCCGACTGGACGAAAGCGTCGAGCAGGATGGCCAGATTCTCTCTGATATGTTCCCCGGTGAGCTCGCCGAAGATGCGCGCGCCCCCGCTATCCCACTTGAACTCGACGTTGGGCTTGCCGTATTGGTCGTAGCTCATCTGGGCGCTGCGCAAATATTTGCCCGTGATGGGCGTCTCCTCCGTCACGAGGTATACCTTCCGGTAAGGCCCGCCGAGCTCGAGGTAAACGTCGTCGTCCTCGGCGCGCATGGCGTTGGAATAGGCGATTATCCAGCCGTCGGGCACGAGGCCCATCTTGCCCGCCTCGGCGAAAAGCATTTTAACCTTTTCGTAATCCTCGCCGTAGCAGACCGTATCGCCGCGAATCGTCTGGATTTTATCGCCCAAGGAGACGAACTTGCCGCCGGCGGCCGCCTCCCCCTTGAGGCGGTCGTACTCCTGCATTAATTTGTATAAGGCGTCGGTGGGGTTGACCAGCTTGAACTCGAGAAGGGCCGTGGTGCCGATGAGGTCCTTGGCGCGTCCCGGGTCCTTGATTCCGGGCAGCTTGACGACGATGCGGTTCCGGCCTTCGCTCAGAATTTCGGGCTCGGTGACGCCCAGTTCGTCGACACGCTTGCGGATGATCTCCACCGTCAAGTTGACGGCGTCGCGGAGCTCTTTTTCCGAGAGGCCGGTGTCGTCGACCTCGTAGACGAGATATATGCCGCCCTTGAGGTCGAGGCCGAGCTTCACGGCCCGCTTCGGCAAGACTCGCCCGACGGGCGCGAGCCACCCCGGGAACTCCGTCACGTACCCGCCGGGCCAATTGAGGACGAAATGGTCCTCGCCGTATTCGTCCTGCCACCACCGGTAAAAGTTGATCGTCGGGCAAACGTAGAGGAGAGCGAGAACGGCGATGACTATGATAAGCGTCGCGCGAAAGGCCGAGCGATAACGCAAAGTACATTACCTCCCGGAAGCCGTCATTTCGACGGCTGAGGAATCGGGCGGCTTTCGCCGTCCACGTAATATTCAACGGGCGTCAACGTCGCCGGCAGCGAGCCGGACGAAAGGAGCAAAGCTATGTCTCGCGCGCGCCCCTCGTCCAAATCGCCCGTAATCGCGCCGCGCCGGAAGGTCTGCTCCTTTACGCGCGGCGTATAGAATAACTCGTCGTCGAAGACCACGCCCAAAGCTTCGCCCAGGTGGCGGCCCGTAAGGCCGGAAAAGATGGTCCCGTCGCGGTCATCCAGGTCGAAGTTCACCGCCGGTTCGCCGGTTACGGGGTCTACGACCGCGGCCGCGTCGATAATCCCCGTTACGGCCATGCCGTCGCCCGTCGCGAGCGCGGCCTTGTATACGCTTCCCTGCTGTTCGGACTCGAGCCGCCGCGTCCACAACGCCCTCTGCCCCGGCTCGAGCGCGCCCCGCAAAGCCTCCTGTAGGCCGGCCCGGTCCGCCGCGGCGACCAGGACGACGTTCGGCGACTCGTACGGCAGGAGCTCATCGGTGGGCCAACCCGCGGCCGCGATGAGCCTTACGAATTCGTCCCGCGCGGCCAGCGCCTGGAACTCCAGCAGCCCGGGCGCCGCAAGTATCTCGAGCGCGCGCGCCGGGTCCGGGCAGCCCTTGAGCTTTACCGTTATCCGGCCCTCGCCCGGGCCCCGCTCGACGCCGTAGCGCCTGGCGAGGCCGCCGGCACGCCGCTCCAAAACCGGCAAGAGTTTTGCCGTCGCCGCCGGGATATCTACCGCGGCCACGCCGCCGACGTCGAAGACGACGCGAACGTCGTGCAACGCGGCGCCGGGTACGGGCGCGGCCGGCTTCTCGAGGCGAGGGAGCTTCTCTTCTTCGGCAGGCTTGGCGGGCGGCGCGGCCTTGGGTCTGTATTCCTCCGGGAGGCCCCCGGCCCACGCCGGTGCCGCGGCCAATAAAATAAAGAAAGTCAGTTTTTTAACCATAACGTCCGCAACCCTCCGCGATTTTAAGATATCGCCCGCGCGCTGTCAAATTTTTAACGGCTAAGCCTTCATCAGGCCCCGCGGCCTGAAGACCGCCACCGCAACCATCAGCGCGCCGAAGATGAGGTAGCGGAACTCCGCGAGAAAGCGCAACAGCTCCGGGAACGACGCGAGGATGGCGGCCCCCAGTATCACGCCCGGAATCGAGCCCATGCCGCCCACTACGACCATACACAGCACGATCGCCGACTCGAAGAAGACGAACGAGTTCGGCGAGACGAAGAGGTTGAAGGAGACGAAGAACGCGCCCGCGGCGCCGCCGAAAGCCGCGCCCAACGCGTACGCCAGCGCCTTATACCGGGAAAGGTGTACGCCCATCGCCGCCGCGGCGGTCTCGTTGTCGCGGATGGCCAAGAGCGCCCGCCCGGTTCGCGAACGGCGAAGGCGATAGACGACGTAGACCGCGAGCGCCAGCAACACTAAAACCAGGAAGTAGTAGCGCATGTAGCCGCCCCGGGCGGCGTCGAAGCCGAAGGAGAACGAGCCTATCTTGGGCGGCTCGATGCCGCGCAGGCCCATCGGGCCGTTGGTCAGGCCGACCCAGTTAGTGAACGTAAGGCGCACGATCTCGCCGAAGCCGAGCGTCACGATGGCGAGGTAGTCGCCGGAGAGGCGGAGCGTCGGCAGGCCGCGGAGTAAGCCCAAGAGCGCCCCGGCGGCCGTCGCTACCGGCAGCGCGGCCCAGAACGACCAGCCGCACTTGAGCATAAGCAAGGCCGCGGTATACGCGCCGATGCCGTAGAAGGCGACGAAGCCGAGGTCGAGGACGCCGGCGAAGCCGACGATGACGTTGAGGCCGAGCGCGAGGATGGCGTAGATGCCTATCGTAACGGTGACGCGCAGCCAGTATTGGTCGCGGACGACGAACGGCACTATTGCAAGCGCTACGACGAAGAACGCGATAAGCAAAACCTTCGTGCGGGCGAAGAGCAACGAACCTACGGCGACGCCGGCGGCGACGGCGACGAGGCCGACGGGCAAGTTGAGGAACGTCAGGCCTAACGCGACAGCCCCTGCTATCGCGAGGAATATCGCCGCGGCCCGCGCCGGATACTGCAGCAGCGCGCCGACGTTGCGCTCGAAGCGCTCGAGGTC
>CAZWAM010000141.1:0-3860 GCA_964631855.1 uncultured bacterium | reverse complement strand
CTTCGCGGCCCAAATGTACACCGACGTAACCTCGCAAATGGGCGTTATCGTCGCCGGCCTCGGCAGCGGCGCCGGCTGGGCCGACTTCGACGGCGACGGCGACCTGGACCTAATAGTTTCCAACTCGAGCTCGGGGATGCGGATCTTCCTCTTCCGCAACGACGGCTCGAGGTTCACGGACGTCTCGAGCAGCTCCGGCATAACGGACGAGGCGCGCAACTTCGCCATCGGCGACTACGACAACGACGGCCGAGCCGACGTCGCGACCATATCGTTCGGCTACAAGCAAACGCGCCTCTTCCGCAACAAGGGCAACATGCAGTTCGAGGACGTAAGCTCGCAGGCCGGCATCTTCGGGACGTACGGTTGGCGCTGCGCCTGGGTCGACTACGACAACGACGGCCACCTCGACCTCTTCCAAACGAGCAGCACCAACTACCTCTTCCGCAACAAGGGCAACGGGACCTTCGAGGAGCGCGCCGCGGCTGCGAACATCGCGAGCGGCGGCCGCTCTTGCGCCTGGCTCGACTACGACAACGACGGCTGGCAGGATTGCTATATAGGCGTGTCCGGCGGCGCCAACCTCCTCTACCATAACAAGAAGAACGGCACGTTCGAGGAAGTAGGGGCTTCGGCGGGGGTCGCGGACGCGAGCCGTACGTCGGGCGTCTGCGCCGGCGACTTCAACGGCGACGGTCTCTTCGACCTCTACAGCGTCAATATCAGCAGCCCCTCCAACAAGTTATATAAAAACCTCGGTAACGGGAAGTTCAAAGACATCACGTATAGCGCCGGCGTCGGCGACGTGGGCGACGGCCGCACCGCCACCTTCCTCGACATCGACTACGACGGCTTAGTCGACCTCTTCTCCTCGAACCACGTCAACCCCAACCGCCTCTACCGGAACAACGGCAACGAGACCTTCACCGATATTGCCGGTCAAATCAACATCGCTCAGCCGATGGACCCCTTCGGGACGGCCTTCGGCGACTACGACGGCGACGGCGACATAGACGTCTACCTCGCGACGCACTTCGGCAACAAGCTGCTCAGGTGCGACGGCGTTACCAACCGCTGGCTCGTGGCACGGCTCGTCGGCACTAATTCCAACAAGAAGGCGGTGGGCGCGCGGGCCCGGTGCGACTTCGCCTCGAGCTGCGAGTACGCCCAGGTGGACGGCGGCCACGGCATGGGCGACAGCGACAGCTTCGAACTCGAGTTCGGCCTGGGGACCGCGACCAACGCCTCGCGCGTAACGGCGTGGTGGCCTTCGGGCCGCGTCGAAGCCTGGTACAACCTGGGCTCGAATAAGTACGTGACGCTTACGGAGGGGACCGGCGAGGTCGGCGTTGAGCTGTCGTACTTCAAAGCTGTCCCGGCCGACGGCGCGATAGCGCTCCGCTGGGCTACGACGGTTAGCTACGCCGGCTTTAACCTATACCGCGAGAGGGGCGACGAGGGGCGATACGCGCCTCGCGCCAAACTGAACGGCGAGTTAATCCGCGGCCGTTCTCCTTATTGCTACATAGATGAGGACGTCGAGATCGGCGAGCGGTACCGCTACTGGCTCGAGGCGGTGGACGCGAAAGGCCGCGGCGAGCTGGCCGGGCCGGTGGAGGCGGCGGCGCTGGGCGCCGTCAAAGCGCTCCGCCTCGTAGGCGCCAAACCCAACCCGGCGACGCGTACGACCGTTATAACCTTCGAGCTGACTACGGCGAGCGCGGTGACGCTCGAGCTCTACGACCTCAGCGGCCGGAAAATTTCTCGGGACGTACGCGCGTGCTCCCCGGGCGGGGCCGCGTGGGAGCTATTTACGGAAACGTTGACTCCCGGCATCTATATCTACCGCGTCTCGACGCCCCAGGCCGAGGGGGCGGCGAAATTGGCCGTCGTTAAATAAAAAAATGCCACGAAAATAGGGCGGCGCCGAACGCCGCCCTTTTAATTTTTTAACGTCAAGGCGTCAAACGTCCCGCCGGGCGTAGAGGGCCCACGTCGCGACGATGAGGAGGACGACGTAGGCCGCGGCGGTCGCGACCGTCAACCAGCCGTCGACATCCCAACGCTGCAGTTTCAACAGCTCGCCGGCGCGCAGTTGGACCTCCGCTATAGGGGGCACCGCGGCGAAATAAGCCTCGGCGCCCCACCTTACGTACCAGGGGAACTTAAGGCCGGCGTCGCCATACCCGCCGGTCATGAAGTTGCGTACCGTACTAAACGCGGCCGGGAAGCTCGCCACGTAAAATATTATCCCCAACATGCCGGCGACGACGCGCGGCAAGAACATACTGAAGAACGCGACGAGCGCGACGACGAGCGCGAACGAGAGCGACGCGACTCCCAAGCCGAGCCAGAGCGTCCACGGGAAAACGTGCGCCCGCACAAGCGACAGCGCGGACGCCAATAACGCAAGTGCCGCCGCCGCGGCGAGCGCGCCAAGGAATACGCCCAAGAGTTGCCCCAGCAAAACGTGCGAGCGCCGCACCGGCTTAGACAACAGGAACGCCGCGCGGCCGTCGTCGAGCGGCCGCGACGCGGCCCCCATTGCCAGCATCGTCGCGAACAATATTCCCCAGGCGACGGCGATATGGTACGAAGCCCCCCGGGCGAGTGCCGCCTGCTCCCCGGCGCGGTAGACGTGGCCGCCGCTATAGAGCTGCGCGCCGAAAAGACACCCGGCCACGATGAGGAACAAAATGCCGACGACGCCGAGCACGACGAGCATCCGCGGCGAGAAGGACCGTTTAAAAAACTCCCAGGCTACAAGCCAGACCGTCACGCCGCCGCGTCCTCCCCGGAACTTTTCACAACGGACACGAACAAATCCTCCAGGCTCCGGCGCCGCGTCGTCAACGCCGTAACGACGCATCCCGCCCCGGCCGCGGCCCTCGAAACGTCCGACGCCTCCTTTCCGGGGAAGAGCGTCAGGACGAAGCGGTTACCGTTGGCCTGGGCGGCGCTCGAGATCTTCCCGAAAACTACGCGCGCCGCGGCTACGGGCCCCTCCAGCTCGACTTCCACAACGTCGGTCGGCCTCAAGAGCTCGCCGAGCTTGCCCTCGGCCACCAGCCGCCCCTCGTCAATGATGGCGACGCGCGAACACTGCGCCTCGATTTCGGCCAGGATGTGGGAGCTCACGACGACGGCTTTGCCGCGCGCCGCGTAGTCGCGCACCAGCTCCTTGACGAGGCGGTGGCCAAGGGGGTCGAGGCCCGCGGTCGGCTCGTCGAGGAAGAGGAGGTCGGGCTCATTAACGAGCGCCTGCGCCAGGCCCACGCGCTGGAGCATCCCCTTGGAGAAGCCGGCCATCTTCCGGTCGGCGGCGTCGTCCAGCTCGACGCGGGCGAGCAATTCGTCGGCGCGGCGCGCCGCCTCGGCTCGAGGCAGGCCGAAGAGCCACGCCGCAAAGCGCAAGTACCGCCGCGGCGTCAAGTACGGATAACGGACCGGGAACTCGGGCAGGTACCCTACGCGGCGCCGGACCTCCGGGTCCCGCCAATCGTCGCCGAAGAGGCGGACCTCGCCTCGCGTCGGCTTCACGAGGTCCAGCGCGACCTTGATGGTCGTCGTCTTGCCGGCGCCGTTGCGGCCCAGGAAGCCGAAGACCTCGCCCGCGGCGACGGCGAAGCTCAGCTCGTCGACCGCGGTTATGCCGCCGAACCTCTTGGTGAGGTTAACTACCTCGAGGAAGTGTTTCATATCACGGAAAACCTTCGGGCGGGATTTTAATATCAATCCGTAGGGAAGTAAATACTTTAACTCATCGGGGGATTTGAAACGCCTTGACGCCGGCCGGCGTTTCCGTTATCATTAAACGTCCCGGAGGGCTCGCCTAACGGTATGGCAGCGGATTTGAAATC
>CAZWAM010000140.1:0-4013 GCA_964631855.1 uncultured bacterium | reverse complement strand
GAATCGTCCCAATCTTTATTAACGGGAACGGTCCGTCCGCCCCCGTATTCGACGGCCCCGTCGTACGTGCCGCTATTAAAAACGTAATGGAATCGAGGGGTAACGGCTAAAGTACATTTGCCTAAGACGTACGAGATACCCCCGCCGGCGTATATGCCCGGGGTATTAATATTTACTTTGGTTGGGAAACGTATATCCCCGAACCCGGGATCCCTCATCGTACCGATGAGCTTCGTCTTTAAGAAATAATAACCCACGCCCGCGCCGGGCGAAAAGCCGAAATTTCCAACGGCCATCTTATAATATGCCCCTACGTTAATCGGTAAAAGTTCGGTAATCTCCGCCCATTGGTATTCCTTTGTCCGAGCTGGGTAATTGAAGTTATACGCCCCGGCTAATTCGGCGCCTACGGACTTGTGAATATCAAAAAACGCCCTAACACCTAACGCCGTGCTCGCCCTCAAGTCAAAACCCTCTTCGGCAGCCATGTCGCCCGTCGGCACGGCCCACCCGCCGAAAACGCCTACCGCGAGGCCGACCGCGTACGTCACGCCGGGGTAAGATAAACCGACGGCGAGAAACGCGTTTATAAAATATCTCGCACGCATAATGCATCCCCTCTTTTAATTTTATTATACAAAAAAATTATATTTTATCAAGCATATTTTTTAATAAATAACCAAATTTGTCATAATAAAAAATTATAACGCGTACGCGTTCTAATATCGCCGTTGCGGCGACGCGCGCCGCTGTGTTATATTCTAATTATACCTCTTAAAAAAATGAAAAAAGCCGACGCCGCCAAACGCAAGCTGGAACGCCTAAGCGAAGCCGCCCGCGACGCGGGCCCTCGCTTCGATTGGATTTTGGGCGCCGGCCTGGGCCTGGCCGCTTTTATACTGTACCTGAGCGCCCGGAACGTCTTCTACGGCTTCGACCCCCTATTCTACGCCGAGGCGGTCGAGGGCGGAACGGCGAAACGCCTACTCCATCCCCACCATCTCCTGTACAATCCAACTTGTTGGTTGGCGTACGCGGGCGCGCGCCTTTTCGGATTCGGCGGCCGCGCCGTGGCCGCGATGCACTTCGTAAACGCTCTGGCTGGCGGGGTGGGCGTGTTTTTTATGTTCGCGCTGTGCCGTCGGCTCGGCGCCCGGCGATGGGCGTCGTTGCTAGCCGTCGTCGGCCTCGCCACTGCCGCGGGTTATTGGGGAACCGCGGCGGGCGTGAGTGTACACTTGCCGGGAACGGCCGCGGCCCTCGTGGCGCTTTATGTCACGGCGACGGCAACGCGGGCAAGCGGGGCTCGAGCCGCCATCGCGGGCGTAGTTTGCGCGGGCGCCGCGCTGTTCGACCAAATTAATTTCCTTCTCGCGCCCGCGGCCCTGGCGTACGTTATCTTAACGGCGCCGGCGCCCCGGCGGCGCGTAATCGCGTTCGCGGCCGGCTACGCGGCCGCTATTGGCATAGGTTACGTCGCCTTTCCCGCGGCGCTCCTTCGCCTCGAGACGCCGCGCGCATACGGCGATTGGTTTTTCGCTTTTACCCTGTTTAAACGGTGGGGCAGCCTTTCTTGGGGGAACCTCGGGCCCGGTTCCGGCGCCTTCGCTCGCGCGTTTTACGTTGGCGCTTTTTGGGACAATTTCGCGGCGCCCTTTATTAAAGCGGATATACGCCATCTCCGCGTCGCGCTACCCCTCTGGCTCGGCGTCGTTTTTTGCGGAGCGAATTCGTTGCTTTGGCTCGGCAGCGGCCCGGGAAGGCGGGCGTTGGCCCTCCTCGCCGGTTCCTCCCTCTTATATGCCGTCTTCGCGCTTTGGTGGATACCGGACTACGTGGACTTTTGGTTGGTCCCCGCGGCCTGCTGCCTCGTCGCGGTCGCACTCGCCGTATCCGGCCGCGGGCGGCGGTGGTACGGTGTATCCTTATTGGCCCTCGCGGTGGCGTGGCTGGGGATAACGAACGTCAACTGGCGCAACGGCATAAAACCCCGGACGCGCCTCGAGGCGAACGCGGACTACCGGGCGGGCGTTGCGCTCGCCGAGTTCGTGCCCCGCGACGCGTTCTTGTACCTGGCCCCGTTTCCGGTGATACCGCACGCGCGGTACTTCGGCGGCTTGAAAAAGGCCCGAACGCCGAATTGGGCCGTCAACGTATTCGGCGGCGACGGCAAAAAGGCCGCGCGCCGCATCGAGAATTTAATTCGCCCGGAATTGCGTAAAGGCCGTTCCGTGTACGTCGGCGACCACGCGTTTCCGGGCATCGGCGGCCCGCCGCTGCGCGATTTGGGCGAACGTCTCCTGGCCAAAGGGCACCCCATCGGTTCCTACGCCGGCGCCGACGTGAGCGAAACTATATACGTAATACCCCCCGAAGCTTCGGATTTTTAACCAATATAGTTCATACGGCGTCAACTTAGCCGCCGGGAGGCGGCCTTCTTTTATATCGCCGTTGCGGCTACCGGCCTTATTATGCTATATTCCGCCGAGGTATTGAATTATGAAGAAAAAGCTGCCGGCAGTCATATTCTCGTTTGCTTTGTCCGCGGCCACGGCTAACGCCGCGGCCGAGGTTTGGTTCGGCCAGGACGTGTCCGTCCGGGACAAACTTCGCGTAATCATCGGCGAGGCCGAAAACGACGTCGTCGTCGCGATGGACCGCTTCACCGACTACAGCATGGCGGACGCCCTCATCTTCGCGGCAAAGCGCGGGCGCCGCGTTCGCGTCGTCGTCGACGGCGACAGGCGAAACTTACTCGTGGGTCAAGCCGTGGGCGACTATCTCAAAAGCGGCGGCGTCGAGGTAATGTACGACCGCAGCCAATTCAACCTCTACGACCGCTTCCTCATCCTCGACGAACGAATAGTTATCGTCGGCTCCTACCCCTTCATCGAGGACGCGCCGCCGTCGCCGATGACGGACGTCGTCGTAATAGACGACGCCAAGCTCGCGGCGCAATACCTCGAATTTTTCGACTTCATTTGGAACCTCACGAAGTAGGCCGCGAAGGAGACCGGAGAAACTATGGCCGGAAAAAAAGATGAGTCGCTCAACATCGTCGTTGCGCTCTCGCACGACGCCGACCCCTACAGCGCCCTTCGCGACGCCCTCGCCGCTACCGACATCCCCCCCGACAGTTACCGGCTGATACGTTCATTAGGGAAAAAAGACTTCGAGGACAAAATAAGCGACGTCGACGTCGCCATCGTATGGCACTTCGCGCCGGAGCTGTTGCGCCGCGCCAAGCGACTCAAATGGGTCCACTTCGCGATGGCGGGCGTGGACGACGCGCTGCACCCGGCGCTCGTCGACAGCCCCGTGTTGGTTACGTCGTCAGTCGGGGTCCACGCGTGGCCGGTGGCCGAGCACGCCTTTGCGATGATACTGGCTTTCGCCCGGGGCCTCGCGCTCGCTTTCGCCAACCAGCACGAGCGCCGTTGGGCGCGGCGGAACGTCGTCTACAGCATCCTCGAGCTGCGCGACATGACGCTGGGCGTCGTCGGCCTGGGCCATATAGGCCGCGCCGTCGCGAGCCTCGGGAAGGCCTTCGGGATGCAGGTCGTCGGCGTCAACCGCCACGGCGGCGAGGTCGAGAACGTCGACGAGGTATTAACGCCCGACGGCCTCCCGAAGCTGCTCTCGCGCGCCGACTTCGTCGTCCTGTGCGTACCGCTGACGGCTGAGACCCGCGGCATAATAGGCGTCGACGAGTTCCGCCTTATGAAGGAGACGGCGTACCTGATAAACGTGGCCCGCGGGCCGCTGGTGCGGGAAGACACGTTGCTCGAGGCGCTCCGCCACCGGTGGGTCGCCGGCGCCGGCCTGGACGTCTTCGAAACCGAACCGCTGCCCCCCGACCACCCCTTCTACGACCTCGATAACGTCATAATCTCGCCGCACGTCGCCGGCGTCACGCCCCATTATTGGGAAAGTATGGCGAAGCTCTTCGTGGATAACTTCCAAAAATTCCTGGCCGGCGAAGAGCTCCCCACCAAGGTCGACAAGGAGCGGGG
>CAZWAM010000139.1:0-4041 GCA_964631855.1 uncultured bacterium | reverse complement strand
ATGGCCGTCGCGCCCGCCTCGCTGGGCCGCATCAAGGCGTTGTATAGATAAAGTAGCGGAAGGCAGAAACGAAAACGCCGCCCCGCCGGGCGGCCTTTCATTTTCGTACGCCTTTCCCGTTTAAACCTCGACCTCGACCTTATAAGGCCCTTAATATGGTATTCGCGCCCCTTTCATAGAACTACGTCAAGTTTGAATATGCCGCGCGGCCCGCGGTCGGAAAGAAAATATATATCCCCGCCGTCCTCGGACCACATTGGCTCAGTAGCTCCCGACTGGAACTGGTCCTCTTTCTTCGGTTCGCGCGTCAGTTGGTAAAAGCGGCCGCTCTTAACGTTTATCATATAAATCTCGCACGGGAACTCCTCGGTCCTCGATTGCGCCGCAAGCCATTCGCCGCCCGGGCGCCAGGCCACCCGCGCGCCGTAGCCCTGCCATTCCTTCGTAAAGTTACCGGTCTTCGTCCCGTCGGCGCTCGTATACCAAATATATGAAGGGCCTACCGGGTCCTTGGGGTTGGGGCCGTAAAAAACGATGCGTTCGCCGCCCGGTGACCACGACGGCGGCCCGCATCTTCCCCAACTTGTCAACCTCACGGCCTTGCCGCCTTCCGCGGGGACCTTCCAAATGTCGCCGTTCGCTTTGCCGGTGTAGGCGATGGTCCGCCCGTCCGGCGACCAGGCCGGGCATGCTCCGCCCGTATACGTCAGCCTGCTGAGGCCCGTGCCATCCTTGCGTATTTTGTATATGTCTTCCTCCGCCGTTAGTTTATCTAAGCCGGAGAAGACGATATACTCGCCGTCGGGCGACCAGAACGGCCAGTCTTCGTAAACCAACAACGTATCGGTAACCCTCGTTAGATGCCGGCCCGAGCCGTCGCAATAGAAAATATCCCCGCCCCCCGAGAAAACGAATAGATTCCCCGGGCCGCAGTGCGGCTTAGTGCCGGCGTCACATATCCAAACGGCCCCGTCGCCTTCGTCCTCGCCGCACGCGAGCCCAAGGGCAATTACGACCCCGCAAATAAATACCTTTTCCATCTCAGCCCCCTTCGCACCCGCAAGGTAGAATACGGCGCAACGATTGTCAACCTTCTTTTTTGTCGCAACGTAGTAAAAGTAGGGGCCGACCTTCAGGTCGGCCCGCTAAGAACCCATAAAACCTGTTGGTAGGGTCGACATTCCTGTCGGCCCGCTAAGAACCCATAAAACCTGTTGGTAGGGTCGACATTCCTGTCGGCCCGTTACCACCCGACGCCCTAAAAGTAGGGGCCGACCTTCAGGTCGGCCCGCCTTATCCCCACGGCCGCGAAGGCACGGCCCGAACGCGAAGCCCGGCGCTACGTCGCGGTGGGTGGCCGCCCGCGCCCGAACTTCGCGATGAGGCTTTTAAACAAGGCCGTTACTTCCCCCTCCCGCATCGCGAACATTAAAATGAAATACAACGCCGCCCCCGCCGCGGCCGACGCCACCGCGACGACGAACGGCTCGAGGCGCGGGTGGCCGCCGATGCCCCACTCGAGCCGCGATAGCCACCACACGAGCGCCGCCATCGGCGCCGCGGCCACCAGCGCTCGAGCGGCAGTCGCCGCAACCCGCCATTCCAATTTTAAATACTCCGCCCGCGTTAGAAAGAAGTATACCGCGGCGAACCACAACAGCGCCACCGCCCCCCGCGCGAGCGCTATTCCCCAGTAGCCCCACAGCGCCGCGAAGGCCCGGTCGAAGGCGTACGTCGCGACGACCGCGCCCAGCGCGATAAGCGAGTACCCCAGGTACCGTTTATACGAGTACGCGGCGTAGCGTACCAGGTTCATCGCGACGAGGAAGAAGAGGCCGACGGCGTAGGCCGCGACCGCCGGCCTCGCCAGCGCCAAAGACGCCTCGTCGAACTTGCCGCCGACGAAGAGGAAGCGTATCAGCGGCTCCGCCAGGATGACGAGGCCGACGGACGCCGGGATATAGAAGATCGCGAGCTGGCGCAGGACGCGGTTGAAGCGCTCGTTGATTTCGCCGCGGGCGGCTCGAGCCGCGGCCCGGGAAAAATAGGTGAACGTCACGCGCGCGAGCGGCACCGAGAAGAACGCGATCGTGAAGCTGCTGAGGACGAAGCCGTATTTGAGCGCGGCGATGGCCCCGGGGACGTCGAGCGTCGCGGCGACCTGGCGGTCTATGAACGTCTGGACCTGCTCCGCGGCGGCGCCGAAGGCCAGCGGCGCGGCCCACGCGAAGAAGAGCGCCACCGCCGGCGCGCGTACGTCGAGCGTGGGCCGCCAGTAGCGGAGGCCCTTGGTGATGACGCGCGTCGTGAGGATGAGGACCTGCGTCGCCGCCGCGGCCACCGCGCCCAGCGCAATGGCGAACGGCCCGAGCGCCGGCGCGAAGGCCAGCACCGACGCCACGACGAAGAGCGGCGGCACCAGGTTCGTAAGCGCCGGGAAGACGAAGGACTCGAGCGCATTATGCAGCGAGAGGAAGGTCCGCAGCGCGAGCGAGAGCGCCACCGCCGGCGCGTAGACGCGCAAGAGCGCCGCGGCGTAGTCGAGCTCCGCGGCGGAGGCGTCGGCGACGAGCCATCCGGCAATAGGACGGGCCAACAGGAAAATCGCGGCCGCGGCGCCGACGTAGAACATGAGTGAGACGTTGAAGACGTTCCATATTCGGCGCCAGGCGCCGGCCTCGTCGTGCTCGGCCTGCAGCTTGTGGAACAGCGGCAACAAGAGCGCCGCGTAAAGGTTCTGCGTGAATATCGTGAGGACTTCGGGAAGGACCGCTATTAACAGGTAGAGGTCGTAGACGCGCTCGGTGCCGAAGGCGCGGGCGACGACGATGGCCTGCGCCGCCGCGCCGACCATCGCGCCCACATTTATAAGGCTCATGCCGGCGACGGCGCGTTTGACCGATATCGCCATCCGCCGGCTTAGTCCTTCCGGGCGATAATGCCTAAGATGTCGCGGGGGTTAATGCGAAGGGGAACGTTCGCCAGGCCGAGCGCGCGCGTGAGCTTTTCGGCGAAGTTGAGGTAGTCGCCGTAGGCGCGCATCTTGTGCGCGAGGTAGCCCAGCGTCCAGGTCTTGACCGGCTGGTGGATGTCCACTGGGACGAAGCCGGCCTCGGCCAACAGCCGCGTCGCCGTCGCCCGGGTGAAATAATATGTGTGGAAGCGCATTACGTACCACCAACGCCGCTTCCGCCAGCGCGCGAAGACGCTCGAGACGTCCGGGAACTCGACGTAGAGGTAGCCGCCCGGCTTCAAGAGGCCGTATACGTACTGCAAGTCGCGCCTCGGGTCGGCGACGTGCTCCAGGACGTGGAACATCGTCACGACGTCGAGGCCCTCGCGCGGCAGGTCGTTCTCGGCGAGGAAGACGGGCCGGATGTCGAGGCCCAGCTTCTCGCAGCCGTAGCGCGCCGCGGCGACGGTCGGCTCGACGCCGTAGCGCTCCCACCGGCTCGGCTCCAAGAGCGACAGGAAGAAGCCGTGGCCGCAGCCCACGTCGAGGATGCGGCCTCCCGTTATGTAGCGCTCGAGGCGCTCGATGTTCCAGCGGTAGGAGGCGTCCTTGGCCGGCTTCTGCTCGAGGTAGACGTCGTCCTCGACGTCGCGGTATATCTCGGCCATAAGCTCGGCGGACTCGCGCGGGTTGGCGTAGACGAGGCCGCACCCGCGGCACTTGACGATGCGGCAGTTGAGGTTGTTGGGGTCCGACTGGCGGTAGAGGTCGACGTCGCCGATGGTATACTCGTCCACCGTCGCCGGGTAGACGACGTCGTAGTCGTCGGCGCCGCAGAGGTTGCAGTTGACGTACTCGAGCATAGCCGAAACGCGGCCCCCGGGCCGCGCGCTAATCTAACATAACTGGAGGGGTTTGTTAAGGTGTTTTGTGTTGTGGGGCAGGTTTTATCTTCAGTGGGGGCGGCTTTTGTGGGGCCGACTTTTGTGGGGCCGACTTTTGTGGGGCCGACTTTCCAGTCGGCCCGAGAACTCCCCTAGGGGCGGGTTTTAAACCTGTCTTTGCCGCTTTGGCCTCGGCTGCGCCGA
>CAZWAM010000138.1:2933-4113 GCA_964631855.1 uncultured bacterium | reverse complement strand
CCCCAAAATAACGCGGCAGCGCGAGCTGGAGGCGGAGATACATTTTCTCGTTCCGCGCCTCGTGATGTTGGGGGCGAAGTCCGTCGTCGTGCACGGCGCCGTCGCCCGGGGGACCGCTCGAGCCGATTCGAAGTTGAATCTTATCGTCGTCGCCGCGAGCGACCTCCCCTTCAAAGAGCGCCAGAAATATTTCCGGGAAAAGCTCAAGGGCCGCGAGCCGCTCGAGATGGTGGTGTACACGGCCGCGGAGTTCAACCGCGCCCGGGAGGAGAGCACCCTAGTTAAGCACGCGATGCGCGAGGGCCGCGTCGTATATTCACCCGAGCGGGGATAAATATTCGCCGGTTTCGTATTACGTAGGAGCGGCGTATGGCCGATAAGTGGTTCACGAGCATAACGGACGTTGGGCCGAACAGGATTCGTCTCCGCGGTTATCCCATCGAGGAGCTGATGGGCCGGAAGTCGTTCGCCGAGGTCGTGTGGCTCGCGCTACGGGGCGAGCTGCCGTCTTCGGAGGAGGGACGGCTGCTGGACGCCATCCTGGTGTCGTCGGTAGACCACGGCGTCACGCCGCCGTCGACGCTGGCGGCTCGAGCGGCGGCCTCCACCGGCGCGCCGGTGAACGCGGCGCTGGCCTCGGGCGTCCTGGCCGTCAACCGCTTCCACGGCGGCGCGGTCGAGGGGTGCATGACGGCCCTCGCCGAGGCAGTGGCCTATATGAAGGAGGAGGGCGTCTCGCGCGAGGAGGCCGCGGCCGCGGTGGTCGAACGCTACGGCGAAGCGGGGCGCCGCGTAGAGGGTTTCGGCCACCGCCTCCACGACGACGACCCCCGGGCGGCGCGGCTCTTCGCGCTGGCGGAGGAGTTCGGCTTAGCGCAGGAGGGTATCCCGATGGCGCGGGCGCTCGAAGCAGCGCTGGCAAACGTTACAGGTAAGGCGCTGCCCTTGAACGTCGACGGCGCCATCGGCGCGTGCCTCTTCGACTTGGGTTTCGAGCCGTACGTCGCCAACGCGTTCTTCATATTGGCGCGGATGCCTGGGTGGCTCGCGCACGTCGTCGAGGAGCGGACGCGCGAGCGGCCTATGCGGCGCCTCGAGCCCTCGGCGTGGGCGTACGACGGCCCGGGCGAGAGACATTTGACTTAGCTCGAGGTTCGATATGGAAGATAAAATTAAAGAG
>CAZWAM010000138.1:0-2833 GCA_964631855.1 uncultured bacterium | reverse complement strand
CACCTGGTCGCCGCGGGCCTTCTTCACGACGTCGGCAAGCTCTTGGAGTACCGCGAGGAGGGCGGCAAGTTCGTAAAGGCCGGCTTCGGCCGCATGCTCCGGCACCCGTTCTCCGGTGCCGCGCTCTGCTGCGAGTTCGGCCTTCCCCCGGAAGTAACCCACGTCGTCGCAACCCACGCCCGCGAGGGCGAGGGCGCCCGGGCGACGCCGGAAGCGATAATAATCCACTACGCCGACTTCATCAACTTCGAGCCGTTTAAATTGTGAAGAGTGGTAAGGCGCAAACGTTCGCCGAAAAGATATTTTCGCGCAAGATGGGCCGGCCGGTGGCCGCGGGCGAGATCGTCGTCCTCGAGCCCGACCGGCTCCTCTCCCACGACAACGCCGCGGCCATCGCGAAGACCTTCGCCGAGTTCGGCTTAAAGCGGATTAAAGACCCGGCTAAGGCCGTCATCGTCCTGGACCACTGCGTCCCCGCGGCCACCGAGAAGTACGCCCAGAACCACCTCGAGATCCGCAAGTTCGTGGAGGAGAACGGCGTGGAGAATTTCTTCGACGTCGGCGAGGGTATATGCCATCAGGTCTTCGCGGAACAGGGGTTCGCGCTGCCGGGCGAACTTATCCTGGGCGCCGACAGCCATACGACGTCGTACGGCGCTTTCGGCGCGTTCGCCGCGGGCATAGGGCGGACCGAGATGGCGGCCCTCTACGCCACGGGGAAGTTATGGCTCCGGTGTCCCGAATCGCTAAGGGTTGACGTAGCGGGCGAGTTTTGCGCGGACGTTTACGCAAAGGATTTGATTTTGTACATAATCGGCGACCAGGGCGCCGACGGCGCGCTGTACAAGTCGGTAGAGTTCGCCGGGCCGACGGTGGCGGCGGCGTCGCCGTCGGGGCGGATGACGCTCTGCAATATGGCCGCGGAGATGGGCGCCAAGAACGCGTACGTCGCCCCCGACGAGAAGACGCGGGCCTTCCTCGACGGCCGCGCGCGTCGTGAGTACGACGAGGTCTTTCCGGACGGCGGCGCCGCGTACGAGCGTACGCTAAGTTACGACGTCGCCGGCCTCGAGCCCCAGGTAGCGGCCCCCCACGACGTAGACAACGTCGTACCTGTTGCGGAGGTCGCGGGGACGCGCGTGGACCAGGTTGTCGTCGGGACCTGCACCAACGGCCGCGTCGACGATTTGGTAGTGGCGGCGAATATTCTGCGGAATCGGCGCGCCGCGCCGGGGGTGCGCGTCCTCGTCTTCCCGGCGAGCCGGGCAGTTTACCTCGAGGCGCTGGGGATCGGCGCGCTGGCGACGCTGGCCGAGGCGGGCTGCATAATTATGAACCCGGGCTGCGGGCCTTGCCTCGGCGCGCACGAGGGGATCCTGGCCGCGGGCGAGGTTTGCCTCTCGACCGCGAACCGCAACTTCCGCGGCCGCATGGGCTCGACGGAAGCCGAGATTTATTTATGTTCGCCGGCGACCGCGGCAGCTTCGGCTTTATACGGAAGGATTGCCGACCCCCGGACGGTGAGGGCGTGAGGGTATGGAGTCGTTGGTGTTTTTAATCGTAATCATCTTGGTAGTCCTGGCTATTTTACTCTTCGTCGGCCTCGGCGCCGTGATGTTGACGACGTGGTTGTCGTTGCGAGGCAGAAGGGATGATAAAAGGTAAGGTTTGGAGGTACGGCGACGACGTCAACACCGACGTCATCTTCCCCGGGCGTTACACTTATACGGTAACGGACCCGGGCGAAATCGCCTCCCACGCTCTCGAGGACCTGGACCCGACGTTCGCGAAGAACGTTAGGCCGGGGGATATCGTCGTAGCCGGTAAAAACTTCGGCTGCGGCTCGAGCCGCGAGCAGGCGGCGCTTTGCCTGAAGTACGCGGGCGTGGCCGCGGTGGTCGCGGCGTCGTTCGCGCGCATCTTCTTCCGCAACGCCATCAACGCCGGCCTGCCGACGGTAGTGGCGCCCGAGGCGGTACCATATATAAACGCCGGCGACGAGATAACCATCGATTTCGAGGCGGGCGAGTTGACGGCCGCGGACGGCTCGAGTTACGAGTTCGCGCCGCTGCCGCCGGAGGTTGTCGGCATTCTCGAGGCGGGCGGCCTGGTGCCGTGGGTCAAAAAGGAGTTGGGAGCGAAATGAAGCGTTACGCGATCACACTCGCTGCGTGTGCCGTCGTAGCAGCGGCGTGCCAGAGGGGCGGGGACGCGGCCGGCGCCCCGGAGACGGGCCGGCCCGCGCAGTTGATCTTCCCGGAGGCGGCGCGCGCGGAGACGTTAATTAAATCCGCCGGCATCCCCGTCGAGAACCGCAACGACCTCATACGCGAATTCCCGGAGGGATGCGTGTGGCACGCCGTCTACAGCAGTACCGGCGCCGAGGTCATCCTCGAGGCGTACGCGTTCGCGGATGACGGCCTCGCCCGGGAGTACGGCGCCGAGCGCAACGCCGAGCTGTTGGCGATGGACGTATTGCGCGAATTCGCCGTCGCGACCAACGGCCCGCTCCTCCTCGTGGCGTACTACGACCCGACGGAAGACGCCGACGCCAAGAGAGAAGCTTTGGAGAAGTTCGTCGAGGCGTTTTCGGGCGATGGGTAACTTTCCCCGAATGAAAGACTAGCCGTGACGTAGGGGTTTTTATCGGGTGCGGCCGGGGTTGCTTTTTTGGGCGGGGTATGGTATAATAAATTAAGAGAATTAATTTAAATTCACGTTACGATTAAACCCTTCCTAAGAGCGAGGTTATATTCGAAGAGAGGAGTGGATATGTTTAAAAAAGTATTCTTAATCGCGATGGTGGCGCTCGCGGCGTCCTCGTGGGCCGCGA
>CAZWAM010000137.1:0-4154 GCA_964631855.1 uncultured bacterium | reverse complement strand
CGCCGCATTTATGAACGCGACGGCCGACGCGCTGGAGAAATTCGACCTCGTCCTCGCCAACGTCAAGGGGGCCGACGTCGCCGGCCACGACGGCAACGCCGCGGCCAAGGTCGCCTTCGTCGAGAGGGTCGACGCCGCGATAGAACCTCTCCTCGACGCCTTTCCGACCGGCGGCCACCTCGCCTTGCTCGCCGACCACGCGACGCCGGTCGCGGTCCGCGACCACAGCGGCGATACGGTCCCGGTCGTGTTCTCGGGCCCGGGCGTGCGGCCGGACGGCGTAGCGTCTTACGGCGAAAGGCCCGCGGCCACGGGCGGCGCCGGCCGCCTGCGCGGCCGCGACGTACTACCTATATTGCTCAACCTCGCCGGCCGGGCGGAGAAGTTCGGCGCGTAACCGGTGTTCCTATAAAAAAAGCTTGACAACCTCCCGTTTATATGTTAAATATTTAAATGTATGGATATTTGTATTCCATTCAAAGCTCTCGGCGAGCCGGCACGGGTTTCAATTCTAAAGGCGCTTTGCTGCGGCCCGCTGAGCGTGGGCGAGATCGTCGAACGGTCCCGCCTTAGCCAACCCGCCATATCGCATCACCTCCGGGTCCTACGCGACGCGGGCCTAGTGACCGCCGAAAAGCGCGGCACCACGGTGTACTACGCCATAAACAAAGATAAAGTCGCCGCGGTGTGCTGCTGCGTCCGCGACGAGTTCGAAGTAGAGTAAAATTTTTTAGGTTTGTCTATCGAAATAATTAAATATTCAAATATAGCAACCAAAGAAAGGAGGTGAAATTATGGATAAAAACATCCTCGACATCAAAATCGAGGAGAAGGACGGCGAATACGTCATCCGCCTAAAGGGCGAAAAGGCGGCCTCACTAGTCGAGAGCCTACGCTGTATAATCGGCTGTTGCGTCCCGTCGGGCGGCGAAAAGAAAGCCGCCGCCAGCTGCTGCTAGCGACGGCCCGCGCCGGGGCTTTACGCCCCTTAGCTGTCCTTAGCCGCGCCCTCGCCTTTTTCGGAAGCCGGGGGCGCCTTCTTTTTTTCTCGCGCCCGTCCCAGAAGAGCCAAGATTATTGCATCGAGGACGGCGTATACGACGTCGTCTGCAGGCCCGGGCGCAAGGTCCACCGGACTGATCAACAGGATTAAAAATAGGAAAAATAATATCCAAAGCAACGTCTTCTTCATCTTCGGACGCCCTTCTCGGCGGCCGCATCCGCCTCGCGCCCGAACGCCCCCCAAAGCTCCCGGGCATATTTCAACGTCGTCGGCGTAGGCGGTTTACCGCCGCCCAACATCCGCGCCAGTTCCTCAAGCCGGCGCCGGCCGTCGACCGCGGACGCGCTTATAATCGCCCGGTCGCCCTCGACGACCTTATCCACGAAAAATTGCGTATGCGCGCGCGCGGCGATCTGGGCGAGGTGGGTAACGCAGACAACTTGTCGCGCCGCGGCGACCTCCCGGAGCCGTTTCCCCACCGCGTGGCCGACCCTGCCGCCGATGCCGATATCCACTTCGTCGAAGACGACGGTCCCGGTCCCGGCGCGACTGGCGGAAGCCGACCTTACGGCCAACATGACCCGCGACAGCTCGCCGCCCGAGGCTATGCGCGCGAGCGGTTTAAGTTCTTCCCCCGGGTTGGCCGCCAATTCGAATATCGCCTCTTCCGCGCCCGAGGGCCCCAAAGCCGGGTCGCCCTCGCGCGGCAACGCGGCGCGGGAGGGTTCCGTAAAAGTAACCCGGAACGTCGCGCCCTCCATCCCCAGCGCGGGCAGGTCCGCGTTCACCTGCTCGGCCAGCTTTTGGGCCGCGTCGCGCCGTCGCGCCGAAAGCTCGCGGGCCAAAACCGACGCTTCGGCCGCGGCGGCCGCCTCCTCCGCCGCCGCCCCGGCGAGGCGGTCGTCGGCCTGCTCGAGTTCCGCTTTTTTCTCACTTAACTCGACGAGGTGCGTCATTAAACCCGGAACGTCTTTGCCGTATTTACGCTTAAGCCGCTCAATAAGAGCCAACCGGCTCTCGATAGACTCGAGATCGATCGGCTCGCCGCCTTCGGCGGCTCGCAACGTCGCGAGTTCGCGGTTGATTTCGTCGAGCACCGCGGATACGTCGCCGAGGCGCCCGACCGCGCCGGCCGCGGACGGCACGACCTCAGCCAAATCGGCGAGTACTTTCTCGAGCGCGTTAAGTCGGGCCGGAATGGCGTCGTCGCCCTCGCTCAAAAGCGCGAGCGCGGCCTCGACGTCCTCGTTTATCCGGACCGCGTGACGCACGCGGGCCCGCTTCTCGCGCAACTCCTCCTCCTCCCCCTCCGCCAAGGCGGCGCCCTCCAGTTCTTGAATCATATAGGAAAGGCCGTCCAAAAGAACGCCGCGCTCGGCGCGGGACTCCTCGAGTCGTTTGCACTCGGCGCGGAGGGCTTGCCAACGCCCGAACGCGCCTTCGTACCGTACGCGGAGTGGGCTCGAGTCGCCGTAATCGTCCAAGAGCTCGGCCTGACCCCGACCCTTGAGCCCCGGCAACTCGGCGAATTGGCCGTGCAATTCCACGAGCGACGCGGCCAGCCCGGCCAAACCCGCGACCGTAACGGGCCGGTTGTTCGCGTAACATCGGCTGCGGCCGTCGGCGCCTATCTCGCGGCGCAAGATCAACTCGTCGCCCTCGCCGTCGATGCCCTCCTCCTCTAGGAGGGCGGCCGTCCGCGGGTTGGCTTCGAAAACCGCCTCGAGCCGCGCGCGCGCCGCGCCGCGCCGCACGAGCAGGCTGTCGCCCCGCCCCCCCAGCAACAGCTCGAGCGCCGACACGATTATGCTCTTGCCCGCGCCCGTCTCCCCCGTGAGCACGGTGAAGCCGGGGCCGAAGTCCAACGCCACCCGGTCGATGAGCACGAAATCCTCGATGTAAAGCTGCTTCAACATCCGTTACTATCCACGCTATTTTATCGAATTGGCCGTCGCGCGTCAAGCGAAGGAAAATGAAGGCCGCGACCTGAGCCGCGGCCGGGTCGACGGTTTAACGCCGTTACCTTAACTTCATCTTGCCCGTTCCGTCGCACACCGCGCAACGGACGCGCCCGTATCCGTCGCAAATTACGCATTTCAGCCGCCCGGACCCGCCGCACATCTCGCAATATATCTTGCCGTCGACGCAGTAATCGCACGCGAAACTGCCCGCGCCTTTGCACGTCGGGCATTTAGTTCTATTACCGTCGTCGTAGACGTAACCCTTTCCGAAACACTCGGCGCACCGAATGCGGCCGGTCCCGTTGCAAAACGTACACGTAACCCTGCCCGTGCCGTCGCAGTAATTGCACCTGACGGTTCCGTTACCGACGCAGTAGGCACACGTGACCTCGCCCGAACCGTCGCAGTATACGCAAGTTATCGAATCCGGGACGACGACTTCCGCGGCCCCGGCCGTTACCCATACGCCGCCTAACGCGAGCGCAACGGGCAAAACCGAATTTAATATTCTCTTTATCATAGCAACCGTTCGACTGACTTTGGGGCAGGCCCGTTTAATCGACGCGCAGGCCGAGCGCTTCCTTGACCATCGCCGGGATGGCCGAGGGCGTGTCGGCGACGCCCACGCCCGCCGCCGTCAAGGCCTCGCGCTTGCCTTCCGCGGTACCCGCGCCGCCGGAGATGATGGCGCCCGCGTGGCCCATCCTCTTGCCGGGCGGCGCCGTCCGCCCCGCGATAAACGAAACCACGGGTTTGGACATCTTCGCCTTGAAATATTCCGCGGCCCGTTCCTCGTCGTCGCCGCCGATTTCGCCGATGAGGACAACCGCCCGCGTCTCCGCGTCGGCCTCGAACATCTCCAGACAATCTATGAAGCCCGTTCCGACGACCGGGTCGCCGCCGACACCTATGCACGTCGACTGGCCAAGCCCCGCGCGCGTGAGCGCGTAAACCACCTCGTACGTGAGCGTACCGGACCGACTCACGACGCCGACGTACCCCGGCTCGTGTATGCCCGCCGGCATGATGCCCACCTTGGCCTTGCCCGGGCTTATAAGCCCCGGCGAGTTTGGGCCGATGAAGCGCGCGCCCTCCTCCTCGGCGTAATGATATATCTTGTTCATGTCGGCGACGGGTATCCCCTCGGTGATGATGACGACGAGCGCGAGGCCCGCGTCGACGGCCTCGTA
>CAZWAM010000136.1:0-4178 GCA_964631855.1 uncultured bacterium | reverse complement strand
TTGGCCGATACCGCGACGGCCTCCTGCCTGCCGAAGAGCGGGTACGCGAGCGCCGCGGGCAAGCGACTCAGCGGCGGGTAGTATTCGTCGACGTCGACGAGCTCCCGCCAACGCCCCTCTCTTGTCAGGTCGGAATAGTCCAGAGACTTTTTTAGGTGGTTGGCGAAATCCCAGGAGGGCGGAACGTCGTACCGGCTAAGCCAGACGAGGTCCGCGACGAAGTGGAACGAGAGGGCCGCGGCGACGACTACGACGGCCCAAAAGGCGGGGGGTATCGAGCGCATCCTTTTTAACATAGTTTCTTCGCGGCGCCTTTTTAGCTTACCCGTTACCGGGGACGGTAGACCCGATTCGTATTGCTTATCTCGCTTAGACTTATTAACAGAAACCGCCGGTGGTGTAAATGAATTTTTTGGTCCGCGGCCCCGACGAACGGCGGCGCGGACGGATAGAGGCCGCCGACGTTCGTTGGCCCGGCCTTGTAAAACGGCGTGCGGTGTGATATACGTTATCGTAGAGGGGAAAAGTCTCCGTGGCCGCGTAACGGGAGAATATTACAAGCGAGGGAAACTAGTTAATGTGCCCGGGCGGCGAGTGCCGGGGCGGCGCAAAAAATACTTGCCCTTGCCGGCGACCGCGGTTATATTAATAGGGAGAGTGGATAAAAGCGGGGGCGGAGCTGCTACTGGTGGGCAGGCCGGACTTCAAATCCGTGCGGCGGCACTAATCATGTCGTCGGTGGGTTCGATTCCCACCCGCTCCCCCCAAAAATTACCCCCGGCCCGGCGCCGGGGTTTTTACAAGATTGCGCCGCAAACTGCTAATCCCCTTGACCGGCCGGTCGTCGTAATATATATTTCTCCCCGGAAGTAACCGTGCTATGTCCCGTCGCAACGTAACCGACTACGCGTTGGTGGTGTGATTTATGTTCGCCGAAATTCTAAATTACACTTTGTGGGGAAACCGCGTCGCCGACTACCTTAAAGTTTTGGGCGCCGTCGTCGGCGGCGTTGTCGTCATAAGGGTAATCAAGTTCGTCGTCGTACGACGCGTCGCGGCGTGGGCCAAGAGGACGGACGCGCCGTTAGACGACGTCTTCGTCAAAAATATATCGAAGACCCTCCTTCCCCTGCTCTACCTCGGCGCCGTTTACCTTGCCCTCAGGTGGCTGGCTATTCCGGCCGGCGCGGCCCAAACAATCGATATCGCCGCTAAGATCCTTTTTACTTTTTTGGGCGTACGGTTCGTCGCCACCGTAATCGAGAATGTGATTAAATATTATTGGTTGGCCAAAGAGGGGGATAAGGCGCGGGAGCGGACGATCCGGGCTTTGATGCCCATAATCAAGGTTTCGGTATGGATCGTCGGCCTGATCTTCCTGTTCGACAACCTAGGCTTCAAGGTGACGACCGTAGTCGCGGGCCTGGGGATCGGCGGCGTCGCGGTCGCGCTGGCCGGCCAGGCCATATTGAAGGACCTCTTCAGTTATTTCGCCATATTGTTCGACCGGCCCTTCGAGGTCGGCGATTTTATCGCCGTGGGCGACCAAACGGGGACGGTGGAACATATCGGCGTTAAGACGACGAGGTTGCGGAGCCTGAGCGGCGAGCAACTCGTATTTTCCAACGCGGACCTAACCGACTCCCGCGTCCAAAACTACAAGCGTATGGAACGGCGCCGCGTCGCGTTCCATGTCGGCGTGACGTACGAGACGCCGGCCGAGAAGCTGAGGGATATACCGGCCATAATAGAGAAGGTAATCGAAGACGTCGACGACGCGGACTTCGACCGGGCCCACTTTTACTCCTTCGGCGATTTCAATTTGATTTTTGAAGTAGTTTATTACGTACAAGGAAGCAATTATAAGAGATATATGGACATCCAGCAACAAATAAACGTAGAAATTTACGAGCAATTTGCCGAAAGGAAAATAGATTTCGCGTATCCGACGCAGACGATATATCTGCCTCGGCCGTAAAGCGCAAGGGGGAACCGTGAAACCTTTTTTGGTTAAAGAGGATATCTACTGGCTCGGCGTCCACGACCCGAAGCTTGGCGCGTTCGAGGTCGTCCTCCCGACGCCGTGGGGGACGACGTACAATTCCTATTTGATAATGGCCTCGAAGCCGACGCTTGTGGAAACCGTCGAGGCCAGATTCCGCGACGAATACCTCGAGAAGTTGCGCTCGCTGGTCGACCCGCTCGAGATAAAGTACGTCATATTGAATCACACCGAGGCCGACCACTCGGGCGCGGTGCCCTGGGTCGTCGACGTCGCGCCCAACGCCGAGGTCGTAACTTCCCGCGCCGCGGGTCGCCACGTGCACCAGCTCTTTCACCTCGAGCGAGAGGTGCTCACCGTCGGCGACGGCGACACCCTCGACCTCGGCGACCGCGAGCTTTCGTTCATTAGCGCGCCCTTCCTCCACTGGCCCGACACGATGTTCACGTACTCGCCGCGCGACCGGGCCTTATTTACCTGCGACGCTTTCGGCGTCCACTACTGCGACGAGAATGCGGCCTTCGACGACGAGGCGGGCGACTTCGCCGAGCCGTACCGGTACTATTTCGACAAAATTGTGCGGCCCTTCAAGGAGAAAGCGCGCGCCGCGCTGGAGAAGCTCGAGGGGCTGGCGGTCGACGTGATATGTACGGGCCACGGCCCGGTCTTGCGGTCCGACCCGGGGAAGTATATCGACCTTTATCGGAAGTGGAGCGGCGAGCCGGACGAGCGGGGAGAGGAGCCGTTGGCGGCGGTCTTCTACTCGGGCGAGTACGGCAACCTGGCGCAGATGGCGGACCAGATCGCCCGGGGCCTGACGGCTCGCGGGCTCGAGCCGGTCCTGCGCGACGTAACGCAAGCGAGCGCCGCGGAAATAGCGAAGCTGCTCGAGGCCGCGGACGGCATCCTGGTGGGTTTGCCCGCGGTGGCGGGCGAGGCGCTGAGGCCCGTGGAAGCCGTACTGGCCGCGGCGACGGCGGCCAACGTAGGTGGGAAGGCCGCGGCGGCCTTCGGCCCGTTCGGGACCCGGGGCGAAGCGGTGCAAGCGGTGGAAAGCCGGCTCAAAGAGCTGGGCGCGAACCTGCTAAGGCCTACGCTGACGGTGGACTTCGCGCCGGATGAGGAGGTCTTTCAGCGGTGCCGCGAGTTCGGCGTGGAGTTCGCCGCGGCGGCTAAGGGAGCTTAGCGCGTCTTCCGTAACGAAAAAGCCCGGCTCACAGCCGGGTTTTATTATACGCGTTACGATTGGGCGTGGGGCAGGGGTTTCGTTTTAAAGCAGGCCGATGGTTACGGCTAAGCCGCGAGCTGTCGGTTCGACCATAACGCGCGACGACGTCTCTTTGTCCGCGGGCAGGTCCGAGACGTCCCAGTCGGCGAGGTGGGCATCGACGTAGGCGTCCATCATCGAGAAGGCCAGCGCGCCGACGAAGAGCCACGCCCAGAACTCGGTCTCGACGATGTAGTCGTCGTGCCGCGCGAGTTTTTCCCTTTTAATTTTTGGGTCCGTAGCTTCCCGCGCCTCGCGTGAGTAACTCCTCGCGGTGAGGTAGTTATCCACCGCCATGAAGAGCGTGCCGCCTTGGGCCGCCATCATCGCCCCCGCCTTAACGTATTGGCGGTTGTATATCTGCCCCCACCCCGGGGCCGCGAACGAGCGCCATAGCGCTCCCGTCGGCGAACGGCGCAAGCGCGCCAGCGCGAGTTCGGCCAAAGCTTCGGAATCGTAATACCCATCGCCGGCGAGCGGCTCCAATACCGCCGCCTCGGCCTTTTTCGCTTCGTCCTCGACTACGTTGATGTCCACCGCGCCCGCGCCGGCCGCGGCGATGGCGAGCACAATTATGGCGCGTATTACCACCGCGGCGATGATACCCCAAGGTCGCGCGAAGGTCAAGACGTTATAATCGGCGTGAGGGTTGTGGCACGCCTACGTAAAGTTGATAACTATTTGTATTTATGGTAAAATCCCAAAGGACTATAGGAGTTTGTATGAGCAGAGAATATTTTCCGGAATTGAACCGGCGGCGCGCGCGGCGCGCCAAAAAGAAAGCCTCTTTCCCTCGCGCAGGCCGCATGTTGTTCTGGGTGATTTATTGGGGAGGCCTCTTCGCGGTGGGCGTGGCCTTCGGCCTCGTGACCGTGCTCTCGAGGGGTTTGCCGCCCGTGGCCAGCCTGG
>CAZWAM010000135.1:0-4223 GCA_964631855.1 uncultured bacterium | reverse complement strand
TGAACTCGGTCGTAACGTCGCTCTTGATGACGGCGACGCCGGAAGAGGTACAATTCCTCATCATCGACCCCAAGCGCGTTGACCTCTCCGTATTCAAAGAAATACCGCACAAACGCTACGATAAGGCGCTGTTCACCGAAGTAGAAGAGGCGGTGACGGCGCTCAAGGCGGTAGTGCGGCGGATGGAGGGGCGCTACAAACTCCTCGCCGCGGTAGGCGCGCGCAACATCGAAGCTTACAACCGGCTTTTCGCCACGCCGGAGGGAAAACTTCAGCTCACGGAGCGGATACCCGCCGACGCCGACGAGGAACAAGGGCGGCCCCTCCCCTACGTCGTCGTCGTCGTCGACGAGTTGAACGATTTAATGGTCCGCGAGAAAGCGCGCAAGGTGGAAGAACAACTCGTCCGCTTAGCGCAGATGGCGCGGGCCGTAGGCATCCACCTCGTCGTGGCGACGCAGCGGCCTTCCGTGGACGTAATCACGGGCGTCATCAAGGCCAATTTCCCGAGCCGCATCGCCTTCAGCGTCTCATCCCAGGTCGATTCCCGAACCATCCTCGACCGCGCGGGCGCGGAACACCTCCTCCCGGAAGGGGACATGCTGTTCCTTCCCACGGGCGCGGCGGAACCGGAGCGCGTCCAGGGCGCCTACGTCGGCGAAGACGAGGTGCGGCGCGTGGTGGAGTTCTGGGCGGCCCAACAACCGCCCGAAGGTTTGGCCTCCGTACGCGAAGTCGCGGAAGAGCCGGACTCGCCCGGGGCAATATACGCGGAATACGACGACGAACTCTTCGACGAAGCCGTGGCCTTCGTCGTCTCCCAAAAAAAGGGCTCCGTCTCCATGCTCCAGCGCCGCTACCGCATCGGCTTCGCGCGCGCCGGGCGCTTGATCGACCTCATGGAACGGCGCGGCATCGTAGGACCGGACGAAGGGCCCAAAGGGCGCCGAGTCCTGATCAAATCCCCGGATGAACTTGAAGATACGGGGGTCGGCCCGAGTGACGAAAACATTCTTTAAACCGGCCCTTGCGTTCTGGCTCGTCGCGTACGCCGCGGCTCCGACCGCGGCGGTTTGGCCTTACGACAAGCCGCCGTCCATCAGCGCCGAGGAACTGCTGCGGCGCGTCGCCGAACGCTACGAGACGCTGGGCGACTTTCGGGCCGACGTCGCGGTCGTAACGTCGTCGCCCTTCCTGGACGAAACGTCGGCGAGCGCGGGGGTGCTCTACGCCCGGCCGCCGAACCTCCTGCGCGTCGAGCTGAGCGAACCGCTCGAGCAGACGGTGATCTTCGACGGCGAGTTCACGTACGCCTACGCCGCGGGCGGCAACCAGGTCATCCGCTACGGCGGCCCGGGCCTCGCCTACTTGACGAACCTGCCGCAAACCCTCGAGGACCTCTCGGCGCAATACGACATCTCGCTCGCCGCCGAAACGGCCGGCCGGGCGTACGAACTACGCCTAAATTTAAAAAAAGAGCCGGCGCTGTTTCGCAAGATAAATTTATGGGTGGACCGGACGCGGCTCGTGCCGCTGCGCGCCGACTTTTACGACGACGCCGGGAACCGCACGTCGTATCGGTTCTCGGGGTACCGGTTCAACCAGAACTTCCGCGCCGGCCTTTTCGCACTCGAGCTACCGGCCGGCGCCGAAATCGTGGACGCGGGGGGCCAATATCGACCGTGACGCGGAAGTTATTCGTAATCAGCCTGGGATGCGCGAAGAACCTGGTCGACGCGGAGACGGCCGTCGGCGCGCTGCGTCAAGACGGCTACGAGCTCACTTTTGACGAAGGGGTCGCGGACGTCGTCCTCGTAAACACTTGCTCCTTCATAAAACCGGCTCGCGAAGAGGGGCGCGAGGTTTTGGCCGGCGTCTCGAGCCGGATGAAGGCGGGCGCCACGCTCGCGATTACGGGGTGCTTCCCGCAACTCGCGGCCGACGCCCTCGCGCGCGAATTCGAGCGGGCGGACGTCATCCTCGGGGTGGACGCGGCCGCGGGGCTGGCCGCGGCGCTGCGTGAGGCGCGCGCGGGGCAAAGGGTAATAAAAATCGGCCCACCCCGGCCGCCCCTCGCCGGCATTGCCGCGCGGCCCCGCCTCACGGCCCCTCACGTCTCTTTCGTCAAAATCGCCGAGGGCTGCGACCACCCCTGCACCTTCTGCACCATACCTCGGCTGCGCGGCCGTTATCGGTCCCGCGACGCGGACGACGTCGTGCGCGAGGCCGAGTTCGCCGCGGAGCGGGGCGTAGTCGAGCTCGTACTGTTGGCCCAGGATACGAGCCGCTACGGCGAGGATACCGACGGCGCCGTAAACTTGGCGGCCTTGCTGCGCCGCCTCGCCCGCGTGGGTATCCCTTGGCTCAGAGCCCTCTACTTACACCCGGCGCGCGTGACGGACGAACTGGCGGGCGCCTTCGCCGAGCTCGAGGCCGTCGTGAATTACGTCGACGTGCCCCTGCAACATGCCGTTCCCCGCCTCCTCGAGGCGATGGGCCGCCCGGCGTGGACGCCCGAAGAGACGCTGGGGCGGCTCGAGCGCGTTCGGGCGCTCGTCCCGGGCGCCGCGCTGCGGACGAGTTTCATCGTGGGATTCCCCGGCGAGGCCGACGCCGATTTCGAGCTACTGGCCGAGTTCGTCGAGGCCGCGCGCTTCGACCACGTGGGCGTCTTCGAGTTCTCGCGGGAGGAGGGGACGCCCGCGGCCGCGCTACGCGGGCGCGTTCCCCCGGAGGTCGCACGCGCGCGGCGCGAAGAGCTGATGCTCCGCCAGCAAGAGGTAGTGGCGGAACGCTACCGCGAGCTAGAGGGAGAGACGTTCGACGTCCTGGTCGACCGGGTGGCGCCGGAGGGCGTCGCGGTAGGGCGGACGTATTTCCAGGGGCCGGAGGGCGACCCCGTCACGGTAGTCACGAACGCCGCGGGCCTGAGGGAGGGGCGGCTCGCCCGCGCCGAAATCGTGGGGCGGGAAGGCTACGAGCTGGTCGCCCGGGCGGCCGAGGTGGCGCGCCGTGCTTAATTGGCCGAACTTACTCACGTTGCTTCGAATCTTATCCGCGCCCGTCTTTCTAACGTTCCTCTTGTCTAACTCACACACAACCCTCGTCGTAGCGTTCTTTATCTTCGCGGGCGCGATCGCTACGGACCTCCTGGACGGTTACCTCGCCCGACGCCTCGATTGCGTGACGGACTTCGGGAAGATAATGGACCCGCTCGCCGACAAGGTCGTCGTCGTAACGGCACTCATAAGCTTCGCGAGCCTCGGCGTGGTACCGGTCTGGATGGTCCTCGCCATCGTCGTGCGCGAGTTGGTAATAACGGGCTTCCGCGCCATCGCCGGCGCGCGCGGCATTCACATCTACCCCACGACGCTCGCCAAGTGGAAGGCGGCATTCCAGATGGCGGCTATCGTGGGAATACTCGGCCACCCGGTGGTGGCGCGCTGGCTCGGCGGAAAATGGCCGGCCGCGCTCGACCCGCTTGTCGACGGCGCGGTTACGCTTACCCTCTGGATCGCGGTCGTACTGACGTTGTTCACCGGCCTCGGTTACCTTTGGAAAAACAGGCAGGTAGTGGCGGGAATCTTCATCCGGTAAGAAGAATATGGCAGGACCTTTCCGACGCCGGCTCGCGACCTTCGTCGCCTCGCTCGGCTACCTCGGCTACTCGCCGTTCGCACCCGGTACGGTGGGGACGCTCGCCGCGGTGGCGGTATATTGGTGGCTGGTTCCCGCCAACTACTGGGTATTGATAGTCGCGGCCGCGGGAATAGCCGTTGGCGTATGGGCCGGCGGGGCCGCGGAAAAGGTTTGGGGCGGCAAAGACCCCCGCCGGGTTTGCATCGACGAATTCGCGGCGTACTTCGTGGCCGTCGCCTTTTTACCGAAGACATTTTCGTACGCCGCAATCGCGTTTATCCTCTCGCGCGCGTTCGACATAGTGAAACCCTTCCCCGCCGGCCGCCTCCAGCACTTACGCGGCGGCGCGGGGATAATGGCCGACGACCTCGTCGCCGCGGTATACGCCAACTTAGCCTTGCAAGCCTTACGGTTATTGGCGCACGCTCTCGGCGTATTCGGAGAAACCTTCCCGTAAGGGGGAAAGTTGTCGCCCGCGATAGAAGACGCAGTGACCCAACTCGCAATCGTCGCGGGCGCGGCTCTGGCCGGAGGGGCGCTGGCGTGGCTCGCGCCGCGGTTCGGGCGGCCCGGGGCCCCCGACC
>CAZWAM010000134.1:0-4314 GCA_964631855.1 uncultured bacterium | reverse complement strand
GAGTATCCCTTCCGCGCCGCGGTCGCGACGTTCGGCTGCCCCTACGCCGTCACGCCCCTCATATCCGCCGAGGGGCTCGTTCGCCGTAACCGCAATACCCTCCGCCTCCTAGCCAGAGGCGACGACGACGCGCCGGTGGTCGCGGCGCAGATATTCGGCGCGCGCCGCAACGCCATGGCCGAGGCGGCGAAGATAGTCGCGGACGCCGGCTTCCCGCTGGTCGACGTCAACCTCGGCTGCCCCGCGCCCAAGATACGGAAGCAGGAGGCCGGCGCGGCGCTCGCGGGCGACGTGGTGGCGTTGCGCAAAATCGCCCGGGCCGTCGTCGCGGCCTCGCCCGTCCCCGTCACCGCCAAGATGAGGTTGGCGCGCGACCCGTCGGATAAAAGCACCCTCGCCGCGGCGAAGTTGCTCTCCGAAGAGGGGGTGGAAGCCCTTACCGTACACGGCCGCGCCGTCGACCAGGGCCTGCGCGGGCCGGTAGATTTTTACGCCGTAAGGGAGATCGCGGAAACGGTCCCTTTGCCGGTTTGGGCCAACGGCGGCGTCGAAACGCCGCAGGATGCCGAAGCGCTGTTGGAAGAAACGGCCGCCGCCGGCGTCATGGTGGGGCGGGCCGCGGTGCGCCGACCTTATTTAATTAACAATATAGAAACCTACCTGGCGGACGGCGCGGTCCCGGCGCCGCCGTCGCGGGCCGAATTGGCTGAGGCGATAATGTTCCACTTCGACAAGGCCGCGGCGCTCGACGGGGAGGAGCGCGCGGCGCGGCACTTCCGCAAACACCTGCTCGCATACCTAAAAGGGGCCCGCGGCGCTAAAGCCCTCCTCCCCCGCGCGGCCCGCGTCGCCTGCGGCGGCGACGTCGCAGACCTATTAGAAGAGTTCGCAAAGCTGCCCGACGATGGACCCTAAGAAGCTCGAGGAACTACTCCGCGCCGTAGCCGCCGGCGACGTCGGCGTCGACGAAGCGGTGGAACGCTTGCGGCACCTGCCGTACGCCGACCTGGGCTTCGCGCGCGTAGATACGCACCGGCCGCTCCGCACCGGCTTCCCGGAGGCCGTGTTCTGCGAGGGGAAGACGCCCGCCCAAGCCGCGGCCATCGCGGCCCGCATCGCCGAAACGGGCGCCCCCGTCCTCGCCACGAGAGCCGCGCGCGAGACCTACGAGGCGATCCGCGAGAAATGCCCCGGCGCGCGCTACCACGAGGAGGCGCGCGCGGTCGTCGTCGACGGCGAAACGCCGGCGGAACCTCGCGGCCGCGTACTCGTCCTCTCCGCGGGGACGGCGGACATACCGGTCGCGGAGGAGGCCGCGGTTACGGCCGAGGTAGTCGGGTGCAACGTCGAGAGGACCTACGACGTGGGCGTGGCCGGCCTGCATCGCCTCGTGGACAAACTCGAAGTCATTCGAAAGGCCGACTGCGTAATCGTCGTCGCCGGGATGGAGGGCGCTCTGGCGAGCGTCGTCGCCGGTCTGGGCGGCGGGCCCGTCGTCGCGGTGCCGACGAGCGTCGGCTACGGCGTAAGCTTCGGCGGCGTTGCTCCTCTTTTGACGATGCTCAACTCGTGCGCCGGCGGCGTATTGGTCGTCAACATAGACAACGGCTTCGGCGCCGGGTACGCCGCGGCCTTGATCGCCCGGCGCGCGGTCGCGACGGAAAAATGAAGCTCCTATACCTTGACGGAAATGCGGGCGCGAGCGGCGACATGTTGCTCGCCGCCTTGCTCGAGTTGACGGGCGGCCGCAAAACCCTCGAGGACGGCCTGGCGCGGCTGAAGCTCCCCGGCGTCCAATTGGTTTACCCGCCCCGCCTGCGGGGCGGCGTCGAGGCGTTCGGCCTGGAGGTGATCGTATCGGCGGAAGCGCCGCACTTCGACGACGCGAGCGCGGTGGAAGTTCTGCTCGCTCACGCGCCGTTGTCGCCGTACGTCAAGGAGAGAGCCGGCCGAACCTTCCGAAAGCTGGCCGAGGCGGAACGACGGGCCCACCGCGTCGCCGTCGGCCGCACGACCTTCCACGAGGTCGGCGCGGTGGACGCCGTGGTCGACGTCGTGGGCACTTTTATCCTCTTAGAATTAATAAAACCCGACCGCGCCATCGCCTCGCCGCTTAGGCTCGGCTCCGGTTACGTCGAAACCGCGCACGGCAAGTTGCCCGTCCCGGCCCCGGCGACGCTCGAGCTTTTGCGCGGCGTTCCGGCCTTCGGCGGCCGCGTCTCCGGCGAATTCACGACGCCGACGGGCGCGGCGCTAATCGCCACTATCGCCGACGGGTTCGGCCCGATGCCGACGATGACGATCGAAGCCGCGGGTTACGGCCCCGGCACGGCCGACCCGCCCGAATTCCCGAACGTGCTACGCGCCTTCCTGGGGGAAGCGCTCCCGCGGGCGAAGCCCGGCCTCGAGGGCCAAGTGGCCGTGCTCGAGGCCAACGTCGACGACATGACGCCGGAGGAGCTGTCGTACGCGGCGCAAGCGCTCCTGGACGCCGGCGCGCTGGACGTCGCCGTTACGCCCGCGGTAATGAAGAAGGGGCGCCCGGGCCACGCCGTAAAAATTATAGGCCGGCTGGAGGACCGCGAACGGTTGTGCGACCTCGTCCTCCGTTACACGTCCACCCTCGGCGTCCGTTACTACGAGGCCGCCCGTAAAATCCTGGAAAGGCGCGTCGTAACGGTAGAAAGCGAATACGGTACGGGTAAAGTAAAATTGGCCCTCGGCGCCGACGGCGAAATATTCCCCCACGCGGAGTACGAGAGCGCGGCCGAGCTCGCCTCGAGGGCGGGCGTGGCCGTCCGGGAAGTGGCGCGCGCGCTCGAGGCCGCCGCGGTACGACTTGCGGCGCGCGCCCCGGACAAAAAAAGCGCCGGCAAGGAACCGGCGCCCGGCGATTTCGACTAACGCCGCCCTACGCTATTTCAACCCACGTCGCCCCCCGTATGCGAAAAAACCCTGCAAGTCTGGAACGGGGACTTCGCCCCGGGGCCGCGAACCCTCCTCCAAGAAATATTCCACGTCGTCCGCGGTGCCCTCCTCGCCGTCCTCGCCCACGGCAATTATTACGTGGCCCTCGTCGGAAACGCGATACCTCAACGGCCTTCCGGCTACGTCCACGACGGCGCCGCCTTCGACGTAAGATTCCCTTAAATAAGGTCCGAACCATTTCGCGCCGTCGCCGGGCTCGAACACCAACGCGCGAAGACCTTCCTCCTCCGTGGGGTAACGGCCCACGTCTCTTTTATAGGCCGAGGCCGCCTCCGCCACCTCGGCGAGCCGCTGGCGCGTCAACGCCCGCCGGTACAGCTCTGCCCCCGCCTCCACCTTGGGCCGCAGCGACGCTAAAACCCCCCAGGAAATCCCGACCGCGGCGGCGACTACGAGTAATAGGGCGGGCCGTAAGCGGCCGCCCCCCGGCCGGGGCGTCGCGCTCTCCGCACCGGCCGAAGGCTCGTCCCGCGCGCAATAGTAACTGCCGTCGATTACGCGAGCACATTCCGCGCAAACCGACTCGCCGCAAACGATGCACCTCGCTACCGCGGCCCGTCCCGGGTGACGCGCGCATTTTACGACGTCTCTTTCCCTCATCACGCTCACCCGTCAATAGACGCGAGAAACAAACCGAAAACGCGACCCGTTTACCAGAAATAATTGAACGTCGCCTGTAATTCTATAATGTCCGCGAAGTAACCGTCCGAGGCGAGCTCCCCCCGCCGGCCGTACCCCAATCCTACGTCGAGCCGGCCGTGGCGGTCCACCGCCGGCCACCCGCCGCCGATTGCGTATCGCCAAGAATCGACGCGCCGGCTCACGGCATTTCTTATGTACCAGGGGCGGTAACTGAGGCCGGCCCGCGCCACCGCGCCCCCCGCGGTAACGTACTCGGCGCCCAAAGACGCCCAACCGGCGTCCCGCGCGACGGCATCCAACACCCGCGCCACGTCGTCGTCGCCCGCTTCCATCACGCTATAAAACGTGTATAGGTAATCGACGTGGACGCTTACGCTGTACGCCTTAAGGGAAAACGCCACGCCCGCCGAAGGGGGAAACCGGACGTCGTAATCCGCGCCGCCCGTGAAATTAACCGCCGCTCCCTTCTTAGCCAAAGCCGCCGCGGAGAGCCGCCAGCCGGGAGCGACGTCGAAACGCTTCATCGCCGACGCGCGCACGTCGTACCCCCTGCCGCGGCCGTCGAAACTATCGAACCCTTCCTGGTCGGAAGTAATCGTCTGGCTGCCCCACAGGAAGTCCCCGCCCAAGCCCAAAGACACCCCCCACGCCTTAACGGCCATAGCCGGCCCCACGGCGCGCAAC
>CAZWAM010000133.1:0-4334 GCA_964631855.1 uncultured bacterium | reverse complement strand
CCGCGCCGTCCCCTCAGGGGCGGCGCATTATTATTACGTAATGCGACCGGGCGACGCCGAGCGCCGCCAACGTCTGCGCGAGCCAGAGCCATTTGTTGACGAGATAGTGGACCCACTTGAAGCGCAGGCCGAACTTGTAGGCCGCGAGGCGCCACCCGGGGAAAAGCTCGCGGACTTCGCCCAGCTCGAGCCCCCGCGGGAGCCCCTCTTTCGCGCGCTCGACGAAGTCGTACCAGACGAGGACGCCGTCGTCGGCCAGAACGCGTTCTATCTCGGCCGCCGCGCGCTCCCGCGCCTCTCCCGGCTGCAAAGACGAGAACAGCAGCGACTGGACGACGACGTCGAAGGCACCGGCGCGGAACGGCAGCGCCGCGGCGTCGCCGCAGACGAACCGCACGCCCGCCGCGGTCTTGTCTCGGCCGTCGCGCAAGGCCGCGACGTCTCGGTCGAGGCCAACACACCGCCCGGGCGACGCGCCCAGCTCGAGAAGTTGCCGGAGCAGGTTGCCGCGCTCGCAGCCGTCCTCGAGGAGCCGTTTGCCCTCGAGCGCCACACCCTCGCGGCGCAACGCGCGCGTCAGCGCCCGCTCGAGCTGGTGGCGGTAGAAGAGCGCGAGCGGCTTGAAAAGGGTCCAGTAACCTCGAGCATCGATGTACTCTTTCTCGAGCTTCGATAACATAATACGAGGGCGAAGGCCGACCCCCTCGTCCGGCGAGGCGTTCGTATATCTATAACCGCACGCCGGCCCTATGTCAACCTAAATGATAATTGAACGCTGCGCGGAGGCCTATTCTACCGCGTTGCGCTTGACCCGCGGGAACGGGCGTGTTAATATTTTTAAATGTTAAACTCTTACCCCAAGCCGGTATCTCTTCAGCGCGGCCTGGCTTCCCTTCCCCTCGAAGACCTCGCGGCTATCGGCGACCGCGTAGGACTCCAAGAAGAGTTAACTTCCAAGGCACGGCTGCTGGGGGACGTCCCCGAACGCCTAACGGGCCGTAGCACGGTCCGCCGTCTTATCCGCGAACTCGAGCCCGCGAGCGCGAAGGCGCTTTTCGTCGCCGCGGCCTGCGAAAAGTTGGCACCCTCCTTCGGGGCGCGCCTTATCTTCCGCTTCGGCACCACGTCGCCGCCCCGCGAGGCGGTTACGCGCGCGCTTCTCCTGCCGGACGCCTCGAGTGGCCTTTATCGTCCCCCCGCGGAAATACTTCCCCACGTCCACAACGAAGCCGTTAAAAAATTAGCCGGCCCGGGCGCCCGGCCGCCGCCTTCCGCCGTAAAGCTCGAGCCCCTATCGGCGTTCCGAGATGCGGTCGCGGCCTGGTGTCATATTATCAAAAACCCCATCACGCTGACGCAGAGCGGCGCCACGCCCAAGCGGGCGCTCGCTAAGCTGGGCCCGCTCCTCGAGGTCGCCGAGGAGGAAGCTCCCCTAAGCACCGTCGTCGAGCGGTTCGGTTTCAACCGCCTGGAATTCCTGGTGGGCGACGCCGAGCGCCAGGGCGCGTTGAAGCGGGAGGGGGGCACGCTGCACGCCGCCGACTGGCTCACGGCCGACCTGCGCGGCGCGGCAAACGACTACGACGCCGAACTCGTCCGCGCCGCCGTCGAGGAGGACGAAACGGGCGGCGCGCTCCTGGCCGTGTATAACTGTTCCCTACCGCCGACGGGCACTTGGCGGCCGGTGAAGGACGTTACCGAAAACATACTCAATCTTTCCCCGGGATTCGAAGAGGCCGCGATTCGAAAAGCCCTCTTCTCTTTGTTCGTAAGCGGCCTCGCGGCCGCGGGGTTCGACGACGGCGGCACGCTCCTAATCGCGCGATCCGCGGCGTTTGAGGGGCGCGAGGCCTCCCGGGCAAAAGTCGCCGAGCCCGAATTCTTGTTGGGGGGCAACTTCGAGCTAAAGGTAGCGTACGACTCGCCGACGGAAACAAGGCTCAAGCTCGAGGCCTTCGCGGACCAAACCGCAGGCGGCCGCTTTCCTTCGTACCTTATCTCCAAGTCGAGCCTCTACCGGGCCCTCGACGCCGACGTGACGGTCGAAGAAATATTAACCTTTTTAAAAGAGCACGCCTCGGCGCCCATACCTCAAAACGTGGAGTTCTCGCTCAACGACTGGGCACAGCAATACGGAACCGTCTCGTTCTACGACGGCCTGGTCGTCGTCACCGACGAAGCCGAAAAAGCGGACGAGGTCGCCAACCTACCCGGCGTCGCGCCTTTCGTTAAGGGACGGCGGGAATGCCACGCCGTCGAGATCGCGCGCGCGGATTACCGCGCCGTCCGCGAGGCGCTCACCTCGGCCGGATACCTACCGCGTTCTTTGAGGAGCGAACCGGAGGGCCACGTCTCGCCTCGCGCGCTGTTCGACGCAGGACAACCGAAAAATAAAGAGGTCCGGACAAAGGAAGGTTCCTGGCGAGAGGGCCCGGCGGCGGCCGTGATCGAATTCGCAACCGCGACGGGACGGCCTTTGAAATTATGGCTCGCGGGCGAAGCAGAACCGCTCGAGGTCAGGCCGAGCAAGATAACGGTGCGTCGAGGCGAGGCGTACCTGCACGTCAAGGGCGTTCGGGAGAAGACGCGCATACCTCTCGCCGCTATCGAGCGGGCTACGTTGAAATAAATGGCGACCCCGAAGACGTCACCCCGGCCTTTGAGCTGGAGGTCCGTGCCTTTGCTCGAGTACCCGGGCCGCTCGGCGCTCGCGCTCGCGGCGGTGGGCGCGACCGCCGCGGCGATATATTTCCTATGGCAAAGTCCGCTCCTCGCCGTAGTCGGCACCGTCGTGCTTCTCGCGTCGCTGCACGGGCACTTACTACCCCGACGCTACGAACTGGACGACGAAGGCGTTACGGTACGGGTGATGGGATTGAACAGGCGGCGGCCGTGGGACCATTTCCACTCCTATTACGCCGACCGCTTAGGCGTAATGCTCACAACGTTCAGCTACCGGTCGCGCCTGGACTCTTTTCGGGGCGTGAACCTTCGCTTCGGTCGCGCCAACCGCGACGACGTAATTACCTTCGTCGCCGCGAAGTTACCGCACGCGGAAAAGAAAAGGGGCCGCGGCCGGGATAAGTAAAACCGGAGGAGGCGTTGGCGAAAAGGTCGAAGTGGCCCGTCGTTTTGACGTTCGTAGCGTCGTTCCTCTTTCCGTTCTTCGGCATCGCCCACGGCGCGCTTGAGACCTGCAAGGGCGAGAAGGCGGACCGGCGCCGCGGGAAGATATGTATGGCGCTGGGTATTGCCGGGATAGCGCTGGTCTGCGCCGGCGCGGCGGTTTGGCTCGCCCTCGGCCTTAAGGCCGGCGTCGGCTTCCTTGTAACCGAATAACTTAACATCATAAAAGAGGAGAGGCGACAATGGCTGAAGAAAATCGCTTACTGGAAACGTACAGGTCGTTGGAAAGGCCGCCGGAGCCGAGACCCATATTCTACATCCTATCGTTTTTTCTGCCAGCGGGGGGCCTCGTACTGGCGGCCTTATTTATGGGCAGGGCGGAAGAGGACCATAAGCGGTTCGGCCAACGCTGCCTTATTGCCGTACTAATCTTATTCGGCCTTTACATACTGCTTCTTGTCTGCTATGTATTATTCTTTATATTCAGAATACATTCGTTACGCTTATAAAACTGTGTAAAAACGCGCACGGCTTAGGAGACGCCCGGCTGTCACGTTAAGCCGCACGCCGCGAACGAAGACCCCGGTAGGCGCGGCGGTTTGGCTCGCCCTCAGCCTTAAGGCCGGCTTCGGCTTCCTCGCAGCCGAATAAATTAACATCATAAAAAGGAAAGGTTACAATGGCTGAAGAAAATCGCTTACAGGAAACGCACAGGTCGTCGGAAAGGCCGCCGGAGCCGAGACCTCTATTCTATATCCTATCGTTTTTTCTGCCGCCGGGGGGCCTCGTACTGGCCGCCCTCTTTATGAGCAAGGTCGAAGAGGACAACAGACGATTCGGCCAACGCTGCCTTATTGCCGTGTTGATCTTTATCGGCCTCGCCGTACTTTTTTGGGCTTGTTACATAGTATTTATCGTCGTGTGGGCGTTTAAAGGACTACCCTCGTTATACTCGTAAAACCGGGTAAAAAAGCGCGCGGCTTAGGAGAAGGCCGGCTGTCACGTTAAGCCGCACGCCGCGAACGGAGACCCCAGCCGCGCGGCCGTAATGGACGGCTAATGCAACAAGCCACTATTTTTAATTTATAACTAGCTTTAAATCCCCGTAAACTAAAAGCGGCCTCGTAAGGCCGCTTTCGCCTTTACAAACGGCATTATCATTCGAACGCCAAATAGCCGAAGCGCCGCGGGTCGAAGCCGATGGGGTA
>CAZWAM010000132.1:0-4371 GCA_964631855.1 uncultured bacterium | reverse complement strand
GTCGCCCCTACCTAAACAACGCCTTCACGCGCCCCAGCGACGTGGGGGCGACGGCGACGCCGGTCATCGTGACCCGCATGTAATGGATGTAGTCCTGGACGCGGCCGGCGTCCGGGTAACCGGCTTCGGGTTTGCCGTTCGTGACGAAGGACACCACCGACCGCCCCATGAAGTCCCGGCCCCAGTCGGTGTAGGCGTTGGCCTCGTTCTCCTGGCCTACCCACCAGACCTCGACGACCAGGTTGCGGCGGCCGTCGTAGGCGAAAGGCGCGTCGAAGGCGAAGCCGAACCAGTCGTTCAGCTTGGGCTCGAACTCCACCGGGTCGCGGTAGAAGACCTGCGCCGGCGTGTTGCCGTCGTAGTTGTCGGCGTACTTCTCGCTCAGGGCGCTCCGTGAGGTGTGGCAAAGCTTGAGGCGGAACTTGAAATATTTACCGGCCTTGACCTCCTTGCCCACGCCGAACCACTCCCACGTCGTAATCTTACCGGCGGGCAGCGCGTCCGAGGCCAATACGAGGTCCTGCATCCTGCAGGCCTCGCTCCCTCAGCAGCCGCGGAACGGGTAATCGCTATTCGTACCCCGCTTGCCGACGACGAACTGGTCGCCGCCGGCGGAGGCGGCGAAGCACGCCAAAGCGATCAAAAACGTTAATGTAACCCTCATGTTCGAACCTCCTGGAGCGAGAAGAAAACCCGTTCGTACTCTTCGAATTTTAAACCGCACCGGCCGCCGTGTCAAGAAGGTTATTTATCAGGCCGACCCACGCCCTCGCTCAACACCTCCGCCGTGTGCCGCGCCTCGGCCTTTACGCCCCGCCGCCGGAGCGCCTCGTTAATATATAAGACGCAGGCCGGGCAGCCCGTCGCGACTACCGGCGCGCCCGAGGCCGCGACGGCGTCGGCCTTCTCGCCGCCAATCCTTGCGAAGGCGTCGTCGTACGTCAGGCCGTGGGCGCCGGCGCCGCCGCAGCACGTCACCGCCCCCGGCGCCTCCAGCTCGACGAGCTGGCCGATTTTATTTAATAACGTCCGCGGCTGCGCGGTGACGCCGAGCCCCCGCGCCAGGTGGCAGGGGTCGTGGTACGTGACGCGGCCGTCGTCCCGCGCCTCTATAACCTCCGGCGGGACCAGCTCGGTGAAGTCCTTCACCCGTTCCTCGAGCGACGCCGCGCCGGGCACCTCCAGCACGTCTTTATAATAATAATTGAGCATCGTGCCGCAGGAGCCGCAGTCGACGACGACCGGCTCGGCGCCGGCGAGGGCCTTCGCGTTCCGCGCGGCGAGCTTGCGGGCGAGGCCAAAGTTGCCATCCGCGAGCGCCGGAATGCCGCAGCAGCGCCGGCCTTTGGGTATAGCGACGTCGTAGCCGGCGCGCGTGAGGAGCTCGACGACGGCTCGAGCCGTGGCCGGATAAAGATAGTTCGTCCCGCAACCGACGAAGTAGGTGACGCGCCCTTTACGTTCCCCTTTTGCGGGAATAAACCCCGGCGCCGCGGCGTCGAAGGGCCGGGGCGACAGCTCGGGCAACGCGAGGCGCGGCGGCAGCCCCAGTAACCGCAACGCGGCCGGCAACGCCTCGAGCCGTCGGGCCTCGTATAATAATTTCGTTAACAACGCCAGGACGCGCGGGCGACCCAGCGCCAGGCGGTAAGCCCAGGATTTGAAGAAGGGCAGGCCGCCGCGGCAGAGGCCCGCCTCCCGCGCGGCGAGCACGAGCACGTCCGCGGCCACGCCCGAGGGGCAGCGCTCCGCGCACGCGCGGCAGCACAGGCAGTAATCCAGCGCCTCGTAAAAGGGGGCACCCAAACCTCCGCCCAACGGGCCACCTTCCAGGTACGCCTCCAGGAGCGCCAGCCGGCCCCGCGGCGAGAAGCGCTCCGAGGCCGTCGCGCGGAAAGCCGGGCAAACCTCGCGGCACAGGCCGCACCGCAGGCACCGCGCGAGGTTTTCGCGCCAAGCGGGCGCAAGGTCCTCTCGTTTTTTCGCAGTCACAGCTGCCGGGTTTAATAAAAAACAGTTGCCTCGGACGGGGTTTAAATTATAAGATAGGTAGTCGCGTAGGCGGCCGCGATACCTCACGCGATTTTAATATAACCGCGCTTATTATAACAGCAGTATCGGCCGGGAAACGTCGTACGCGACGCCCGCCCGGCCTTGCCCACGGCGGTAGTACCGATTCGGCGACGCGTTCCGTCTTTCTTTACGAACTCGAATAGGAGGCCATAATGCGGCGGTTGACGGTGACGTTGTTCGTCATTATAAACATAAGCGCCGCGGCGGTCGCGGCGGACATCCCCGGGCGCGTCTCCTTCGGCTTCAGCGCGGGCGGGGCCCACAGCGCAAACGACCACGAGCGCCTGGGCGCCGGCGGCACCGGGTACGCCTACTTCGGCGAGGTGGCGTACGAACCTACGATTTGGCTGGTCGCGCCGCAGGTACAGTGGGGCTACGCCTATACCTCGTCGGTCTTGCCGCCCAGGGAAGCCGGCGGGTACGTGGGCGAGCCGTCCGCGCTCAGGGGCGCCGCGATGGACCTGCTCTTCGGCGCGCGCGTACGCGTACCGCTCTGGGAGACGAAGCTCAGGCCGTACGCCGGCGCGGGCGTAATGTGGACCAATTACCACCGACAGGCAATGGAAGAAGATTTTGCGCTCGACGACAACGCGAGCGGAGGCTGGGGGTGGGCGGCGCTCGGCGGCTTGGAGTTCTTCCCGGGCGCGGCGGGCGGCTTCTCCATTTGCCTGGAATACCGCTACGCGGCGACGGACCAGAAGTGGCGCAAACCGCCTCCCCCGACTCCAAAGGGAGGGGCCGGGGCCGACTTCGACCTGACTGAACAGCTGATAACGCTCGGCGTAAAGTTATACGCCTTATAAAGTAAGGGGATAATCATGTCGGAACGCTGGCAGGGACCGTTGGAGAAAGTGGACGCGTGGCGCTGGCGACTCCCGAAGTCGTACGACGGCCGCATGCGCGTCGACGGCCTGATATACGCGGGCGAGAAGATGCTGGGGCACTTGCGTATGGACAAGACGCCGCAGCAGGTGGCGAACGTCGCCTCGCTCGCGGGCATCGTCGGCCACTCGCTCGCGATGCCCGACATCCACTGGGGCTACGGCTTCCCCATAGGGGGCGTGGCGGCGATGCGCCTCGAAGACGGCGTCGTCTCGCCGGGGGGCGTCGGCTACGACATCAACTGCGGCGTCCGCCTTATGAGCACGTCCCTCACGGCGGGGGAAGTACGCGGCAAAATCGGGGACCTACTCGTCGCCCTCTTCGCCGCCATTCCCTGCGGCATAGGCACCAAGAGCAAGCTTCGCCTGAGCGAAAGCGATTTAAAAAAGGTGCTGCGCGAGGGTTCGCGTTGGGCCGTCGCCCAAGGCTACGGGACGGAGGAGGACCTCGAGCGTACGGAGGCGGGCGGCTCGCTGCCGGACGCGGACCCGGGCGCGCTTTCGCCGCGCGCGCTCGAGCGCGGCCGGCCTCAACTCGGGACCCTCGGCGCGGGCAATCACTTCATCGAGGTAGGCCGCGTAGCCGAGGTCTTCGACGACGAGGCGGCCCACGCCTTCGGCCTGGAGCCCGACGGCGCCACGCTCATGATTCACTCCGGCTCCCGCGGCCTCGGGTACCAGGTGTGCGACGATTGGTTGAAGGTGATGCGGCGCGCGATGGCCCGCTACAAGATAACGGTACCCGACCAACAACTCGCCTGCGCGCCCATAAAGTCGGACGAGGGTCGGGGTTACGTGAGCGCTATGAACGCCGCGGCCAATTACGCCTGGGCCAACCGCCAGATCATGATGCACTGGGCGGAGGAGGTCTTCGTCAAGGTATTGGACGTATCGCCCCGCGCGCTGGGGATGAACCTCGTATACGACGTCGCGCACAACATCGCCAAGTTCGAGAAACACGACGTCGACGGCCGCCGCGAAGAACTGCTCATCCACCGCAAGGGGGCCACGCGCGCATTCGGCCCCGGCCACGAGGAACTGGCCGACGTCTACCGGAACCTCGGCCAGCCGGTAATAATCCCGGGCGATATGGGCACGGAGTCGTTCGCGCTACTCGGCACCGCCCGGGCGATGGCGGAGACGTGGGGCTCCACCTGCCACGGCGCCGGCCGCGTCATGAGCCGCAAGGAGGCGACGAGGCGGGCGAAGGGCCGGGCCATAGCCCGCGAGCTCGAGGACCGCGGCATCCAAATTGTTTGCCGCTCGCCCAAGACGCTGGGCGAGGAGATGAGCGACGCCTACAAAGACGTGAGCGAAGTCGTCGAGGTGGTGACGGGGGCCGGCATTTCGAGGCCGGTGGCGCGCCTCGAGCCGCTGGGCGTCATCAAAGGGTAACGGCGGCGAGCTTTGAGGCCGG
>CAZWAM010000131.1:0-4477 GCA_964631855.1 uncultured bacterium | reverse complement strand
CGCAACGACAACCCCGAATACAACCCGGCCGCGTTCGTGAACGTCGTCAGCCCCTCGGGCGCCGTGGCGATGGGGATAATATTCGAGCTGTATCCGGAGTTCTCGGTTATCAAGTCGCCGGCTGAGGATTTCGCGGATCTCCCCTTGACGATAAATCTCGTCCCGACGGTGGAAGGAGAAGGGGCCGGCGCGCGCCGCGAATACGTGGTCGTTCCCGGCGCCGAATTTTTCGTACGCTCCGGCGAAAGGGTGACGGTCTCGTTCGCGACGGAAAGAGCCGGCCACGGCGAGGCGCCGCTGACGGCCCGGCTGGCGCGCGCGCAGGGGGGCACCGATACGTTTTCGCTCCCGCTGGCCGGGTGGGTCGCCGTGAAGCTGGCCGACGGCGATTACGCGTTTCGGCTTAGGGGGGCGACGCGGGCCCCGCTCACGGGCCTAACGGTCTCGCGCGACCCGGGCCTGACGGTTTTTTACGTAGGCTGTTTGCTGTTTTCCGTGGGCGTCGTCGTCGCTATGCTCTTGAGCTACGACGAGTTGTTCATTTACACGCGGGGCGGGAAGGCGTACCTGGCGGCGCGCTCGAGCAAAGGGCCGCGGCTTCTCGGGCCGGCGTTCGAGCGCTGGGCGGCTGATATCAAAGGTAGGCTTTAGCGTACGCGCCGCGTGCGCGGAACGAGGCCGCGGCACATACCGCCCCCAACGTTAAAAACAACGCTTGCCGTCTCAACGTCATTCGCCACCTTCCAACCGCGCGCTGATGTCCTTCAAGGCCTCGACGAAGCGCGCGAACAATTCTATTATCGGCTCCTTCAAGTGGAGCTCGCGCGCCAGGCGTTCACGAACCGCCGCCGCGTCGGCCCGGTTCACCGGCGCCACCTCGCCGTCGAGCGTCTTTAAACTGTTCTCGATACTCTCGAAGAAGGCCCGGACGCCCGGGTCCGCCATTTTGTCGAAAGAGTTGGCGTACAGCTCCGCGATCTTGAGTTCGGCTTCGTAGAAATCTTTTCGTTCGCCCTTCACCCACGCCTTGCGGACTAAGCCGGAATTCTCCAACACGCGGACGTTCACGCTCACGCCCGATTTGGCTACGCCGAGCCTTTCGCGCAATTCGTCCAAGCTAACGGGACGCGGCGTAAACATCAGGTAGGCCAAGATACGTCGGGGGAGGCCGGCCGCGCTCCCCATCTGGCCCGCGATCCGTTCCACCGAATTTATGAATTCTTCTCTCGCCCTTTCGTACGCGTCTCTCATTTTTACTCCTTTATATATTAGCGTTTATTTATTACGAACGTTCTATATTTATAGAACCTTATTTTTCTTCGGCGGCATTTTTGGAGCTGTTTCCGACGGCATATGTGAGGGGAGCGTAGATATCCACCTTAAAAAGGGTTTATTATTCGGACGCTATTGCGACCACTTCCTTTATTTATAAGCGATTAGAGACTTTTTTTTTGAAGGTTGAGGCCAATGGTTGCCGGTAGCGCGGTTGGGGATATTTAATGTTATTCTTAAAGTTCTCTATATGCGGAATTATTATAATATAAATAACAAAGGGTGTCAAGGGAAATTTTTTACGTGTTCCTACTCTGCGGGTTGCGTTTGCTTTTCGGCTTCGTTAAACGTATTTGAACGACGGTTACGTTTTAACGTAGACATGGCTCAAAATAATATTTATAATTTTAAATAAGGTCCGCTTGTAAAAAGGCTTCGAAACTTAAGAGGAGGTATCGTGGGAAAACGTGCGAACGGTTACGTAGCGGCTGCGGCCGCGCTAGTCGTCTTCGCGACGCCGGCCTTCGGCACCGAACCGCCCCTGCCCGCGGCGGCGCCGACAGGCGTTTTCGCCGACCGGCTCGAGGTGGAGGCCTTCTTCGACGGCGTTATGGCGGAGCAGCTCAAGTCTTACCACATCCCGGGGGCGACCGTCGCGGTCGTCGCCGGTGGCGAGCTCGTCTTCGCGAAGGGTTACGGCTATGCCGATTTGGCGACGCACCGGCCCGTAGTTGCGGACCGGACCCTCTTTCGTCTCGCCTCGGTATCCAAGCTCTTCACCTGGACCGCGGTGATGCAGTTGGTGGAGAAGGGTAAGCTGGACCTCGACGCGGACGTGAACGAGTACTTAGCCGATTTCAAGATACCGCCGGCCTTCGGGAAGCCGATAACGTTGGCAAACCTTATGACGCACACGGCGGGTTTCGAGGATACGCCCACCGACGTATACGTAAACAGCGCGGAAGACCTGAAGCCCTTGGCGACGTACATAAACGGAGACGTCCCGGCGCGGATTTACCCCCCGGGCGAGGTTCCGGCCTACTCGAATTACGGTGCCACGCTGGCCGGCTATATTGTGGAAAGCGTCGCGGGCGTACCTTTCGAGCGGTACGTCGAAGAGAACATCTTCGAGCCGTTGGGCATGAAGCGTAGCACGTTACGCGAGCCGCTGCCGCCGGCATTCGAGGCTGACGTGGCGGCGGCGTATAAGTTCGAGGGCGGCGTCTTCGAGCCGCAGGACTTCGAATGGTTGCAGCAGTATCCCGCGGCCTCGCTAAGTGCGACGGCGACGGACATGGCGCGGTTTATGGTGGCTCATTTGGAGGAAGGACGCTACGGCTCGAGCCGCATTCTGGCGGAGGCCGCGGCCCGCGAGATGCACCGCCGCCTCTTTGCCGCCGACCGGCGCGTCAACGGCTGGGCCCACGGCTTTATGGAGATAACGCTTAACGGCGAACGCGTCATCTGGCACGGCGGCGATACGATTTACTTCCATACCGCCCTGGCGTTGTTCCCGAAACACGACGTCGGCGTCTTCGTCTCGTACAACAGCTTCGACGGCGCCTTCGCGCGTCTCGATTTATTGGACGCGTTCGCGAACCGATATTTCCCCGCGGCCAAGAAACCGGCGCCCAAGCCCGGGCCGGGGGCGGCCCGCGCCGCGGCACGCTACGCGGGCTCCTACATAATATCACGCGGGGTCTTCACCCGCCTGCTGAAGTATTTAGCATTTTTATACCCGCCCACGGTAAAGGTGACGCCGGACGGGTATCTGCTCGCGCCGGGCGGGTTGGGACGGCCGCCGTGCGGATACGTGGAGCTCGAGCCGGGGACGTTCCGCCGCGTCGAGGCCGACGGGACGTTGGGCGACAAACTGGCCTTCGGCGTGGACGAGCGAGGCCGGGTTAAGTACGCCCTCTTCGGGAACGACCCCACCCACGTGCTCGTCCGGGTTCCGTGGTATCAGGGGGCGTCGTTTCACCGCGTCGTGCTGGTCGCGTGCCTTGTGCTCTTCCTGTCGGCGATATTTACTTGGCCGGTGGGCCGGTTTCTGGGCCGCCGCCGACAGCGCCCCCGCGACCCGCTCCTCGCGCGCTTTGCGCGGCTCTCCGCGTGGTGGTTGAGTCTTTTAAACGTCGTCTTCGTCGTCGCCGTGATGCGCTTCTTCGACCCGGTGGGCATCCTCTACGGTTTGCCGGCCGCGTTAAAAGCGGCGTTGGTGATTTCAATTATTACCACCGTATTGGCCGTAGCTGTCGTCGTCCTGGCCGTCGCGGCGTGGGTCAAGGGGTTCTGGCGCGCGCGCGGCCGCGTGCACTATACGTTGGTAGCGGCGGCCGCGGCGGCGTTCGTACTGTGGTTGAATTACTGGAACCTGCTGGGCTTCCGGTATTAATCGGGTTCCGACGCCCGTCGGCGTGCGCGGCGTTTACTCTTCACGGGGGAGCCCCCGGCCTCGCCATAAGGTGTAAATCGCCGGGATTACGACGAGCGTGAGGACGGTGGAGGTTACCATCCCGCCCACCATGGGCGTCGCGATGCGCTTCATCACGTCGGCGCCGGCGCCCGCGCTCCACATTATCGGCAGCAGGCCCATAATGATGGCGGTTACGACCATCATCTTGGGGCGGACGCGCTGGACCGCGCCCTCCTCCACGGCCTCGACGAGGTCGCGAAGCGTCTTCAACCGGCCCTCTTCTTTCCGCTTGTTGTAGGCGTCGTCGAGGTAGACGATCATGACGACGCCCGTCTCCGCGGCGACGCCGGCGAGCGCGATTATCCCCACCCACACCGCGATCGACATATTGTAGCCCAAAATAAACATCAACCAGACCGCGCCCACGAGCGCGAAGGGCACCGACAACAAGACGATAAACGTTTCCGTTACCGAACGGAAGTTGAAGTATAACAAGATGAAGATTATGGCGAGCGTCAGCGGCAGCACGAGGGTAAGGCGCTCGCGCACGCGCTCCATAGCCTCGTATTGGCCGGTCCACACGACGTGGTACCCGGCTTTGGGCGGCAACTCCGCGGCCACGGCCTTCTTGGCATCCCGCACGTACGAGCCCACGCTCCGCCCCTCGACGTCGACATAGACCCAGCCCGACAGCGAGCCGTTTTCGTCCTTGACGACGGCCGGCCCGGTCGTCAGCTCGACGTCGGCCAATTGCCCCAGCGGGACCGGCGGCCCGGCGGGCGTCGGCAC
>CAZWAM010000130.1:0-4742 GCA_964631855.1 uncultured bacterium | reverse complement strand
TTCGGCTTAGCGCCGAGCGTCAACGTGGCCCCTCCCAACGTCTCAGTCGAGGTGAACGTGGCCCCCGGCGTCGACGCCGACATCGAGACGGCCTACAGAGCTCGCGCCGGCGAGGCGCGTCTGTCCCAGCTCGAGGGATAGTAGGGGCGCAAGGCCTTGCGCCCTTACAAACCCGTTCATATTCCCACTTCAACCTAATAAAGATACCTCGCGTTCCCCCGCGGCAAGTTTACCATCTCCCTTAATCCCCATTAAAATATCCCACCGTTTACCACCGGCGCCTCGAGCCGCCGGCAAGGTTTCCATAATTCAAAATTGGAGGGGTTCAATATGCCCGACGAGAAGAAGCTCAAACCGCCCGAGGCCGGCCCGGAGGCGCCCGCCGAGCTCAACGAGCTGTTGCGCGAGGCCTACTACGAGTGCCTGGCCGCTAAGGGCAAGACGGACGAGGCCGCGCAGAAGGAGTGCGCCGACGTCGCCTGGGAGAAGGCCAAAGAAAAATACGAGGAGGCCGACGGCGAGTGGACGCTCAAGGCCGAGGCGCGCTTCCGCAAGGAGATAATTCGCGTGGGCCGCTACGTCCTCCCCGACGACCCGGGCGAGACGGTCGACGTCACGCTCGAGCGCCTGCGGGACTGGGTGAACGATACCCGAGCCGCCGGCGTCAAGACCTGGGTCCCGTACCACCACTCCTACCATCCCGCCGATAACGCCGGCTGGGTGGAGGCCTTCGAGATCGCCGACGGCAAGCTCTACGGCGTCTTCAACATCACCGACGAAGACACGGCCGCCCGCATCGTGGACGGCACCATCCAGGACGTCTCCGTCGGCGTGGGGCCGGTGCTCACGGCCTGCGGTAAACGCTACGACGAGGTCATCCGCCACGTCGCCCTAACGCTCGACCCGCACGTCCGCGAGCAGGAAGGCTTCCAGGCGCTGATGGAGGCTCGGCGCGACGGCGGCTTCTACTTCCGCGCCGGCGACGCCGTGGCTGAGGAGAAGGAGCCGAAGGCCGGAGAGGCCGAGGAAGAGTGGGACGCCGAATACGTCGACGCCCTGCCCGACGAGTCGTTCGCCTATATCGAACCCGGCGGCGAGAAGGACGAGGAGGACAAAACGGTACCGCGCGAGCTGCGCCACTTCCCGGTCCGCGACGCGGAAGGCAACGTCTCGCTGCCGCACGTGGAGGAAGCGCTCGAGGCGCTGGATACGGAGAAGATGTCCACCGGCGAGCCTATCCCGGAGGAGGACCGCGAGCGCGTCCGCGCCGAGCTCGAGAAGCTGCTCGAGGAGGCCGGGGCCGAGGGCGAGAAGCCGCCCGAGGAAGAGAAGGCCGCGGTCGAGGCCGAGAGCGCTAAGTCGAGGCGCCTTGCCAGGTTCCTCGGCAAGCTCGGCTTCCGCGGCGAGGCCCCGCCGGCGAAGGACGTCGCGCGGATGGAGGCTAAGCTCGACGGCCTCAGCGCCCGCTTCGAGGCGCTCCGGGGTCGGCACGAGCGGCTGGCTGCCGAGTTCGAGGCCGTCAAAGCGGAGCGCGACAGGCTCCGGCTGGAGAAGCTCGAGCGCGCCGCCCACGACCGTATGGCCTTCGAGGCCGAAGCTGGACGCTTCGCCGGGGCGCTGGTGCGCGCCGGGCGGGCCAAGCCGGCCAACCAACGCAAGTGGCACGAGCTTTATCTAAAAGACAAGGAGCTCGCGATGGAGGCCGCGGCGGCCTTGGAGGTCCGCTTCGACGCATCCTCCACAGAGGGGCAACCGCAGGAGCACGGCCGCCCCGTGGAGCCGTCGCCGCTCGAGCGCGAGGACCCCGCGGTCGTCGCGACGCTCGTGGAGATGGGCTACGACGAGGAGGCCGTCGCGCGCCGCCTCGCCGAGCTATACGGCCAACCGTAACGGCGGGTTTCATACCCGCCGCCCGAAAAACAACCCAAAGGGGGGTGAAGTAAGTGGCGTTTGAAAACCTCAGCGCGGAGCACGAGTGCAACCCGCGGCGCATTCCCAACGACGACTCGGCCTACACTCACTACGTCGTCAAGAACGGCGTCACGATCTATAAAGGCTCGCTCGTGGTCTTCCAGTATGACACGACCGCGTTGACCGGCTACGTGACGTACGCCGCCAACCTGGAGAGCGAGACCTTCGCCGGCGTCGCGGCCCAGACCGTCGTTGGCGACGGCACCGCCAAGATCAAGGTGTGGCGCAAGGGCCTGTTCGAGTTCATCAAAGGCACGCCCGCCATCACCGACGTCGGCACCGAGTTCTACTGCGACGAGGGCGCTTCCGGCACGCCGGCCACGGTCCAGTCGAGTTCCTCGACCGGCTGCAAGGTCGGCTGCTGCGTCGACTACCTGACCTCGACGGCCGTGCTCGCCGTCGACAATTATTGTCCGTAAACGCAAGGGGCTATAACGAGGGCCCTCAAGCCCTTGTCGGACAAGGGGTTTAAACCCCTTGCTTGCCCGATATCCAATAACTTCAAGGGGGGTGAACTTTAATGGCAGGACCCAACCTTTCGCCGAGCGACTTCGCCCGCGTTCTGGAGGTGGCGTGCAAGGAGGAGTTCTTCCGCATCTACGAGGACTCGTACTACAAGGACGCCGCCTGGAAGGACGCCGTGATGGTGACGTCGAGCGACGGCGAAACCGAGTACTACGGCTTCGGTGGCCGCCTGCCGGTCCCGGGGCGCATCGACGAGGACGCCCGCATCCACTACGGCCTCGACGACGAGAGCTACTCGCTCACCAACTACACCTACGGCCTCGCCATCGACATCCACCGCAAAATGGTCGAGGACGACCGGCACAACTACATCCGCCAGAAGTTCCAGAGCGCCGCCATAGGCCACCAGATCAAGCTCCAGGAGAACTGGGGCTCGCTCATCACCGACGCCACGTCGGCCACGTGCCACGACGGCCAGTACTTCTTCGACACCGACCACCCGGGCAGCGCCGACCAGTCCAACGACGACCAGGGCAAACCGGTGGGGACCGCCGACCTGGCGACCGCGCTGTCGAGCGCCATCGACGTCCTCAAGGTCATGCGCGCCTTCACGGACCCGAAGGGCAGCCCGCTCGACGTCCGGCCCACCCACGTCGTGACCGGCGCCGGCGACACCGGCGTCGCGTGGGAGATGCTCGTCAACACGCCGGGCGCCGCGGGCACCGCCAACGCCGGCTACAACCCGTTCTACGAGAAGCTGGCGCTAATCCAGACGCCCTACATCTCCAGCCCCACCGCCTGGTACTTCCTCGACCTCGGCAAGCCCGTCAAGCCGTTCATATTCCAGAAGCGCATCGACCTCGAGGTCAACGTCTTCGAGCCCGACCAGCACACCGACAACTACGTCACCAAGACCTACGAGCGGTACCGCTTCGGCTACGGCCCGTGGTACCTCGCGATAATCGGCAACCTCTAAAACAGAGCCCGGGGCGGCTCGGCCAACCCGGGCTCCCAACTTCTTTTTGGGTAAACTAAGCCGACGGGCGTTGGCCCGCGGAAGAGGTGTTACTTATGGCGACATACGAGGGACGACTGGACGCTCAAGGGGCTAAAGCCCCTTGCCGTGGCGGTTCGCGCGGTGGCGTGGCCGTACTTGGCGGCTTAGGCCTTGCGTCGGAACGTCCGCGTGTAAGGCTCGAGTACCGGTCGGACCGCTCCTTCGTACGTGGCTATGACTTCGGCGCCCCACCGCTCGAGGTGCTTGTAATGGTTCCGTTCGACGTAGGCTATCGCCGCGGCGAGGGAGCTCTCGTCGGGGAGCGGTCGCCGGTTGAACTTCTGCGCCCAGAGGTGGTCGCCCGCGGGGAAGTCGCGGCCTTTGACGAAGGCGCACGCGCTGTACCCCTTGATTTTCCTAATACGTTCGCCGAGTTCTTTTTTCGACGCCGCGGCCACGACGAGGTGGACGTGGTCGGGGAGGACGTTGGCGGCCAGTACCGGGATATGGTGCTTCCGACACGCCTCGACTATCGCCGCCGCGACGAGCTTTTGGTCGTCGGCGCCGAGTACGACCGGTTCGCCCACCTTGACGTGAAAGGCGGCCATTCTGGCGGAAACCCGGGCGTTATGCGTTACGAAAGTTACGAACCACCACTTCATAATCCTAATTCCGATACTTAGTTGGACAAGGGGTTTTAACCCCTTGTAAGACCCGCAGGACAAGGGGCTTCAGCCCCTTGTAGTACGGCGCTCGCCAACCGGGCTACTATAATATCCTTTACGCGTAAAACGTGTCAATTCGAAAAGAGGTAATCGCTATGCGCACCTACGAAGGACGACTGACGGACCAGTACCTGCGCACGCTGGAGGGCGACGGCCCGGCGCTTATGAGGACGCGGGGCCGCGTCTACGGCGGCGTACGGTTCTTCGCCGGGAGGTGGACCGCGTTCGACGAGGGCGCGGTCGAGATGGCGCGCCTCGAACGCGGCGTCGCGCTGGGCCACCTGGAGGTACGGAAGGTGGCGGCCAAGAAGGCGCCCAGGGCGACGGCTAAGAAGAGCTCAACTGATAAGAAGGCGACATCTGCTAAGGGCCGCGGCCGCGGCTCGAGCAAGAGAAGGAGGAACGAATAATGGCCTGGACGACTCCCGTTAACGTAAGCGACGTTCGCACCGAGTACCCGCTGCTCACGAGCGACCTGTGCTCGGACGCGAGGGTTACCGCCAACAGGGATAGGGCCGAGGCGGAGATCGAGGCGGTCCTGCGGGACCGCTACGAGCTGACGGACCCCGGCGCCGACAAGTACG
>CAZWAM010000129.1:0-4747 GCA_964631855.1 uncultured bacterium | reverse complement strand
AACACCCGCTACGGCTGGTATATGCGGGGTAGCCCTGCAAACGGGTTGTCCGCCGATTTCCTCAAGTCGTATTTCGAGCAGTTCGGCAAAAAGGACGTCTACGTGAGCGGCAAGACCATGGCCTTTCACAAGCACCCGCTTCAGGGCACGGTCAGCAACTCCACGTACCGGTATATCTATTTCGAGCTTATGCATAACGGCGACCCCGACATCTGGATGCCGAGCGGTAACGTCGGGGCGTTGAACGTCGTTTACGGCAAAGAGATACAGACCGGGTCGCAAACCTACGACATCCACATAGGCGACGCGACCGACGGCGACGTAGAGGGTGCGCTGGCGTGCGTGTGGAAGGGCGACGAGGTTTACGCGTCCGGGACGACGGACGCGAGCGGGAACGTATCCTTCGACATCGAGCCTACGACGACGGGGACGATGTACCTGACGGTCTCGGCGCACAACTACAAGACGTTCGAGGCGGACGTAGACGTGGTTTATAGCGGCATCGCGTTGACGTCGTTTACGGGCCGGCGGACGGAGGCGGGGATAGCGCTGAGCTGGAAGGTGAGCAGGGCGAAGGACCTGACCTACTTCAACCTCTATCGTCGCGCGGTGGCGGCGGCGGCGGCGCCTGCGGGGGGAGGCGGCGGAGCCGGCACGGGCGTATTGCCGGCGGCGTCGGCTAAGGGCAACGTAGCCGCGGCCTTTGGGAGCGGCGACGGCGGCTGGAGCAAGGTGAACGCGGAGCCGATCGTGGGGCGTTCGCCGTACCGGTACCTTGACGCGGGGGTGGCGGCGGGCGTCTACGAGTACAAGTTGGAGGCGGTGCTGAGGAAGGGTCCGGCGGAGCTGGGGACGACGAGGGTAAGTGGCAGCGTGCCGGCGGTATTTGCGTTCGAGGTAGCGCCCAACCCGGTCAGGGCGACGGCGAGGCTCAGGATCAGCCTTCCTGCCGCGGCGGGGGTGAAGGTGAGCCTGTACGACCTGGCGGGGCGTAGGGTTGCGACGGTGGTGGACCGGGTACTGAAGGCGGGCGAGAACGCCTGCCAGCTGGACGTGAGCGGCACGGCGGCGGGGGTATACATCCTCCGTCTCGAGGCCGGCGACCGGGTCGTGGCGAAGCGCGTCGCGGTGGTGCACTGAGTCGTCGACACCCGGCGTAAGGGCGGGCGTGCGCCCGCCCCTTTTTTAGTTTTCACCTCGCGGTGCGTCCGCTTTTTTACGTTGGCGCTTAGCGCGGGTAAGCGAAAAAAAAAGTGGAAACCGGCCGTAATTTGTATTATAATTTTATTGTATATTAAAAACGCAGCTCGAGAAATGTAGACGGTTTCTTCGGAGATCGAGATAGAGGAGGCTATTTAAATGAAGAAGGCGCTATGGCTGTTTGTGGTTTTGGCCGCGTCCGCGTACGCTTACACGGTACAGGTTAATACCGCCGACCTGCAAGTGAAGGCGGTCGAAGACCCGGCGTTTTTAGGTTACGACGCGGTAGTTTTGGAAGGCGGGCGGGGTCTGCCCGTCGCGCCGGGGCAGCCGGCGTTGCCCGCGGTCGTGGCGACGGTATCTTTGCCCAAGGGTACGGAGATCGCGTCGGTGGATGTCTCGTACGCCGACCCCGTCGTCTTGCCGGGGACTTACCGTGTGATGCCGATGCAGGAGCCGACGCCGCTAAGTTCTGAAAAGGCGGGCGTAACGCCGCCCGACGCGAAGGTATATTCCTCGTCGGAGCCGTTCCCGGGGAAGTTGGTTTACGCTTTCGAGAGCGGGAACATGGGCGGATACGGCGTGGGGAGCGTCGTCCTGGCGCCGGTGCAGTACGTTCCCGCCACCGGGAAGTTGATGGTGTACGACGTTATCGATTTCGACCTGAACCTGAGGCGCGCGGACGGCGACGTCGCCTACCCGAAGGTCCGCCTCGAGTGGGTCGACCGCGACATTCGCCGAAACCTGGCGGCGTCGGTTATCAACCCGTGGGAAATAGCGCCTCCGAGCGGCGTTAAGCTCTTGGGCGGAACCGACGGCGGGTGGGAGGACGTCTTTCCCTACCTGATAATAACCGACGCGACGATGGCCGAGGAAGCTCAGAACTTGGCCGACTGGAAGACGAAGAAGGGCCTTAAGGCCGCGGTAGTAACCACGGCCGACGTCGAAACCGGTTATACCGGCCGCGATTTCGAAGAGAAGGTTAGGACCTGCATCAAGGACTACTACGAGAACAAAGGCACCCAATACGTTTGCCTCGTCGGCACGCACGCGGTTATCCCGGTGCGCAAAGTCTACGACCCGCAATACAGCGTCGCGGAAGGCGACCACTTAGTCCCGACGGACAACTACTACGGCTGCTTGGACGGCGACTTCAACGCGGACGGCGACAATTACTGGGGCGAGTACGCCGACGACAACGTCGATTGGGTTTACGACGTTTACGTAGGCCGGATCCACGTGGCCAGCGTGGAGGCCCTCCAAGAGGTACTCGACAAGACCTTGTGCTACGAGGGCGCGAGCGCGTCGTCCGAGGCCAACCCCTACGACTACCAGAACCTTTGCATCCTGGCCGGCGCGTGGGCGGATTACTATACCAACCTGAAATTTATGATGGAGTATCTCCGCGATACTTATCTGACCTCTACCCACTGGGCCTTTACCGAGCTTTGGGACGAGACCTACCCCGGTGGAACCGGCTTCAACTCGTCCAACTTTATTTCCGCGATGAACAACGGCCACGGCCTCATCGCCCATATGGCGCACTGCAATACGACGGTGTTGGGTACCAATTCGGGCGGCGTAACCAATAGCGACCTTTACGCCTTAGCTAACCACCCCAAGTTCTCGGGTTTCCTCTACACGGTCGGGTGTTACCCTGCCAATACCGACTACGACTACAACTGCGCGGCCTATTTCGTCAGCTCGCCCGAGGGCGGCGGCGTCGGCTTCGCCGGCAACACGCGCTACGGCTGGTATTCGCGCGGCGACCCCTTGAATCATTATTCCCAGGAATTCATCAAGTCGTATTTCGAGCAGTTCGCCGCGAACGACGTCTACGTCGCCGGTAAACTCATGGCCTACCACAAACACCCCTTGCAGAGTTACACCACCCAGTCGATATATCGTTACATATATTTCGAGCTCGTTCATCACGGCGACCCGGACCTCTCGATACCGAACGACAATATAGGTACGCTGAACGTCGTCTGCGAGGAGGAGATACAGACCGGGTCGCAGACGTACGACGTCCACGTGGGCGACGCGCCCGAAGGCGACTTGGAGGGCGCGCTGGCGTGCGTGTGGAAGGGCGACGAGGTTTACGCGTCCGGGACGACGGACGCGAGCGGGAACGTATCCTTCGACATCGAGCCTACGACGACGGGGACGATGTACCTGACGGTCTCGGCGCACAACTACAAGACGTTCGAGGCGGACGTAGACGTGGTTTATAGCGGCATCGCGTTGACGTCGTTTACGGGCCGGCGGACGGAGGCGGGGATAGCGCTGAGCTGGAAGGTGAGCAGGGCGAAGGACCTGACCTACTTCAACCTCTATCGTCGCGCGGTGGCGGCGGCGGCGGCGCCTGCGGGGGGAGGCGGCGGAGCCGGCACGGGCGTATTGCCGGCGGCGTCGGCTAAGGGCAACGTAGCCGCGGCCTTTGGGAGCGGCGACGGCGGCTGGAGCAAGGTGAACGCGGAGCCGATCGTGGGGCGTTCGCCGTACCGGTACCTTGACGCGGGGGTGGCGGCGGGCGTCTACGAGTACAAGTTGGAGGCGGTGCTGAGGAAGGGTCCGGCGGAGCTGGGGACGACGAGGGTAAGTGGCAGCGTGCCGGCGGTATTTGCGTTCGAGGTAGCGCCCAACCCGGTCAGGGCGACGGCGAGGCTCAGGATCAGCCTTCCTGCCGCGGCGGGGGTGAAGGTGAGCCTGTACGACCTGGCGGGGCGTAGGGTTGCGACGGTGGTGGACCGGGTACTGAAGGCGGGCGAGAACGCCTGCCAGCTGGACGTGAGCGGCACGGCGGCGGGGGTATACATCCTCCGTCTCGAGGCCGGCGACCGGGTCGTGGCGAAGCGCGTCGCGGTGGTGCACTGAGTCGTCGACACCCGGCGTAAGGGCGGGCGTGCGCCCGCCCCTTTTTTAGTTTTCACCTCGCGGTGCGTCCGCTTTTTTACGTTGGCGCTTAGCGCGGGTAAGCGAAAAAAAAAGTGGAAACCGGCCGTAATTTGTATTATAATTTTATTGTATATTAAAAACGCAGCTCGAGAAATGTAGACGGTTTCTTCGGAGATCGAGATAGAGGAGGCTATTTAAATGAAGAAGGCGCTATGGCTGTTTGTGGTTTTGGCCGCGTCCGCGTACGCTTACACGGTACAGGTTAATACCGCCGACCTGCAAGTGAAGGCGGTCGAAGACCCGGCGTTTTTAGGTTACGACGCGGTAGTTTTGGAAGGCGGGCGGGGTCTGCCCGTCGCGCCGGGGCAGCCGGCGTTGCCCGCGGTCGTGGCGACGGTATCTTTGCCCAAGGGTACGGAGATCGCGTCGGTGGATGTCTCGTACGCCGACCCCGTCGTCTTGCCGGGGACTTACCGTGTGATGCCGATGCAGGAGCCGACGCCGCTAAGTTCTGAAAAGGCGGGCGTAACGCCGCCCGACGCGAAGGTATATTCCTCGTCGGAGCCGTTCCCGGGGAAGTTGGTTTACGCTTTCGAGAGCGGGAACATGGGCGGATACGGCGTGGGGAGCGTCGTCCTGGCGCCGGTGC
>CAZWAM010000128.1:0-4836 GCA_964631855.1 uncultured bacterium | reverse complement strand
GCCTATAACCGGCGGCGGAACCGGCTCGGCCTCGCCCGGCGGCGCTCCTACCTTATCGTTGTAATCGGCCCAATCGCGTATCGCCACGTCCAGCGCCGCGCTCTTGTCCGCGTCACCCATCGGGGCGCCGGCGGCGAGCACTTTCGCTAGGGCGCCGGCCTTGTCCCGGCCTTCGCCCGCCAGGCCGACAACGTCGTCGTAGGCCGCGTCTTTTGTATCGGCCTTCAACTTCTCGGCCTGCCCCCCCAGCGCGCCGAACTTTTCGGCGAACTTAGCGACGGCCCCTCGCAACGTGCCCGGGTCGGTGTTGGAGAAACGGTGCTCGTCCATGTAGGCGTTCAGCTCTTCCGTTATGCCGGCGAGCTCGCCCTTAAGCTCCTCGGCCGACGGCCCCTCGGCCGCCTTTTGCCCGCACGCCACGAGCAACGCCCCCGCGCCGACCACGGCGACAACCGCTAAGAATATCTTCCCCATATCGTTCTCCTCCTATTCACGGCACCTTAGCCGTGTGCCGCGAGCCAATTATTGCCCACGCCGACGTGAACCTCCAGCGGGACTTTAAGGTTTAAAACGCCGGTCATCTCTTCCTTAACCAAATCCTTCAGTTCGTCGACCCCTTCGCGCGCGACCTCGAACAGCAGCTCGTCGTGAATGGTCAGAAGCATCCACGCGTCGAGTTCTTCCGCGGCGAGGCGGCGGCTTAGCGCTACCATCGCGAGCTTGAGTATGTCCGCCGCGGACCCCTGGATGGGCATATTCACGGCGACGCGTTCCGCCGCGGCCCGGGCGCGGTTGTCGTCCGACGCGATGTCGGGCAAGTAGCGCCGGCGGCCGAGGACCGTATGAACGTATCCCTCGCGGTGGGCGCGCTCGATCTGCTCGTCGATGAAGCGCCGGACGCCCGGGTAACGCGTAAAATACTTCTCGATGTACGCCTCGGCCTCCTTGACCGAAAGGCCCGTCTCCCGGGCGAGGCGCCGCGGCCCCATCTTGTAAGCCAGGCCGAAGTTGATAGCCTTCGCCAGCGTCCGCTGTTCGCGACTCACCTTGCCGAACGGGACGTCGAACATTTCGGAAGCCGTCGCGGCGTGGATGTCCTTGCCCTCGGCGAAGGCCGCGCGGAGGCCGGGGTCGTCGGCGACGTGCGCCAGTATCCTGAGTTCGACCTGGGCGTAATCGGCCGATAGAAAGACGAGCCCCTCGCCTGGTATGAAACCTTTGCGGATCTCGGCGCCGAGGTCCGTGCGGATGGGGATATTCTGGAGGTTGGGGTCGGCGGAGCTAAGGCGCCCGGTGGCCGTCGCGGCCTGGTTGAACGTCGTATGCACGCGGCCGTTCTCGTCCGCCAACGTCGGCAGGACGTCGACGTACGTATTCTTGAGCTTGGCCAGCTCGCGATATGCGAGGATTTTGGCCGGGAGCGGGTGCTCCTCCGCCAGCGCCTCGAGCACGTCCGCGGCGGTGGAATAACCCGTCTTCGTCTTACGCTTGGGCTTAAGGCCCAGTTTATCGAAGAGAATTTCGCGTAGCTGGATGGGCGAATTGGGGTTGAATTCGCCGCCCGCGAGCTCGTACAGCTCCCCCTCGGCACCCTTTAGATGCTTCTCGAAGCTGCGGGCCAGCTTCGAGAAATGGGGCCGGTCGATCCTCACGCCCCGTTCTTCCAAAGCGGCGAGCACCGGCGCCAGCGGCACCTCTAGGTCTCGGTATAGCTCGCCCATCTCCTGTTGCTCGACGAGGCGCGCCGTCACTTCCGCCAGCCGGGCCACCGCTTGCGCCCGGGCCGCGGCCACGTCGCGCGCGCCCTCGTCAAACGCTAGTTCCCCTTCCTCGGCCTCCGCGGGGAGCTGTACCTTGAGGTATTCGTACGCGAGGTCCGCCAGGCGGTAGTTCACGCGCTCCGGGTTGAGCAGGTACGCGGCGAGCATCGTGTCGCCGTCGAACTTGACGCCCGGGCCGAGGATATGCACGAGCGTTTTGGTATCGTGGCCGGCCAGCGGCAAGTTAGATTCCTCGTAGACCTTCTTCAGTTTGCCCTCCGCGTCGCCCGGCGCGCCCTCGAGACAGGTTACCTTAGCCGCCCCCGACGCGACCGCCAACCCCGCGAACTCGCCGCGCCGGTAAACGGGTTCGACGCCGAGCCATTTCTCGCTCGATTCGTCCGCCGCGTGCGCAAACTCCTCCGCGGGAATCAGGTCCGGCGTCAACTCGTCCGCGGGCGGCGCCGCCAATCCCAACTCCTCGTCCAACGTCTTGAGCTCATATTCTTTAAAAAACGAGCGGAGCGCCTTCTCGTCGCGGCCCCGGGGCTCGAGCGCCGCGGCGTCCAGGCCCAGCTCGAGGTCGTCTTTGAGCGCCACCAGCTTACGCGAAAGCTCCGCCGACGCGCGGCCCTTCTCCAAAGCGGCTCGAGCTCGCGCCGGCTCGAGCTCGTCGACGTGGGCGAAAACGTCCTCGAGCGAGCCGTACCTCTCGAGCAACGCCCGGGCCGTCTTCGCGCCTATGCCCGCGACGCCCGGCACGTTGTCCACGCTGTCGCCCTCGAGCGCCAAAAGGTCCGGCACCGCCGCGGGCGCTACGCCCATCTTCGCCGCTACCGCGTCCTCGTCCATCTCTTCTATGTCGGAGACGCCGGTCTTGGGCGCGAGCATCTTTACGCCCCGGCCCACGAGCGCCATCAAATCCTTATCGCCGGAAAGTATGAGGACCTCGTCGAATCGGCCCGCGCCCCCCCGGGCGAGCGTCGCGACGACGTCGTCCGCCTCCATCCGCTCCTTCTCGATCACGGCGAGGCCCAACAGGCGGGCGAACTCCTTGACGGGCTCGAGCTGGGCGACGAGGTCTTCGGGCGGCGCCCTGCGCGTCGCCTTGTACTCCGGATATATTTCCTCGCGGAAGGAGGGCCCGCCGCCCTCGAGCGCGACGGCGACGTGCGTTGGCTCATAGTCGGCGATGGCCTTCAAGAGCATCCGCGCGAAGCCGAAGATGGCGGAGGTGTTCCGACCGTCGGTGGTGCGTAGCGGCCGACTGATGAGGGCGTAGTAGGCGCGGAAGACCAGGTTCATCGCGTCGACGACAAGGAGGCGGCGTTTTTTCGACTTACCCAAGGTATCCTTAGCGCAAGCGTGAGCGCTCGTAATTACGTGGGAAGTTTATAGTTACTCAATTAGTTAAACATCGGGCGCCAAATTTTATTAATTCCGGCTAATACCTTCTCACCCCGCATCCGTAAGAATTTTAAGTAGTATTCTCAGGAGCGGTGACCTCATCATCCTCCTTACAATTAAAGCGCCCAGTTTATTAGCAAGTAATAACGCTTTTTAAATAATCACCCGCGGCCGCGATAAAAACCGCGGTTTTTGCCCTAAGGTCGGCGGCGTACGTTTCGCCGTATTCTATAAGTTTATAGTCTGCGCCTTGGCGTACCGTAAATAATTCCTGCACTAGTTCGCCCGCCGACGGGGGGAAAGCGCCGGCCTTTACGAAATCTTTTTGGAAGGCGCCGATAGTCTGGCCGTGACTTCGGAAGGATAAACCTCGGGTCAACAACACTGCCTGAACGTAATAAAAAGCAACGTAATATAACGTCGCTAAGCCGCGCCTAAAATTACGGGCGGCGAAAGCGGCGTCCACTTGGACTAAATCCGCGGCGGCGGCGCTCCGAAATCTTTCTATTTCTTCTTTCATAACGCAACGCCTTCCGCATATACGGAATGTAAAAAACCCGCTTTACTTGGCGCCTGGCGCCACGCCAACTCGCTCTCCGGCATCGCGACCAAGAAAACGCCGTATTCTAAATTTATATCAAATGCCAAAGAAGCCAGCCGACGTATTTCTTCCTCGTAAACTACCGGGTCGCGTAAGACGACCAACACGTCAATGTCGCTGCCCGCGCGTTCGTCGCCGCGGGCATAAGAACCGTAAAGGATGACGTCAACGGTGCGCCCGGCAAAAACTTCTCTTACCCGGCGCGCAAAATCGTCCAGCGCCCGTTGCCAAATACCTTCTCCGGAATCCCGACGTAGCGATTTGCGGGTCATAAGTATGCCCCTAAAAAGACGAGTGCCGTTCGAAACGCCCGTTTATTATAATAAGAACCGGGGTGAACCGTCAATAGTATCGGAACGCAAGGTTCCGGCCGTACGGCCATTACGCGCCCGCCCTACTAGCGCGTAGTACGCGCGGAGGACCGGGTTCATCGCGTCGACGACCAGGAGGCGGCGACGCTTTTCCATATAAGTAGCATAAAGGAAACTTGCCGACTAGTCAAGCGGGAACAGGGGCGGGCCCTACTCTTGAGCCTCCCCCGCGCGGCGTTCTTCCGCCGGGTCGCGATACACGGCGAGCCGATTCACGTATAAGAACCGTCCTTCGCCCGCGGCGCGATCCCAGAAGCCGTTACGTAAGACGATATCAATGGTATGTTTACCGGCGCCGAGCACGGCCGTCGTTTCGTAAAACCACCAGTAATCCGTCGTCACGTCGAACGTCGAGAGCGTCTTATCGTCCGCGACGACGCGCACGGCGGGCCACTCGTTCCGCGCGGCCGTACCGCGCGCCTGCACGCTGATGACGTACCGGCCCTCCTTCGGCACGTCGATTTTAAATCGTTCCTTCCCACCCGCCCCGCGTTGGACCCTAAACTCCTTCTTGCGCGTCCCGCGCTCCGCTTCGTAAATCCTCAACGACTCGAGCTTAGCCGCCCCACGGCACCGGTACAGTACCAGGCGCCGTTCGTCGAGCTGCACCAACGCCGCCGGTTCGGCGTTGCGTATGATGTCGAAGAGCGACGCTCGCTCGTGGTCTCCCCCCACCCCCTGGTCCAAGCCCTGGTTG
>CAZWAM010000127.1:0-4858 GCA_964631855.1 uncultured bacterium | reverse complement strand
CGTCCACACTGAGCGCGCGTCGCTCGTGCCCCTCGACGCTACGCTCGGCATCGCCGGCCTACCGCAATCGGCCACCGGCCAGACGGCCCTCTTCACCGGCGTAAATGCGGCGAAGCTCGTAGGGCGCCACAAGGAGGGGCGCCCCAACCGCCTCCTCAAGAGCGTCCTCTATAAGCACGCCCTTATCCCGGTCCTGCGGCGCGCGGGCCTGAAGGCCACCTTCGCTAATGCCTACACCACGTCCTCCATCCCGCGCTACGTCGCCGGCGAGGCGCCGATGTCGTGTACGTCGGCGATGGCCTACTACGGCGAGGGCGGCTTCCGCTCGAGCGAGATGTTCAACCGCGGCGAGGCGGTGTACTTCGATTTAACGGGGCGGTACGCGCGGCGCCGGGGCGACGACGTAACGCTTATGACGCCGGCTCGAGGCGGCGAGGCCCTCAGCCGCATCGCCCTCGAGCACGACTTCACCCTCTACGAGTACTTCCTCACCGATTTCGCGGGCCACCGCCAAAATATGGGACGGGCGGTCCGCTACCTGGAGGATGTTGACGCCGCGTTGGGTGCCGTGTTAAATTATTACGAACTAAAAAGTTTTCTATTGATAGTGACGAGCGACCACGGGAACGTCGAGGACCTGTCGACGCGCTCGCACACAGAGAACCCGGTGCCGCTGCTGGTCGCGGGTCCGGGACATGAGGATTTCGCCTCGAGCTGCGACGACGTTATGGACGTCGCCCGGGCCGTTTTCAAATACTTCGGCGTCGACCCGGTGAAATATTCGGGCCAACCGATAAGGGCCGAGTTGATAAAGTTACCCGAGTAAATGGCCGAACTACTGACAGTCAAAAGCTTAAGCAAGAACTTCGGCGGCCTCACCGCCCTCAGGGACGTGAGCCTCGCTATCGGCGAGGGCGAGATCGTCGGCCTCATCGGCCCCAACGGCGCCGGCAAGACGACGCTATTCAACGTAATAACGGGTATCTATCCACCGAGCGCGGGCCGCGCGAATTACCAGGGGAAGGTCATCGCCCGCGCCAAAAAGCGCGCGCGGTGGCTGCCGTTCTTCTCCGTCGCCGCGCTGGCGTGCACGATCGCGGCCTTCGTCCTTGGCGAACGGTATTTATTCACGTTGGGGGGCGCGGGCGCCGCGTCGCTCGCCGTGGCGCTGGCCTTCACCGTCGTGGGCGTCGTCCTGGCGCCTAAGGGGGGCGTCCGCTCGGACCAGATCGCGGGCCGCGGCCTTTACCGCACCTTCCAGAGCATCAACCTCTTCGACGACATGACGAGCCTCGAAAACGTCGAGGTGGGCGGCCACCGGATGTCGCACGCGGGCCTGGCGGACACGGTGTTCCTCACGCCGCGCTACCGCCGCGACGAGGGGCGCGTGCGGGAGGCGGCGCTCGAGGCCATAAAGTTCGTCGCGCTCGAGGGTAAGGAGGAGTGGAAGGCGGCCGCGCTCCCCTACGGCCTGCAGCGACGCCTCGAGATCGCCCGGGCGCTGGTCTCGAAGCCCAAGCTGCTCCTCCTCGACGAGCCCGCCGCGGGCCTTAACCCCACCGAGAAGAACGAGCTGCTCGAGCTCATACGCCAGGTCCGCGACGCCGGCATCACCGTCTTCCTCATCGAGCACGACATGAAGCTCGTCATGAACGTCTGCGACCGCGTCGTCGTGCTGGACCACGGCGAGGCCATCGCCGCCGGCCGCCCCGCGGAGGTCCAAAAAAACCCCCGCGTCGTTGAGGCTTATCTGGGAACGAAAGCGAGCAAGGAGGTGGCGTGACGTGCGCGCTCTTATATCAATCGCCCTCGCGGCGTTGTTTTCGGCCGGCGGGTGCGCGGCCAAAGTGGACGAGAAAGCAACGGCGGAATGGCCGGCTCACGCCGCCGACGAGCCGGCGGCGGCCGCCGCCTTCAAAGAACTCCCCGAGCCATTGCGCGAAGGCGGTCTACCGCTCCACGAGGCCATCGCGGCGCGGCGCTCGACGCGCACGTACGGCTCGCGCAAGCTGACGGACGCCGAAGTGGGCCAGTTCCTCTGGGCGGGCCAGGGGATAACCTCGCCTCGAGGCTTCCGGACCGCTCCGTCCGCCGGCGCGCTCTACCCGATGTTCCTGTATTACGCCGACGACGTCGCGCTGTGGCGCTACGAGCCGCGGCGCCACGGCTTAGCGAAAGTCGTCGACGGCGACGTACGGGCCGAAATCGCGACCGCGGGCCTCGAGCAAGCGCCGCTCAAACGCGCGCCCGGCATAATCGTCGTCGTCGCGAAACCGGCGATAAGTGCCGCCAAGTATCGCGGCCGGGCGGAGCGGTACTGCATTATCGAGGCGGGCCACATAGGCCAAAACATACTGCTGACGGCGGAGGCGTTGGGCCTGGGCGCCTGTCCTATCGGCGCTTTTCGCGATGAGGAGGTGCTCGACGTTTTAGGACTAGGGGACGATTATCTGGCGTTGTATTTGATACCGGTGGGGGGAAAGTTCGAGCCGTAAGTATGGCACGTTCGTATGAAAGCGCGGTCCTCTTTCGGAGCTCCGTATTCTCGAAGATGAACACGTTCCTCCCGTCCGCCGCGGCGGTCGCCATACTTGCGCTGGTAATAGTTTTACCGGGCGAAGAAAGCGGAAGGCATTTGTCGTACGCCACGGCGTCGATTTTATTTCTAATCCTCATAGCCGCGGCCTTTACCTTCAACCACCTCGCGGTAACGTTCGACGGCCGGCAAATAACCCTCCGGTACGGCGTATTCAGCAAAAAAATCGCCGTCGAGGACATCGTATCGCTAAAGGCCGTTCATATAAAATGGTGGCGCTACGGCGGGACGGGAATCCGCATGGGCGGCGGCAAGCGCGGATGGATAACCGGCTCGGGCTCGGGCGTCGAGGTCGAAACGGGGACGTTAACGTACGTCGCCAACTGCGACCGACCCGAGAGGCTCGTCGCGTTGGTGGAGGACTTTAAACGCGCGGGGCGCGCATAACGACGATGAACGACGTACCTTTCTTCAAGCTCGACGACGTGAGCGTGTCGTACGGGCCCATCGAGGCGCTGCGGCACGTCACGCTCGAGGTCCACGAGGGCGAGGTCGTCTGCCTCATCGGCGCGAACGGCGCCGGCAAGTCGACGACGCTGATGACCATATCGGGCATCCTCAAACCCAAGTCAGGCCGCAAGTACTTCGACGGCGAGGACATCACGACGCTTCACCCGGACAAGGTCGTCGCGCGCGGCATCGTCCAGGTGCCGGAGGGGCGCCGGATTTTTCCCCGGATGTCCGTCGCCGAAAATTTGGAAATGGGGATGTTCGCGCGGGGCGGGGGCGACGCCCGGCGGCGCCTCGAGCACGTCTTCGGCCTCTTCCCCGTCCTCGCGGAACGGCGCGGCCAGCGCGGCGGGACCCTCTCCGGCGGCGAGCAGCAGATGCTCGCGACCGCCCGGGGGCTTATGGCCTCCCCCCGCCTCCTGCTCCTCGACGAGCCGTCGTTGGGCCTCGCGCCGCAATACGTCGAGGCCATATTCGACACCCTCCGGCGCATCAACGCGGAGGGGATAACGATATTCCTCGTGGAACAGAACGCGGCCATGGCGCTCGAGGTCTCCTCGCGAGGCTACGTTATGGAGACGGGGAGCGTCGTGCTGGCGGACACCAGCGCCAACCTGCGCGCCGACGACGGCGTCCGCAAGGCGTATTTAGGGGAAGCCTAAAAGAAAGCGGGGGCATATGAGAATCCTATACGGAACCCAGGGCACCGGCAACGGCCACCTTAGCCGGACGCAGGCTATAGTGCCACTCCTCCGCGAGGCCGGCGTCGACGTAGACTTAGTCATTTCCGGCACGACGAGCGAAGGCCTTAAAAAGGGGGTACCGGAGCTTAAGCCCTACCGCGCGTTCCACGGCCTGAGTTACGTCCGCCACGAGGGCCGCGTCGACATCGCTAAAACTTTAGGAATATTCAAACCCCTCGAGCTCGCCGACGACTTCGGCGAGATTCAGGGCACCTATGACCTCGTGATAACCGACTTCGAGCCGCTCACGGCGTGGTGGGGCCTTTCGCACGAGGTGCCCGTTATCGGGATTGCGCACAATTACGCGTTCCAAGGCCGGGCGCCGCGGCCGCGGCTGATCGACCCGCTCATCGAGGTCGTCTTCCACTACTACGCGCCCGCGGACATCCCGCTCGGCTCGCACTGGCAGCGCACCAACGATACCGTCATCCCGCCCATAATCCGCAACGTGATTCTGGCCGCGGAACCGGAGGACGGCGACCACGTCCTCGTATATCTGCCCAGCTTCACGGACGAGACGCTGGACGAGCTCTTCGGCGACGACGCGCTCGCGCCTTACCGCTTCGTCGCGTACCCTCGGCGCTCGAGCCACGACGTTGTGGCGAAGAACTTAACGTTGAAAGGTTTCTCTAAAGCGGGCTTCGTCGAGGACCTGAGGACGGCCCGGGCGGTGGTGACGAGCGCCGGCTTCACGCTGCTGTCGGAGTGCCTGTACCTCGGCAAGCCGCTGTACGTCATGCCGGAGGTGGGCCAGTACGAGCAGAAGTGCAACGCCGAGGCGCTGAAGAAATGGAACCTGGGCGCGGTCGCGACGGAGCTCGTTCCCGAAGAAGTCGCGGTCTGGCTCGAGACCCGGCGGATGGTCCGCAAGCGCTGGCCCGACGTCGCCGCGGCCTTCGTCGACTGGGTGGCCGCGGGCCGGCCTGACAGCGCTATCGACTTCTCGGCCCGGATGTGGGAGGAGACGCGGCGGGTGGCGGCGGGGGGTTAGAAGGTTTCCCGGGTTTATTATACGAAATGGCGGCCTTTAACGCGCCCTACAATATAGCCCGAAAGAATTAACGGGTTG
>CAZWAM010000126.1:0-4876 GCA_964631855.1 uncultured bacterium | reverse complement strand
GCGCCTTCACCCGGCCCAGCGAGGCGGGGGCAGCCGCCTAGTCCCTCTTTTTGAAATACTGGACGCGGTTATTCGATAAGTCGGATACGTAGACGCGCTTACCGTCGGGGGATATATCTACGCAATAAGGGCCATTGAATTCGCCGTTGCCGGAGCCCGGCGAGCCCCACTTGCCGAGGAACGAGCCGCTGGGCGTGAAGTACTGGACGCGCTCGTCGGCGCCTCCGACTACGTATACGGTACCGTTCGGCGCGACGGCGACGTCCGAAGGGTAGTTGAATTGGCCGTCGCCGGTACCGGACGAGCCCCATTTACCCAGGAAGGAACCTTGGGGCGTAAAATACTGGACGCGGGAGTTCCACAGGTCGACGACGTAAACGTTACCGTTAGGGGCTACGTCGAGGCCGTAGGGGCTGTAGAATTGGCCATTGCCCGACCCCTCCGAACCCCACTTACCGAGGAAGGTCCCCGTCGACGTGAAGTACTGGACGCGTTCGTTATGCGCGTCACTAACGTACACGTTACCGTTTGCGGCAACGGCGACGCCGAAGGGTTGGTCGAACTCGCCTTCACCCGTGCCGCGCGAGCCCCACTTGCCGAGGAAGGAACCGCTCGAGGTGAAGTACTGGATACGGCAGCCGTAATCGTCGGCGACGAAGACGTTTCCGCTCGAGGCGGCCGCGACGGCAATCGGTTCTATGAATTGGCCGTTGCCCCAACCGTTCGACCCCCACTTGCCGAGGAACGAGCCGGTGGAGGTGAAGTATTGAATGCGGTGGTTGTCTTGGTCTACGACGTAGACGTTTCCGCCCGGGGCGACGGCGACGCCGAAGGGTGTTCTGAATTCGCCGTTCCCGCTACCCGCGGTGCCCCACTGGCCCTCGTAGGGCCATTCCGGCTCGGGCTTGGGGGGCTCTGTCGGCGATTCTTCACACGCCGCGAGTAACACGACGCTACACAACGCGCCTATTATACGGATTACCTTTTTCATTTCTCTCCTCCTATTTAAACAGCGCCTTCACTCGACCGAGGGAGGCGGGCGCAGCCGCCTAGTCCCTCTTTTTGAAGTACTGGACGCGGCTATTGTCTTCGTCGGATACGTAGACGCGCTTACCGTCGGGGGAAATATCTACGCTGGTAGGGTCGTCGAATTCGCCGTTGCCGTCACCGTTTTTACCCCACTTACCCAGAAACGAGCCGGTCGGCGTGAAGTACTGGACGCGGTCGTTGTCGGGGTCGGCTACGAATACGGTACCGTCCGGCGCGAAGCCGACGTCGGTAGGTTCGTCGAATTGGCCGTCGCCCGTACCGGACGAGCCCCATTTACCCAGGAACGAGCCTTTGGGGGTAAAAAACTGGACGCGGGCGTTGTGGAAGTCAGCGACGTAAACGTTCCCGTTAGGGGCTACGTCGAGGCCGTAGGGGACGTCGAATTGGCCGTTGCCCGTGCCCGTCGAGCCCCACTTCCCGAGGAACTTGCCGGTCGCGGTGAAGTACTGTACGCGGTCGTTACCCGAGTCGCTAACGTACACGTTGCCGTTTGCGGCAACGGCGACGCCGTAGGGTTGGTCGAACTGGCCTTCACCGGAGCCGGCCGAGCCCCACGTATCGAGGAAGGTGCCGTCCGAGGTGTAGTACTTGATACGGTTGTTTTGAGTGTCGGCAACGTATACGTTTCCGCTCGAGGCGGCCGCGACGGCCTCCGGTAATAAGAATTGGCAGGGCTCGAATCCGCCCGACCCCCACTTGCCGAGGAACTTGCCGGTGGGGGTGAAGTATTGAACGCGGCAGTTGAATGTGTCGACAACGTAAACGTTTCCGTCCGGGCCGACCGCGACGCCTGACAGGAGCTCGAATTCGCCATTCCCTTTACCCCAGGTGCCCCACTGGCCCTCGTAAGCCCATTCCGGTTCGGGCTTGGGGGGTTCCGTCGGCGATTCGGCGCACGCCGCGAATAATATGACGCCACATAACGGGCCTATTATACGGATTACCTTTTTCATTTCTCTCCTCCTATTTAAACAGGGCCTTCACGCGGCCGAGGGAGGTAGGGGCGACGGCGGGCGCGTTGCGGTTGAAGTACTGGACGCGGTCGTTCGACGAATCAGCGACGTAGCAACGGGCGCCGGTAACGGAAACCGCGACGCCGAGGGGCTCGTAAAACTCGCCTTCTTTCGTCCCGTACGAACCCCATTTGCCCAGGAAAGAACCGCTCACCGTGAAGTACTGGACGCGGTTATTCAAGGAATCGGCGACGTAAACGTTGCCGTCAGGCGCTACCTCGACGCCACCGGGTTCAAAGAATTGGCCGTTGCCGTGGCCCTGCGAGCCCCACTTCCCGAGGAACGAGCCCACAGGCGTGAAATATTGGACGCGACAGCCATCACATTCGGCAACGTATACGTTGCGGTTCGGAGCGATTACGACGCCGTACGGGCCATAGAATTGGCCATTGCCCCAACCGCAGCAGCCCCACTTGCCGAGGAACTTGCCGGTGGAGGTGAAGTATTGGATGCGGTAGTTATCATAATCGGCCACGTAGACGTTGCCGTTCGCAGCTACCGCGACGCCGGTCGGCGCTTCGAATTGGCCTTTGCCGTAGCCGCTCGAGCCCCATTTACCCAGGAAGGACCCGCTCGGCGTGAAGTATTGAACCCGGTCGTTCACCGTATCGGTCACGTAAACGACGCTAGCGCCTTTAAAGGCTACGTCCGTCGGGAAATCGAATTGACCGTTGCCCGAGCCCTGCGAGCCCCACTTGCCGAGGAACGAGCCGCTCGCCGTGAAATACTGGACGCGGTCGTTTTGGCTGTCGGCGACGTAGACGTTGCCGTTAGGCGCCAAGGCGACGCCGGCGGGCCTATTAAATTCGCCGTCGCCGGTGCCTTCCGAGCCCCACTTGCCCTCGTAGACCCAAGCGCCGTGGGCCGCGCCGGCCGCGACGAGCGCCGCGCAGGCCGCGAAAATTACCGCCCTCTTCATTTCGCTCTCCTTCCGCCTTAAACTTAGGGCATTAAATCTAATAATAAAAGGCCCAAGCGGGGTACGAGCCCCGACTTGGGTGTTGGTTACTATCCCGGAACTACGGCCGCGCTGACGACCGCCTAATGGAAAGAGCCGGAAAGAACTTACCACTCGATTTCAACCTCCGCGCCTGTTCGTTACCAATTAAAATTAATACGTATCGGCGCCATTGTCAATAAAAAAAGGTCGCGCCCTGCGCCGGTTTTGAATAAAACGGGCCGAGCTGAAGGTCGGCCCCTACTTCTCCACCCGGAACGGGATGTTATTTAAACAGCGCCTTCACGCGGTCCAGCGAGGCGGGCGCGACGGCGGGGCCGGACCAGCGGAAATATTGGACGCGGTGGTTGAATGTATCCGCGACGTAGAGGCGTACTTCGTCCGGGGCGCCGCGTACGTTTTACTGCCAATATTGGTCGCTGGCTTCGATTGCATCCTCAACAGAGTTGGGTAAGCTGTAGAAGAAGTCGAAGGCCGTGACCTGTTCGACCTCGTCCACGGATACGGCGAAGTTGCGGAAGTCCCCGTCGTGTTCCTCTTGCGGTATTATGAACCCGATCGCCTTTATATCCGGCCCTTTATTATCTAACAGCACTTTGAAAAAACGCTCAGGGACGGCGACGTTACGGCGCCCTATCGTCGGGAAAGTGTTTTCATCGAGCACGGGCCCGACGACCACGTAAAGCTCCTCGTACGCGTCGGCCCAGTCCCTGACCTGCTCCTCTAATTTCTTCCAGATCTTGTTATTGAAGTCTTTCGTTTGGGGACTTATGTTACTCATGAAAAACGATTCGTCCATCGCTACGTCGCTACAGAGCATATCGGCGCACGGTGCGAGGTGCCCTTGTACGTAATTCGGATCGTCGTAATCCGAACTCGCAGCAGACTCCGTGACGATGAACGGGTCCATCCTGAAGCGGTCTTTCCTTGTGCACACCGGATTATCCAACATCTCCTTGGTCAACCGGTACGAAACCCAGTTCGCCTGCTCGAATTTCTCGTTATAGGAAACGGTATAAGCGAAGTGTTTGGCTATCTGAAACGACTCGCAGTAGTATACGGTGAATTCCGGGTCGGGTTCGTAATAGACGAGGGACTCGATCTTCTCCGCGGGGGTTAACGCCGGCGCCGCGACCGCCGCGATAACCGCGATCATTAAAACCCTTTTCATCTCTCTCTCCTCTCGCGTTAAAGGTAAAAAGATTTCCCGCGCCTCCCCCGAATATGCAGGGGAGGATACGGCACCAACTAACGTTGAAAGAAGAAAAGAGCGACTAAGAGGGAGCAAAAATCCCCGGCGAACCCGAAGGCCCAACCGGGGTGTTATTCGGCGAGACGCGCGACTGCGGCGACTAAGCGCGTGTTATTACCTTTCCCCGTACTCGTTGCCGGCCCGGGCAAAACCCTGACCCCCTTGCGAAGTGCGCCCGGCTAAGCTAACGTGCCCCGTTGCTAGCCATTATCGAATCGCGCCCCAAATTAGTCAAGTATAAAATATTCCAAATCAAAAAGTAAGCCCAGCCTAAATAAAACAAAAAAGGGGCCACGTGGGCCCCGGACAAGGGGCTTAAGCCCCTTGTTATCGGAACAGCGCCTTCACCCGGGCGAGGGAGGCCGGCGCGACGGCGACGAAAAACCGACACGTAGGGGCCGGTCTTTAGACCGGCCCGCCGCGCGACGACGAGGGCCGACCTTCAGGTCGGCCCTTACTTCTCCACCCGGAACGCGATGTTATTTAAGCCGCACCTTCACCGTCCCGAGGGAGGCGGGCGCGACGGCCTAGTCCCTCTTTTTGAAATACTGGACGCGGTTATTCCCTAAGTCGGATACGTAGACGCGCTTACCGTCGGGGGAT
>CAZWAM010000125.1:0-4907 GCA_964631855.1 uncultured bacterium | reverse complement strand
TCCCGAGGTTGCTATTTTAACCATTACCACAATCGAACATCGTTGTCAAGGTTTTTCTATCTAAAGACGTTTCCATAAAATTATTTCAAATCCGAGCGGTTTATAACAAAAGTAAAAGGGTGCCTGAGGGCTCCCCTTTCGGCTTTATTCGGCGACCCTTATCTAAAAAGCGCTTTGACCTTGCCGAGGGAGGCGGGCGCGACGCCGACCACGCCTATCGTCATTTGGAAACAGCGTTTCTTCGTGCACCCCCCTATGGGTATAACCGTTCTCGAGTTCGTTTTATTAAGCCCACGCCTGGCGGTCGAGGGTGCGATACTGTATGGCCTCGGAGACGTGGCCCGCGGCGACGGCCTCCTCGCCCGCGAGGTCCGCGATGGTCCGGGCGAGCTTGAGGACGCGGTGGTAGGCGCGGGCCGTCAGGCCCAGCTTCTCGATGGCGGTGCGTATCAGATTCTCCCCCTCTTTATCCGGCATACACCACCGCTCGACGTCGCGCGTCGTCATCTGCGCGTTGCAATAGATGCGCTGGCCGGCGAAGCGGCGCCGTTGAACGTCGCGCGCGTCGTTCACGCGGGCCCGTATCGCCGCGGAGGGCTCTCCCCTCCGCTCGTCCGCGAGCTCCTTGTAGCGGACCGCGGGGACCTCGAGGTGAATGTCGATGCGGTCCAGCAGCGGCCCGGATATCCGGCTGAGGTACGTCTGGACCTGGTGGCTCGAGCAGCGGCAGCGCCGCGCGGGCGAGCCGAGCCACCCGCACGGGCAGGGGTTCATCGCCGCGGCGAGCATGAAGCGCGCCGGGAAGGACAAGGACATCTTGGCGCGCGATATCGTGACCGCGCCGTCCTCGAGCGGCTGCCGCAAGACCTCGAGCGCCGGGCGCTTGAACTCGGGCAGCTCGTCCAGGAAGAGTACGCCGTTGTGCGCGAGCGATACCTCCCCCGGCCTGGGGATGGAGCCGCCGCCCACCAGGCCCGCCTCGGAGACCGTATGGTGCGGCGCCCGAAAAGGCCGCGCCGCGACCAACGCCCGCTCCCGCGGCAGTAGCCCCGCGACGGAGTGAACCTTCGTCGTCTCGAGCGCCTCCTCGAGCGACATATCGGGAATGACGGTCGGGAAGCGTTTGGCGAGCATGGTCTTGCCCGAGCCGGGCGGCCCGAGCATCAGGACGTTGTGGCCGCCCGCCGCGGCCACCTCCAGCGCGCGCTTGGCGTGCTCCTGGCCCTTGACGTCGGCGAAATCCACGACGTGCGCGCGGCCGGTATCGAAGACCGACGCCAGGTCGACGCGCCGGGGCTCGACGTCGCCGTCGCCCGCCAGGAACGCCGCGGCCTCGCTGAGCGACTCCACCGGTATGACGTCGACGCCCGCCACCACCGCGGCTTCGTTGGCGTTCGCGGCCGGGACCAAGACGCCGCGGCAGCCCGAATCCCGCGCGCACACCGCGAGAGGCAACGCCCCCCGCACCGGCCGCACCGCGCCGTCGAGCGCGAGCTCCCCCACCACCAGGTAATCGCCGTCCCGCCCGAACTCCAATTGCCCGTCGGCGGCAAGCATCCCAAGCGCGATGGGCAGGTCGAAAGAAGGGCCCTCCTTGCGCACGTCGGCGGGGGCGAGGTTCACGGTCCATTTCCTCCACCCGACGGCGAGGTCCGAGTTCTTGAGCGCGGCCTGGACGCGGTCGCGCGACTCCTTGACGGCGGCGTCCGGCAGGCCGACGACGGTGAAGAGGCCCTGGACGCCCCGGCCGGCGTCCACCTCCACCTCGACCCTATAGGCGTCTACGCCCAAAAGGCCCGCGGATATGACTTTGGCGTGCAATCCGTCTCTTCCCAATTAATTAAAGAATAACAATAACCTGGCCGTCAGCGAATTCGCTTCGCCGGCGCGGCCCCGCGCCGTGCCCCGCCGAAACGCAATTCGACCAACAAGAGTAATACCGCGGCGTAAACTAGTATCGCCGCGGCCGTCACTCCCCGGTAATGGTAGGCTACCGCGGCGACCCCCGCCCCCCACAGGTTGCTCGTCACTACGGACAACAACACCGCGCCCGATAAAAGGGCAATACCGACCGCTTTTAACGCCCTCCCGTGGACGAAAGTTTTCAACGCGTACGCCGCCGCCATAAAGGGGACTACCAGAACGACGTAATGCGCGTCCCAAGCGAAAGGCGATACCAACGCGGCGGACGTTACGATCAACGAGAAGTATAAATTATCGACCATGGCCGCCCGCGCCTCGTCGGACCCGGCCGGCGAAGTCCGCCGGCGCAACAGGCCCAATACGAACAAAGGCACAACCGCGCCTGCCGTAACGAACTTGATAACGGGTTTCGCCGCGGCGACGTCCAAGGGCTCCTCCGCGGGGCAGAACCCGAACGATTGACAACAACGGTAGACGAACGCCCCCAGCGATTGGTTCCCCTCCACGCGGTAGACGAAGTCCTCCACCATCCCCGCGCGGACTACCCGCCACTGCCACTCCCGAAGTAGCTCGGCGTTCCGGCCCCAGCCGGTAACGGCGGCGGGCGCGAGGAATAGTAAAGCCGCCGTGGAAACGGCTACCGCCGCGACGCCGTACCGACGCCGAAACAGGAAATATAAAAAAATGAGGGCGGGCGCGAGTTTGATCGCGCACACCGCGCCCAAAAGTAAGCCGGCGCCTAACGTTTTACCACGCCGATCGAAATACACCGCCAGTACCGCCAGCGCCCACAGGTACACGTTGATCTGACCCAGTTGTAAATTCAACGCCCAGAAAGGCGCCGTCGCGACGAAAGTAATCGCTAAAACGGAATCGACCTTGCCTCGCGTCATTCGGCGCCATTGCTCCCCCGCCCAGGGCGCCAACGCGCGACCCGGATTAACCAACAAATAATAAGTAACGCCGAATAACGTAACGAGCGAAACGACGTTCCCCGCATACCAGATCGCCGCCGCCAACGTCCGCGGCATGAGCGAGAGCGGGAACATCACTACCGCGAAGAACGGCGGATACAAGTATCCGTCCAACACGTACGTATATAAATCGGCGCCCGTAAAAACGCGCTCCCCGGCCCAATAATACCAGCTAAAATCGCCGTTGCGGCTTTTCGAAATCGCATTTACCGAACCTAAAACTAATATAACGGTAATTAGGATAACCACGAGGGCCTTAGCCACCCTCGCCAGGGCACGCGGGCGCCGTAGCACCGCGCCGTTCGTACCCGCGTTCGCTCCCATGCCTCGATCGCGTTCTTTCACCATAGGCTGAATTCAAAGGCCGGAAACCGGTCCCGAGAAAACCCGCCTCCCGGGGTCTAAGTATGGCAATAATATAACGGAACACGTCCGCCGCCTAACGTCCACCTCGACTTTGTAGGCATCTATGCCTAAAAGGCCCGCGGTTATAATCTCGGTGTGCATCTACCGGTACAACGTCCGCCTACCAGCTATATGCGCAGCTCTTACAGTGCCACCCCGGGTCGTCGCCCGTGACGATGCAGCCGCCCAGCTTGACCTCCCCCTTAGCCGCGGCCTCGACGAGCTCCTCGCTCGGGTAGCCGTATATAATCGGCACGACGCTCTCGCTCGAGCCGCATTCCGGGCAGGGGGGCGGTTCCTCGCAGCCTTCCGTTTCCTCCACGGCGGCCACGTTTTCCTCGGCCGCGCCGCCGACGCCGGCAGCCGTAACGCACGCGACGACCGCGACCGCCGCGGCGGAGAGGCCGCATTTCCCCAGGCGTGTCATATACTCAAATCTCCTTTCGTCTCGGGCATACCTTACGATTCAAAATCCGCTCGAGGCAGCGCCGCCTACCCCTCAAAACGTCTCCGCGACGTAGGCGGCTATTTCGGCGCTGCGCCAGTACGCCGAGTGGCCCTCGGGAAAACTCTCGCCCAGGCGCACGCGCTTGTCGACGACGACGCACTCGCCGTCCACCTCGTCGTAAAGGAAGGCCACGGGACAGGAGACGAGGTCTTCGTCGTCCCAGAAATTCACCCAGCGCGGGTTCGGGAGGCCGTCGCGCCGCCTCAGGCCAACGACCTCGGCGCTCAGTTTCTCCCTCTTGAGGATCTTCTCTATCAACGCCGCGGAGCGGAAGACAAACGGCGCGATGGGCGAGCCCATCGTATAAAAACGCCGCACGCGGAGGCGGCCGCGGCGGACGAGGTTACGGACCTTGTTCAGCGTCAGGCCGAAAATAGGCCGCCCGCCCCACCCGAACAGGCGGTAGAGGAAATCGTGCGCGATTACGGACCCGGCGCTGTGGGCGATGAACGTCAGCGAAATTTTGGGCCGGCCGGAACCGCCGACCTTTTTTAAAAGACGTATCTCTCTGTCGAGGTGGCGGAAGACGTTCTCGCGGACCGCGCGCTCGCCGTCCTTGGATATATAATAGACCATGTCCGCAAAGCCGTAGAGGAAAGCGTCGCGCGCGCCGTCGTTGAAACAGCGCGGGGGGTTGAAAATAATACCGCGGCGTTTTCCCGTTGGCGCCAGCGCTTCCCGCGCCACCACCCGCTCGGCCTCCGCCAGGTACTTATCCTCTCCCAACGACGCCTCCCAACCCCACTCCACCATTATGGCTCGCGCCGCGAAGGGCGCTTTCCCCCGCGCCGCGAGGGCATCGTTAACCAGCGCCAGGAAAGCGAGGTAGCTCGAGGCGTGGGACGACGGCTCGCGCTCCGACGTGACGCCGTGAATGAAGACCGGGACCTCGAGCCACTCCCGCTCCGCCACGACTCAGTCTACCCGCCCCTTAATTTTACCGCGCCCTTTCATCATCCGCCACAACCCGCGGATAAAATTCCACCGCGGTACCCTTTCAATATAACGCCCGTACGGTTCGCCGAATTTACTGCGATTATAACCCTCTTCCGAACGCAACGCCATCAAAAAGCAAAATATAGCCGCGACGCCCCGGC
>CAZWAM010000124.1:2670-4938 GCA_964631855.1 uncultured bacterium | reverse complement strand
GCCAGGCCCGCGCCTACCGCCTCCGCCATATGTCGCGTGCCGTGCCACATCGTGTCGTACAGGATGACCGCGCGCTCTTCGCCCTTTTGGGCGGCCCACCCTTTATACTTCTCGACGATCTGGAGGGGATTGTCGCGCCAGATGACGCCGTGGCTCGGCGCGATTACGTCCACCGCCAGGTTCAACGACAAGACTTCATCGATCTTCTTTATTACCAAATCGCTGAAAGGCGTGAGGATGTTGGCGTAGTACCGCAACGCCTCCTCGTACAGCTCCGCTTGGTCGACCTCGTCGTTGAAGCGCTTATCGGTAGCATAGTGCTGGCCGAAGGCGTCGTTGGGCATCAATATGTTCTTGCCGGCGAGGTAGGTGAACATGCTGTCGGGCCAGTGGAGCATGGGCGCCTCGACGAATACTAAGTCGTGCTTGCCGATATTTAACTTGTCGCCCGTGCCGACCGCCTTGAAATTCCAGTCCTGGTGGTAATGGCCCGGGATGCTCTCGGCGCCGCGCTCGGAGACGACCACCGCCGCGTCGGGGCAATAACGCATTATGGCCGGCAGGCCGCCGGAGTGGTCCGCCTCCGCGTGGTTCGCCACGACGATATCTATCGTCGCCGGGTCGACGACCTCGCGGACATTCGCGACGAAATCGTCGGCGAAGGGCCCCCACACCGTATCGACGAGGACCGTCTTCTCGTCTTTTATGAGGTACGAGTTGTACGTCGAACCGCGCGGCGTGGAGAGCTCGTAGCCGTGGAAGTGGCGCAAAGCCCAGTCCACGATGCCGACCCAGTAGACGTCTTCAACTATTTCCGTAACCATAACGGCACCCCCGTTGATAACAAATCTTTGGTTAAGTTAACTTTGGCTACGCACCATTTCCGCGACGAGCGCGCACACTCTTCCGAGGAACTCGCCGTCGTCGCTCGAGAAGGGCGCGAGCGTGTGTGAGTCGATGTCGAGCTCGCCCCATACGCCGCCGCCCACGAGGATGGGCAAGACGATCTCGGCCTGGACTTCCGGGCTGCACGCCAGGTAGTTAGTCTCTTTGGAAACGTCTTGCACGACGAACATACGGCGCGTTTGCGCGGCGCGGCCGCAAATGCCGGCCCCGACGGAAATGCGCACGTGCTCGGTGGGCGCGCCGTTGTACGGCCCGAGCACGAGGTCGTCCGGTTTCTCGCGGTCGGTGATATAAAAACCTACCCAGTCGAAATAAGGCACTTCGGCCTTGAGGAGGTCGCAAACCCGCTGTAGTTTCTCTTCCCTCGCCGCGCGGCCTTTGAGAACCTGCTCGAGCCGCGGCAGAAGCTTCGCGAACATTTCTACCTTGTCTACCATCAGGGCTCCATCCTCTCTTAGGTTCCGTCGTCGCTCTTCAAATCTTCCCACACGCGGAACGCGCGCCTGAGGTGCGGCATCGTAACCGAGCCGCCGACGACGAGGCCTACCGCGAGCGCCTCCTCGAGTTCGCCGTCCGTCATGCCCTCCTCCCGGCAACGCGTCAGGTGATACGTAACGCAATCGTCGCAGCGCAAGACCAGCGACGAGACCAAACCCAACAATTCCTTCACCTTGGCCGGCAGGGCGCCGTCGCGGTAGACTCCGGCGTCGACGTTGAAGAAACGTTTGACCTCCCTGCCGGCATATTTCATCACGAGGCGGTTCAGTTCTTCGCGCTCCGTTTTGAACTTCTCGATCTCGTTCGCCGTCACGGGTGGCGCTCCTCTTACGTCTTGTAGCCACGGACCTCTTCCGGCGTGTACTCCACGCCCAGGCCCGCGGCGACGCGGTTCACGAAATTAAAGTAGGCTGTAATCATATTGACGTCCAGTATATCACGGTCGGAAAGGCCCTGCACCCGGAGCGAGGCAACGTCGTCCTCGGTCACGTCGCCGGGGGCGCGCGTCAACTTTTCGGCGTACGCCGCCAACGCCCGCTCGCGGGGGGACAGGGGCGCTTCGCGCCAATCCCTTATCGCCGCGTCCACGCGCCCGTCGTCCTTCCAATACGCCCTCAGCGCGTGGGCGTGGTGGTTGACGCAGTATTCGCAACGGTTCGCGGAGGAAACCACGACCGCGACTAGTTCGCGCTCGGCGCGGGTTAAGGCCGACTCCCCGAACATCAACGTCACGTACAGCTCGAGGTGCCGCGCCGTCGCCTCGGCGTTCAAGCTCTGGACCCTCATTATGTTGGAGAGCTTGCCGCGCTCGCGGATTACGTCGTCGTATACTTCCTTCAGCTTGCCGGCCGCGTCCGCTTCGTC
>CAZWAM010000124.1:0-2570 GCA_964631855.1 uncultured bacterium | reverse complement strand
AAATCGCGGAAGTCGAACATAAAGCCCGAGCCGCTCGCGTAGTCGAGCTCGGCCTGGACGACCGCGGTGTGGCCGTCCTCGATCTCGACGAAGCGCGCGAACAGCGGCCGCGCCTCCTCGGGCAGCTCCTTCACCATTCGCTTGTAGAAATCGCCGGCCTCGTTTTCCATATGTAGCGCCCGCCGCAACATCTCGACCTCGCCGCCCCGTATTTCGCCGGCGGCTTCCTTCGCTAGCTTCTTTACGCCCTCCTCGAGCGCCGCGCGGCGGGGGATCGCGGTCTCCAGCCCCTCGGCCGTAATCGCGCCCGTACGCCGCCACTCGCTCAGGCGGCCCTCCAGGTATTCGACGTGGTGCTGCTCTTCGGCCGCGAGTACGCCGAAGACCTTACGCCCGACGTCGCTTCCCGCGGCCTGGGCCATCTCGCGGTAGGCGTCGCGGACCTTGTTCTCGAACTCCAGCGCCGTCTTGAGCGCTTCTTCGACGTTCATCGGTCACCTCCGCCGGTGAATACGTCCATTTTCTAAGAAGAAGCGGCGGGCGGTTTGAAGACCCGGGCCGCCAACTCGCCGTCCAACGCGGACAGCTCGGCGCCTGCCTCCTTGACTTTCCGCAAGACGGCCTCCGCGGACTCCTCCTCCTCGACTTGCTCCTTCACGAACCACTGCAGAAAGTCGCGGGCGGCCTGGTCCTTCTCTTCCGCGGCTAGCTTCACCAATTCGTTTATCAACCCCGTCACCTTCTGCTCGTGCTCCAGAACGTGCTCGAAGGCCGCGGCCGGCGAGTCCCACTCGGTGGGGGGCCCCTCTACGGGGCCGAGGACGACGCGGCCGTCCTGCTCGTTGACGTAACGGCAAAACTTCATCCCGTGCGTGAGCTCCTCCTGCGCCTGGACCCGCATCCAGTTGGCGAAGCCGGGCAGGTCCGCGGCGTCGAAGTACGCCGCCATCGACACGTACAGGTAAGCCGAGTAGAGCTCGGCCGCGAGCTGGCCGTTGAGCACTTTTTGCATCTTTTCGCTCAGCATAGATATCAACCTCTCAACGTGAATTTCGCGTTTGCCCGAAGGCGAGACGTCTACCAATCGAGGAGCCGGCGTTCGCCCTCGAGCGCGCGTACGCCGGAAACTTCCTGACTCACCTCCAACGTGCCCCGGTATTTGCCTTCGCCGTCGCGTAAGGCGAAATATCGGATATATACGAACTGCGCCCCGAGCTTTATCCAAAATTCGGCGACGTCCTTGGTGCCCGCCTTGAACTCGTCGAGGATCTTGTTGACGACGTGTAGGCTTTGGGACGGGTGGCATTCCTGCACCCGCTTTCCGATGACGCCGGGCGCCCGGGCGAATATCCGGTCCTTTTTCGCCGAGTAATAACGTACCGCGTCTCCCTCGTCAACGAAGGTGAGGTCTACCGGCAGGTGAGTTAATATTAAGTTAACTTGTTCCGGCGTAAGCGTTCCCGTGTCCAACGCCAGATTTTCCGTTGCTCCAGCCACCTCGGCCACCTCGCTTTTCCCGAACAGGGCGGCGTCCGCCGCGCTACCCTTTCCACAAACCGTGTACGTTGCAGTATTCGCGTAGCGTTACGTTTTCCGCCTCGAGGCAAAACGTGGCCTCGGGCGCGTCGCCCGGCTTCAGGAACTCGCGGTACGCCTTGCCGTCCGCGACGACCTCGATCCACTCGATGTAGTGCTCCTCCTCCATCGGGTGCGCTACGCTGCCGACATTGACTTTAAGGCCGTGCTCGGCCGGTTCGCTCACCGGCACGTGCTTCTCGACCGCGGCGTCCGTAGCGTTTTCCTCGTAGAGCTTCATCGGCTCGCCGCAGCACACGAGCTCGCCCGCGCCGCCGTGCAGCACCTCGACGATGTTGCCGCACAGCTCGCACTTGTAGATCTGTAACCTCTCCGCCATCTCGTGACTCCTTCCTACCTTACGACGACTCGTAATTAAATTTTACGACCCCTTTCGGCCGGCCGCGGTTTGGGGCGTTCTTCACCGCGCCGGCGTTTTCGATTTCATTTTAAACTCCGGCCTGTCGGTGCGCTTTGACTTACGTCAAACCCCGTCATCCCGGCGACAATTTCGGCCGTTAAGGACCCACGTGTACGTCGGGCCACGATACCTCGAAGACCTCGAACCGCTCCGCGTTCTCGCGCTCGATCTCCAGCAAACGGTAGTGGCCCATCTCCATCGAGGCGACGTAGAATATCATATTTCGCGTCGCCTCGTCGGCGTAAAGGCCGGCGATGCCGCGGTAGAAGTCGTACGCCGCCAGCTCGGCCGCCATCGCCTGTTGGAAAACGTCGCTTAAATGGGTATCCTCGCCCTCGAGCTTCACCTCGGGCAGCGGTACGACCCCCTTCTCGGGCAAACAGATTTTTTTGCCGGGGAAATCCTTGCGGAATTGCGCCTCGAAGTAAAGCCGGTGTTTCTCCTCCTCGCCGGCGAGAAAATTCAAGCGGTCCCTGAGCATGGCGTTCTTCACGCCCTCCGCCAACTTGCGGTAGACCCCTTGCGCGTCCACCTCCGCCTTCATCGCCGTGAGGAGCAGGTCCTCCATGTCGTA
>CAZWAM010000123.1:0-5074 GCA_964631855.1 uncultured bacterium | reverse complement strand
CTCAGGCCTCGTGGGGCCCTCAGCCGCAGCCGCAGCCGGCCCTTTTACCGAACAGCGTCTCATTCACGAGCGCGCTGAAGCAGCCGACGCCGGCCTCGACGCGTATCGCCTCGCCCTGGCAGTTCTTCGCGCACGCGCCGCACTCGAGGCAATCCTCCGGCCGGACCTGCGCCGGGTAGCCGTCGGCGCATATCTCTATCGTCAGTTGCGGGCAGACATCCGCGCACGTCCCGCATTTGATACACTTATCCCGGTCGTACGTAATCATCGCCGATATTATAACACAATCAATAGTATAAAAACCACCGCCAGCCCGGCGAGCACCGCCAGGCCCGGCTTGAACTCCTGTCGTACCTGCGAGGGGCTTGAGACCGACGTATTCCCCGAGAACTCGAGCCCCAACAGGATCCCCGCGAACGCCAGGAATACGGCCCACGCCGCGAGGCTCGAGCCGCCGGCGCCCGCGAGCCATTTATACGTCAAAAGGGGTATGGCGACCAGCGCCCCCGCGGCAAGGCCCTTAATTGAATAGAGCCTCGTCGGCAACCACGGGAAGAGCGCGCCGATTACGAGCGATATCGCCGCTACGGCGGCGACAGCCAGCGGCGAATATAACCGGTGGAAGACGGCGAGCGGCAGCGCTACGACCGCGGCGTTCGTCAGCGCGAAAGACCACGTGACCTCGAGGCGCTTGGCCAGGCCCCAGTCGACGCGGTTCATCGCCGGCGTCTTGCGGTAACCCGCGGTTACGTACGCGCCGAAATCGCGGATGTAGACCGGCCCGAACGCAGCCCTCACGCCGAAATCGTCGCGGAGCTTGTATTCAGCAACGCCCGTCGCCGAAAGCTTCGGCAAGACCGCCGGCTCGCGGTGGGGCACCTCCGCTAGGCGGAACGCGCGGTACGAGAGCGCGACCTCCCGGGCGTCGAACTTGCCGCCCGCGGCCGCGCACCAGACGTTGATGCCGCGGGTGTCGATTACCAATACGTACGCGTCCAGGCCGGCGAGCGCCCGCCGCACGAGGTTGAACGTCAGCGTGAAATTAGCCGTCACGAGGAGGGGCGCTGCTGGTCCCGGCTTTCCCACCCGATATAGCCCGGGCTCGACGCGGAAGAACGTAGAATAAAGCGAGATGTCGGAGGCGACGTTGGCGACGCGGTCCCGGAACGTCAGCTTCGTCGACGCCGCCGCGATTTCGGGATGGGGCCGCGTTTCGGTCTTCTCGGCGACGAGGTACAGCAGCGCGCCGCCCTCGAGGTACTTTTCCTTCGTCACCGTGAAGCCGCGGCTGGCTACCGTCGTAGGGAGGTCCTTGAGCGGCCGCGTCACCGCCCGGGCGACGACGTAGACGATCAGCTTGAGCCAAAAACGTTTAAAATAATACCATGCCTTAGCCAAGAAGCGCCGCGGCGGCACCTCGTCCACGATTATAAGTTTACCGCCCGGTTTGAGCGTCCGCCAGGCGCCCTCGAGCGTCGCGAGTTGCTCGGCGCCGCGCATCTCGGACAACGCCAGCGACATCACGACGGCGTCGTAGCCTTCGCGCTCGAGCGGCGCCGCGGGCGCGTCGCGGACTTCGAACTTTACGTTGTCGGCCAGCTCGAGCTCGGCCGCCTTGCCGGTGGCGAAGGTGACCATGTCGGCGTTGCGGTCCCAGCCGGTGACGCGGGCGCCCCGGCTCGCGGCGAGCAGCGCGAAGGTCCCCGGGCCGCAGCCGACGTCGAGGACGCGGTCGCCCGGCCCGAGCAACGCCGCCATCTCGTCGCGCAGCGCCTCGAAATCGGTGGCGGCGAATTTCTTGATTCCCCGGTCGTACTCCTCCGGGATGAGCTCGAGTATTTTCATGTAAATATACGACATAGTACCCACGCATGCTACGCCAGCGTTTAATTTTTACATAAAAAACGTAACACGTTAAGCCAAAAACGTGTCGCTTAGCCGCCTTGCCATCGACGGCCGTTCGTGATACGATTTGAGGCGTGTGGCCGACGCTATTTAGAATCGGAAACTTCGAGGTCGGCACCTTCGGCCTGATGGCCGCGCTGGGCTTTCTCGTCGCATACGCCGTCTTCCGCGCGGACGCGAAGCGCCGCGGCCTGCACGTCAAGATCGCTTCCGATTTATTGATAGCCGCGATCGTCGGCGGCCTCGTCGGCGCGCGCGTCAATTTCATCCTCGAAAACTGGGACGCGTTCGTAGCCGGCCCATGGGGTTTCATCTGGTCGCGCGACGGCTTCACCTGGTACGGGGGTTTCGTCGGCGCCGGGGCCGCGGTAATAATCGTATTAAAAAGCCGCAAGCAAGAGGTCGGGCGGTACTTCGACGCGGGGGCGCCGGCGCTCGCTTTGGGCTACGTCTTCGGGCGGGCGGGTTGACAGCTCGCCGGGGACGGAGACTACGGCGTCCCCTCCGACCTGCCCTGGGCGATGTCCTACCCGAAAGGCGTTGTCCCGACGACGGAGCGCGTGCATCCCACGCCGGTCTACGAGATGATCGCGTTCCTAGCGATATTCTTCGTCCTATGGCGCCTCCGCGGCGTCGACAGGCCGCCGTGGTGGCTTTTCGGCGTTTACATGATACTCGCCGGGACCGAGCGATTCCTGATAGAATTTATCAGGACCAACGCCCCCTTATGGTTGGGTTTGACGGAGGCGCAACTCGTAAGCATAGGCGTGGTTGCGGCCGGCGCCGTTACCGTGTTATTATTGGAAAAAAGGCGAAAGCGGACGCCGGCCTAATATGGTAAGAAGGACCTTAGCGATTTTTTCGTTGGGCGCGGCCTTACTCGCGGTGTCCTGCGGTGGCGGCGGCGGGACGCCCGAGGAGACGCTCGAGACCTTCAACGGCCATATGGCCGCGAAGGATTTCGAACGCGCGGCCGGCCTGGTTTATTGCCGCGACTGGCTCGGGGCGTCGGGCGCAGAGCTCGCGACGACGCGCTCCGCATACGCCGACGTACTCGCGGAGCGCTACGACGGCGACGACCTCGACTACGGCCGCGCGGAAATAACGGAGCGTACGCGCCGTTCCCGGGGCGAGGTTGAATTCGCGGTCGCGTATCGCCGGCGCGCGCGACCTTCCGGGCTGCCCGTCGTCTTGAAGTTGACCGTGAAAGAGGTCGAGGGCCGTTGGTATTACGTGCCCGGCCTCGCTGTGGACCGCGGCTCCGCCTCCGAGAGGGATGAGTAGCGATGAAAAGGGGAACCGTCATTTACCTCCTGCCGTTAATCGCGACGACGGCCTTGGGCGTAGATACGAATTGCGTAGCCGCCGGCGTGGCGGATTACCCGACTCCGACGACCGGATTCGACGGCACGCGCGAGCTCGCCTGGGACAACGGCAAGTGGTCGTATCTCGTCGCCTGGTACACGGGGGCGGGCTATTGGGTAGGAAACGATTTCTACGACCTCATCCCGCATAAAACCGGCCAGAGGCGAATAGTCAGGATACGCGTATTCTCCTCGAGCAAATGGCCCAACGAAGGCTGGGACGGCTTCCGCGTGGCGTTGTACAGCTTCGAAGGCTGGCCCGACCCCAGACCGGGGGAAAGGTTGTGGCCTACGGCTGAGGCCGGTTATTTCTACAAGCCGTCCGGGCGAAGGGGCCACGTCTGGGTCGACGTCCCTATAGATTGGGTCACGGGGCAAACCAGCTTCGTGGCCGCGATGGAACAAGTATATAACGACCCCGATTGCGACCCCTTCGCGGTGGATACGAACCGAAAGCGCCTGGGGCACTCTTGGAGTTACTACAACAACCAGTGGTACGAATACGAGGAGACGTCGGACCCGTACTTCAATTTGATGATTCGCGTCGTAGTCGAGGATACGCCGTACGAGCCGGCGGTGGCGCCCACCAGCTTCGGCCGCGTAAAAGCCCTTTACCATTAATAGGGGACGAAGATTTTATTGACGCCCGCGTCTTTTTGCCGTAAAATGGCGTAGGTATAAGATAAGGCTTCTCAACGAGGAGGATTTGATTATGAAATATCTGGCATTTATCGGCGGCATATTCGCGGCCGCGGCGCCGCTGTGGGCCGCGGACGTCGCCGTAGACGGCGGCAGCTACGGGGCGCCCGCCTACGCGGCCCCGACGCCCTACGACCAGGCCACGGTGGAGCTTAAGTGGGACAACGGCCAACGCAGGTGGAGCTTCGCCTGGACCGGGGCCGCTGGCTATTGGATAGGGAACGATTTCGACGTATCTACGCTAAAGACGACGTACGCCAAGATATTGAAATATAAATACTATACCCGCGGCGCCTGGCCCAACGAGGGATGGGAGGGCATGCGCTTCGCCTTCTACAACTTCGTCGGGGGCGTGCCCGGCTCCATGCTCTGGCCCACCGGCGGAATGGGCTACTTCTTCAAACCCAGCGCCGGCATCCAAGGCCACATATGGGTGGAATTCGACGTCAACTGGACCTGCCCCTCGCGCGCGTTCGTCGCGGCCCAGAACCAATTCTACAACGGGCCCAACTGCGACCCGAGTTCGGTGGACAATAACACTTCCTTCCTCCAGCATTCGTGGGCATATATCGAAGGTTCGTGGACTTTTTTCCCGGAATACGAGACCTTAAAACCCTACCGAAATTTGATGATCCGCGTCTGGGTCGAGCCGGGCATAGAGTTCCCGGGCGTGGCGCCCTCGAGCATAGGCCGCGTCAAAGCGTTGTATTACTAATAACCGCGCATAACGCAAAGGGTAGCGAAAGGGAGCCTCCGGCTCCCTTTAATCTTCGGAAATTTACCTTGACTTGGGCGGCGCGCCGGTTATAATCGGGACACAATCCAAGTGCGTAGAGGAAGGTTATGAAAAAAACCGTCGTAACCTTAGCGGCCGGGTTTGTGGTTTGCGCCGCGGCCCAGGCCGCGGACGTCGCCTTAGACGGCGGCGCGAGTTGCGACCCGCCCTCCCTCGCGGCCCCGAGCCGCTACGACCAGGCCGCGCTCGAGCTGAAGTGGGACACCGGCCGACGGCGGTGGAGCGCCGTCTGGTATACCGGCGCCGGCTCCTGGGTCGGCAACGACTTCGACGTCTCGACGCTCAAGACGAAGTACGCCAAGATATTGAA
>CAZWAM010000122.1:0-5175 GCA_964631855.1 uncultured bacterium | reverse complement strand
ACGAAAGTGAACCTGCCGCCGCCCTTTATTTGGATAACCGGCCCTTCCGCCCCCAAGTCGAAATCCCCCAACTCCTTACCGTTCTCGCCCAGGACCCTGACGCGGAAATCGGACGTCGCCGGGTACGTGAACGTCACCTCGAGAAGCTGCGTTTCCGAATAAACGTCGAAGGTGGCGTCGGTCCGCTCGTCGTACAGGTAGCCGGAAAAATCTACGGTCTCGGCTTTACCCGGGACCGCGGCCAAAAACAGTAAACCGAAGACGTAACCGGCAACGCTCGACAACAACGTCCGTCTCATAAATACTTCTTCTAGCCGCCGGCTCGAGCCGCCCCGCACCGGCCGTCAGCCGGCGTGCTAATTCGTTACGCAAATCTACCGCCCTCGCGCAATCTTCGCCAATTAAAAATTTGCCGCAGGCCGGAATCGAACCGGCGACACCTGGATTTTCAGTCCAGTGCTCTACCAACTGAGCTACCGCGGCATCCGCGTATATTATAGTATAAAAAACGGCCGGCGCAAGTCAAGATAAAACTCGGGCCGACGTATCTCCCGAAAACGAACGCCCCGAATCGTCTCGCCGAAAAAACCGCGGCTCGCACGCCGGCTAATTATTTGTAATATCGTACCCCATATATTATAAAATAATAAAGTTGTAGCGAGGCGCAATTGGAAAGTCACCGTAAATATATTGCCTTCCTCGCGCGGGCGCTTGGTATCGCCGTATCCCTGTTCGTAGCATTCGCGTACAGTTACGCGGTATGGCGCGCCGCGGCGTACGCTTGGGCCGTCGGCCTCCGCTTTTATCGGTCCGAGTTGATAACCGCCGACGCCCTGCGCGACGGCCTACACTGCTTCCTTTTGGGCATCGGCGTACTCGTTCTGCCGCGTTTCGCCGGCGTCGGCGTCCCGGACGTAAAAAAGGGCGGTTGGGCGCTGTACGCCTACGGCGCCTTGGCGGCAATCGCCGCCATAGTAGTAGCCGCCAACAACGTCAGGCCCTTTTTCACGAGCCCCTTTGCCGGGAAGGGGCCGCTCTTCTTCACGCTCGGGCCGCCGGCGTGGGAGCTTATGTGGCCGGGGCTCATGTTCGGCTTCGCGACGGCGCTGGCGGGGCCGCGGCGCCCCCCGGCCGCGAACCACGCCCTCGTGGCCGTACTCACGTTGGCGGGAACTATCTGGTACGCGCCGCTCGTACGCTGGATGAACCCCTTCGACGCCGTCGGCTTCGTCGCCGTAACGCTGGCCGTGAGCTTTTTAAGCCTGACGCTCCGGCGCCGGACCGGCAGCATCTGGCCCGGCCTCGCCGGCCACGTCCTCGTTAAGTTCTTCTTGGTTTGGTAACCGGCGTCGGATGATGACGCGAAACGAAAAATCGTACAACCGACGAAATACGTTAACGGCCCCCGGCTATTTATTCCAAGAAGTTTCACTGGCTAAAGCTTTACCGGTTTCGTATAATCTTTAGCCTTTTTGAAGATTCCGACTTCACTCGACAAGAAAGGCGGCGGCCGTGGACGAGCGCTTCCGCGAAATTTTGATAAACAAGGCCGAGCTCGTATCGTCGTTCCCGGCGTGGATGTTGTCGCGGGAGACGCTCGAGCGCGTCCGGGCCGCGACCAAGCCGGCCTTAGTTGAGGTCGCCGGCCGCGACAGCGTCGCCGCGGCCTTCCGCGCCGCCGCGGCAAACGGTTACGACCTCTTCCTACCGACGATCGCATACACGGGCACCGAGTTCGGCGATTGGCGAACCGCCTTCGAAAAGGTAGCCTTCCTGGCCGAGCGCCTCGCCGCCTCGGGGGCCGGCACCGAGGTACTGCCGCCGGTGGTGTTGGGCGCGCCCGCGTTGTGGCGCATTCTCTGCGGCCGTTACCTCCTCGCTTTATACCGGCGATTCGCCTTCCATACGCCCTGCGTCGGCTGCCACCTTTACCTCCACTCCATACGCGTCCCGCTGGCGAAACAAACCGGTTGCGACGTCGTCGTAGGCGGCGAGCGCGAGAGCCACGACGACCGCGTAAAGCTGAACCAGATACCGCGGGCGCTGGACGCTTACGCAGACTTTCTGGGCCGGTTCGGCGTCGTCCTCGCCTTGCCGCTGCGGCACGTAACCTCCGGCGCGGAGGTACAAGAACTCGTCGGCCGCGATTGGCGCGACGGCGAAAATAACGTCGAGTGCGTTCTCAGCCGAAACTACCTCGAGCCGGCGGGCGGCCTCTCCTGCGACGAGAAAGCCATAGGCCGCTTCCTCGAGGAGTTCGCATTTCCTCTGCTGGAGCGCGCGATAAACGCCTACCTTGCCGGCCGGCGTCCGGACTACGAAAAACTCGCCGACGACTTATGGCTGAAGAGCTGACATCCTGGGACGGCCGCCCCCTCGACTGGCGCAATAAGCGGACGGACCGCTTCATCCTGAAGTGGACGAAGCGCTACCTAAGCGCGCCGCTGAGCTTACTGCTCAGCCGCGTCCCGGGGGTCCGGCCGTGGATGGCGACGGCCGCCGCGGCCTGCTTGGGAACCGCCGCGGGCGTCATCTTCGCGCTCGGTTACGGCTGGCAGGCGGGCGTCGTAGCCGCCGGGGCGCAAATCCTCGACGGCGTCGACGGCCAGCTCGCGCGATTGAAAGGGATGTCGAGCCCGCGCGGCGCGTACCTGGACTCGGTACTCGACCGCGTCGTCGACGGCGCGATGACGCTGGGGACAATAGTGTATCTGGTCCGAACACCTCTGCCCTACGCGGCTTATTTACCCGCGGTACTGGTTATCGGCTTCCTGGCTGTCGTCGGCTCGAGCCTCGTAAGTTACTCGAGCGCGCGCGCCGGCGAGCTGGGCCTCGAGCTGCCGTCCCGCCCGACGCTCGCAAACAAGGGGACGCGTACGGCCGCGATGGTCCTGTGCGCCCTCGCGACGCCGCTTTTGCCGAACGCGCCGCTGGCCGCGGTCACCTACCTTGCCATCCACCCGAATGTAACGGTTATAAAAAGGCTCGTCGAGGTAAAAAAATAAAGGGCGGCCTCAGCCGGCGTTCGTATTAAGGCCACTACGAACGGCATTCGTCTTAACGAGCTCCTCGATACGCGCGAAATTTCCGCCTTCCGGTTTAACAAAATATTGGCATATTACGCGCACTCGGGTTATAATTGTAAATAGGAAATCGAACCTCAGGGGAATCAAGTAAGTCCTAAAGCATAACGGGGCGTAAACGGGAAGGTCAATCAAAATATTAATAGTTTATACTTCGTCGGTCGCGGCAGTGGCCGCGGCGAAGAAGATGGCAATCGTCAAATAGACATATTTTTAAATTAAATCGGCTAAGTAATCTCGACGGCGGAAAAGCCGCGAGACAGCGTTAGGAGGTAATAGCCGTGAAATGGTTTAAATTGTGTCTGGGCGCGGTACTTATTTGGTGCGTGGGGACCGCGGCCGCGACCTCAGCCAGGACGTGGTGGGAGGTCTCGAGCGAGGGCGTCTTCCCGCGAACGGAAAAGGCGGAGGGCGCGGACGTAAGCGCTCCCCTAAGCCCTTCTAAGCCGCCGGAGGTCCTTTGGAGCCACAACGAGCTTAACACTATCTACCAAACCACCGCGCGGTTCGGCTACGGCGCGCGGTACGTTTTCGCCGGCTCATATACGAACGACTGCGCGGCGCAGCTCTTCCCCACCGGCGGCTCCGGGAACTTCGACTGGGAAGTCGAGGCGGGAAAGAGCGTATATACGGCCGCGGCCCGCGATAAAGACGCGTTCTGTGCAGCCTTCACCGGCGGCGGCGTTAACGACGTACGGTTCTTCAACGCCGCGTCGTCGACGCCCGTTTGGACCTACAAGCCGGCCGCGGGCGAGACCGTAAAGAGCGGCCTCGAAGTGGCGCGGGACGGCAGCTTCGTAGCGGCGATAATATCTACGGGAAGCAGCATAGCCCTCCGCATACTCGACGCGAAGAACGGGTCCGTAATCGATGAAGCGACGGTGAGCGGTACCGCCCAGCGCGGGCCGCTAGTCGTTACTCCCGACGGCAAGTTTATACTGTTCCGCGTGAGCACGATGGTCCACGTCTTTGAATTCAGCGGGTCAAAACTTACATTACGCGAAAGCGTCGACACCCGCTCCTCGACGGATTGCCACGGTATATCACACGACGGTAAATATATCGCTCACGGCTTTACGACGACGACGGTCCGCGAGTGGAGCGGGACGAGTTATAACGTCTTATTCACCCACAGCGAGCCCGGCTTCTACAGCGGCCGCGCCGTCCTCGACGGCGCCGGCCACCTCTACAACGCGTGGTACCGGCCCGACTTCAAACAGGCGCGCCTCGTGTGCCACACGCTCCCCTCCTCGACGCCGACGTGGACTTTTAACTACAAAGTTGTGACCGGCTCGTACCAGGATATAATCCACGCCCTGGCCGTCACCGACGACGGCAAATACCTCGTCGCCGCCTCCCTCGGCAACCAGGACAACCTCAACCCGGAGATCGAGATCTTCAACGGCCTAACCGGCGATTACCTCTTCGGCGTGGACACGCCCGGGTCGATGGCCTGCTGCGACGTCGCGATATCGGGAGACAACGTCTACGCCACCGCCGCCGGCAAACACGTCCACTTCAATCAGATGGGCCGCGGCGGCGACATATACGCGATAAGATTAGACGATGACGTTCCGGTGACCGGCCCGGACGCCTTCGCCGCGCGGCCTTTCGGCGACGCCGTGCGCGTTTCCTGGCGGGGCAAATGGCAAAAGCTCGCCGGCTTCAACCTATACCGAACGGCCGCGTCGGCCACGGAAAACGAGAGCCGGTCAAAGCTCAACGCCGCACTTATTACCGGCCGCTCGCCTTATACTTTCGTCGATAGCGACGTGCGGCCCGGGAAAGGCTACCGCTACTGGCTCGAGGCCGTGGACCTCAACGGCGCGCGCGAAACCTTCGGCCCGGCGGAGGTTCGCTTATCCGGTAAGGCCGCGACTTTCGCGCTCCACCAGAACGCCCCCAACCCGACGCGCGGCGCGACGACGTTCGCGTTCTCGCTGCCGGCGGCGGGTGCGGCCGAGCTGGCCGTCTACGACCTCTCCGGCCGCGAGGTCTGGCGGCGCGAAGGGACCTTCGCCGAGGGCGCCAACGAGTTCGCGGCGACGCTCGAGCTGGCGCCGGGCGTTTACGTTTATAGACTCGAGGCCGG
>CAZWAM010000121.1:0-5194 GCA_964631855.1 uncultured bacterium | reverse complement strand
TTACTTATGAGTAGCGCGGCGCCCCTGAGCGCCTCGGGTAGCTCGCCGACGCTTATGCGCCCCGCCAGGTTGACGGCGCCCTTTACGCCGGCCGCCGCCTCTTCGCAAAGGGCCCGCTCGGTTTCGTCGCCCAAAAGCAGTAGGCCGTGGCCCGCCGACGCGAGGCCTTGCGCCAAAGCCGCCCAGCGTGCGGCTGGCCAGGCTTTCGCGGCGTGGCGGGCGCCCGGCGCGAACGCGACCATGCCCGCGGCGAGGCCGTAATCGCGCCGTAGTCTTTCCGCGACGGCTCCGTCTTCCGCCAGCCGGAACGACCAGTCCGGCCCGTTCGCCCCCCATTTCGCCGCTGCCTCCGCGTAAAGCTCCGGTACCCGCTTTGTCGGCCGCGGCAAGAGGTCTATGCCCAAAGCGGCCAACATCCAACGGCGCGCGCCGTACTTCCCGTACCTGATTTTTTCGTAGGCCGGCACGTGCGTGGCGATGTAACGCGAGAGCGGGACGCCGTGCCAGTCTAAAATGATCTCCGGTTTTATCTCATCGCTCAAGTACCTTACGAGTTCGCTTACCGCGTGCTCGGCCCTTTGCCCCCGGGGCGGTAGCGTAATAACCGCCTCTACGGAGGGATGGCGCCGGACGAGGGGGGCCCATTCCTCGCGCGTCAGGAACGCGAGCGTCGCGCCCGTCGCCGCGGCTACGGGCCCGAGCGCGGGAAACGTCAGCAGTACGTCGCCGAGCGACGAGAGGCGGATAATTAAACAAGTTATCGAGTTGTTATTGATGTTTTTATTTTAATAGTGGCCGCCCACAAAGAGGCCGGTAAGGAACACGTCCGACAGTAGTATTAATATGCACGACGTTACGACCGATATAGTGGTCGCGCGGCCTACGCCCTCCGCGCCGCCCGCGGCCTTGAAGCCCTGGTTGCAGCCTACGGTCGCGATGATTATTCCGAATACGCCGGTTTTCAAAAGGCCGATTAAGATATCGCTAACTTGAACGAGTTGGTTCATCTTTTCGATGTAAACGCTTGGGTTTATGCCCAGCGTCGTCGTCGAGATGGCGTAGCCGCCGCCGATGCCGACGAAATCCGCCAAGGCCGTGAGGGTGGGGAGCATGATGATAGCGGCGACGACGCGTGGCGTGACAAGGTATTGGATCGGGTTGGTCGCGAGCGTCTCGAGGGCGTCGACCTGTTCCGTAACTTTCATGGTCCCGATTTCCGCGGCGATGGCGGCTCCTACGCGCCCCGAGACCATGAGCCCCGTAAGCACCGGGCCGAGTTCGCGCGTCATCGATATGCCGACGATGCCGCCGATGTAGATGTCCGCGCCGAATTTGGCTATCTGATATGTGGCCTGGAGCGCGAGGACCATGCCCGTGAAGACGGCCGTCAACATTACTACCGGCACGGAGTCGACGCCGATTCGGACCATTTGCTCGAAGATACGGCGCGGTTTGAAAGGCCCGACAAATGCGTAGTAGACGGCTTTGGCGAACAATATGGTCGTGCCGCCGATGTCGTCGAGCAAATATATTATAATTCGCCCGAACCGTTCGAACCAGAACAGTAGTTGCATATAGCCGCCTGTCTTCGGCAAATTCTAAAGAGTTTAAGTCTAACATACTGAAACCTTTGTTTCAACCTCAAACGGTTAAGGCCGGTATCCGGCCGACAACCGGCCGTATACTCCCCGCTTCGGTACTTTAAACGTACGCGCGGCTATTGCCGCCGCCCGCGCCGCCGACAAGCCCTCCGCCATAAGCTCGCGCGCGAGTTTGACGGCCGCGTCGCGGTCCGGCTCGACCCCCCCGGCGCCCGCGACTACCAACGTCATCTCTCCTCTTAGCCTTCGCGACCGGGCCGCGGCTATTATCGTCCCCAGCGTCCCCCGGATTATTTCCTGATGGACTTTGGTCAGCTCCCGCGCCAACGCGGCGTCGCGCTCGCCCCATACGTCCAGGAGGTCGTCGAGTTCGGCGGCGAGGCGGTGGGGCGTCACGAACAGGACGACGGTCGTTGGCAGCGTTTTGTACCGCTCGAGAGAGGTCCGACGTTCGGCGCGGCGGCGCGGCAGGTAGCCGATGAAGGTGTAAGGGTAGGGGGGAAGGCCGCTCAAAGCCAGCGCGGCGTGCACCGCTGACGGCCCCGGTACGACGTCGACGTCGGCCCCGGCCGCGAGCGCTTTTTGCAGGATTACGTATCCCGGGTCCGCGAGGAGCGGCGTCCCGCCGTCCGTCACGAGCGCGACGTTCTCGCCGCGCTTGAGGCGCCTTAGCAGTTTGGTCGCGGCGGCGGCCTCGTTGTGGTCCGCGTAAATTAGGAGGCTCTTTTCGAGCCCCGACGCGGCCAACAGCTTCGCGGTCCGGCGCGTGTCCTCGCAAGCGACGACGTCCGCCGCGGCGAGCGCTTCCCGCGCGCGGGCGCTAACGTCGCCCAGGTTGCCGATGGGCGTGGCAACCAGGATGAGTTTCCCTGTCATGGCGCGTTAAAAGACTTGCGGCAGCTCGAGCGGCTTCGTTATCGTCTTGCCCGTTACGCGCGCGATTACCGGGACCTTGCGTTTGAAGAGGTTGCGGTTTATCAGGCCGATGACGTGCCGCTGAAAGTCGGCGTCGAAGCCCCGCTCCAGAAGTTTCATCGGCCTCTCGCCCTTCTCGACGAGGTAATATAAATACCGGTCGACCTGGAAATAGGAGATGCCCATCTCGCCCTCGTCGGTCTGCCCGGGCCAGAGGCCCGCGGAGGGCGTCTTCTCGATTATTTGCGGCGGGATGCCCAGCGCTTCCGCCAAGAGGTATACCTGCCCTTTATATAAATCCGCCAGCGGCGCGATGGAGCAGGCGGCGTCGCCGAAGAGCGTGAAGTAACCGAGCAGGAGCTCGGTCTTGTTGCCGGTGCCCATCACCAGCGCCCGCGCCGCCTTGGACTCGTCCATCAGCACGAGCATACGCGCGCGAGCGCAGACGTTGCCGCGCCGTACTTCGTCCATTTTCCCCGCCTGCGCCACGTACGCGTCCACCATCGGCGCGATTGATATATCTTTAATTTTTATGCCGAACCGCTCAACGACGGCCTGGGCGTCGTCGCGGCCGCTTTGGTCGTGGTAGGGGAGCCAGAGGCCGGTGACGTTTTGCGGGCCGAGGGCCGCGGCGGCCAGGCCGGCCGCGGTCGCCGAGTCCACGCCCCCCGATACGCCGAGCACGACGCCCTTGAGGCCGGTTTTCTCGAGCTCGCGGCGGATGAACCGCTCCAGCGCCGGCCGTACGAGGTCGACGTCGATTCTTAATTCTCGAGGGCATTTTTCCATAAAAGGGACCTCGGGCCGGTATTCATATTATTGCGTCTTATTATTACGAATTTAACATATTTTGGCCGTAGAGTTAATGTGAAATTGCGGCGTTTTTCCCGAGGGGGGAACGGCTTCGCCGGACCCGAGAAGCAAACGCCGCGGCGCGTGTAGGCCGGAGCGTTGGCGGCGAAGGACGACCGGCCACGACTGTATTTTTAGGTGGACAAAGTTCAAGTGAATCGGGGAGTAGGTGTCGGCGGCAGATAAGATACGAAGGTCGCTTTGGCCGCGTACGGGCGACCAACCGCGTGACAGTGTTAGTAACGTCCGCGGGTTTTTGCGTTGTAATTCGTCCCGATTTATAGTATTGAGAAACTATAAAGGCGTACGAATCCTTTCGTACGAGCGGGTTGAATATTTAACTGTTCCGATAATAGGGGCTTAGTTGGAAAGCGGCCTGATGGGGCCGTCGTTTAAAGTGTACGAAACGCCCGGAGCGCTGAAACGTCGAGAATGGTGGGTGGCGGCGGCTATAGCCGTAGGTTTGGCGGTATTGTATTTCGCTTTTAGGACCCAGTACCACAATTGCGACGCTATAAAGGTCGCGACCACCGCAGAGGTCCCGACGAGCGGTACGTTTCTACATCAAAATCATCTACTTTTCGCCCCCGTAATTTGGCTCCTCCTCAAGTTCTTACGTGCATTCGGCTACGGCGGGTCGTCGTTGACGGCGGGCGCGGCCGTCTCGTCGATTTTCGCGGGTGCCGCCGCGGCCGGGTTCTTCCTCTTCCTGCGGCGGGTTGGCGTAACTTTTGTGGTGTCTTTGCTCGCGCTCGGCGCGGCGACGTTTTCGGCTGCTTGGTGGTATTTCGCGGGCGAGGCGGAGCTGTTGTCGGGGATATCTTTTTTCATCGTGGGGGCGCTGTTCTTATTGGCGGGGCGGACGCGCGTATGGCGCAAGGCCGCGGCGGTGGCGGTTTGGCTGTCGGTAGGAACGTGGTTTCATATATCCCTGGTGCTTTTCTTGCCCGTGGCGGCGATATTGCTAGCTGAGGATAAGGCGAGGCGGTGGTTGCGATTATCGGCTTTCGGCGCGATTTACGCCCTCTTGGCATTTCCGGCTTACGTATTTGTCTTTCGGTTCGTTTATCACGGTGAAGGTTGGAGATCGTTTTATAATTGGATAACTTTCCTGCATTGGTGGGGCGGGTGGGGAAGTTTCGATTGGAATAGGTTTAGCGGCGGCGCGTTGCGGTTAATTGCGGCGACGGCCGCGCCGGGGGATGGTTTAATTAGAAGTTTCGACGGCTTAGCCGAAGCCGAGATAGTCTCGGGGCTCGGGCCGGGGGCAGTATTTTTGGCGGGCGCGATTGCCGTTGTCGTCGTCGGCGGAGGACGTTTATGGCGTCAGAGAAGGTGGTGGCTCGCGGCGGGGATAACCTGGTTCGTTCTTTACCAAATATTCTTTTCGTGGTGGGAACCGAAGAACGCGGAATGGTGGATCGCGACGGCGATGCCGATATGGTTATTGTGCGCGTTGGCGGCGCCGCGGCGCCTCGCCTTCGTTGTGCCGGCCGCGGCCGCCGTATTTTCCGTCGCCGTTGTTAACTTCGGCCGCTTGATCCTGCCGCGGAGTCGCCCCGGTCAAGACTCGGCCGAACGGACGGCGAGCGCAATTGCGGCGGCCACGCAGCCCGGCGACACGGTTTTGATCTCGTGTATGCGAGTGAAGATTTGGCTCGAGAACCAGACGAGGCTTACCCGGAGAGTTATGGGTTACGATAGCAGGGGGGGCCTCGAGGATGTCGGAATATTTATTGACGAAGTAGCCGGCGCGTCGCCGGAGGCGAAGAGGGGTCGCGGCCGTGTGTTTCTCACCGACTACGAAATGGATAACCAGGGCTTGG
>CAZWAM010000120.1:4393-5211 GCA_964631855.1 uncultured bacterium | reverse complement strand
TCTCCCCCACCTCCCTCGGCCGCATAAGGGCGTTGTTCCGGTAGGGGCGACTGGCGAGTCGCCCCTACTCCCCGACGGGCCGGCATCTAGGTCGGCCCTTTTTTTCATATAGTTGCCCTTTTGCGGCCTTTGTGCTATTATTTAACGTAAGGGGCAACAGCTCGAGGAGGTAACGGGAAATGAGGAAGCTCACGATAACTACGGCCGCGGCGTTGGCGCTCGCGGCCGCCACGGCCGCGGCTACGCAATATTACGTCGACGAAAGGTTCGAGGATAACTGGCCGCCGGCCGGTTGGCGCCGCGTCGTGGGCGGCTGGCAGCAGGAAAGCGGGGGCCCCTGGGGTAATTACGCTTTAGGCTACGGCACGACGACGGGGCAGAAGCCGGTTTACACCACGTTCGAGAGTTGCCCGTTCACTGTCCGCGCGAATAGTACAGTCTACTGGCACTTTTGCCACGCCGAGCGGACGCTGGGTGTCGCGGGTTCGGCGGGCGCCGAGTTCTACCTTCGCTACGACGGCTCGAGCGAATACATCGTTCGGAGGCCGGTGACGTGGGGCGGTTGGAAGCACGAGTACGGCTCGGCGAAGGTGGCCGAGGCTCGGCCGCTACGCGCCGGGTTCTCGGGTTGGGTCTGGGCGTGGCCGGGCCATTCTGCCTACGTCATAATATCGCTCGATAACGTCCAATTCGCCGATGAGTCGTTGGTCGCTGTCTCCCCCGCCTCGCTGGGCCGGGTGAAGGCGTTGTTCCGTTAACCGTCTTAGCGCCGGTTGTTACCAACCGGCGCCCGAAGGCGTTGTTAAAGTAGGGGCGCC
>CAZWAM010000120.1:0-4383 GCA_964631855.1 uncultured bacterium | reverse complement strand
CCCCCCCCCCCCACGGCAAGGGGCTTAAGCCCCTTGTATCCCAATACGCGTAGGGGCCGACCTTCGGGTCGGCCCTTTTTAATTGGAATTATCGAAATTTTTGTGCTATATTTAATTTAAAGGGTAATAGCACAAGGAGGTGCAGGTAAAATGAAAAGACTTATGGCAATTGCGGCCGCGGCGGTGGCGCTGGCGGCCGTATCGGCTTTTGGCGCGTGGGTGTACGAGGGCAAGTGGGGCTCGGAGGGCACGGGGAACGGCCAATTCGATTGCCCTTCCGGTATCGCCGTCGCCCCCAATGGCAACTTATACGTTGTTGACACGGGCAACACCCGCGTACAATATTTCACCTCGAGCGGTTCTTTCCTCGGCAAATGGGGCTCCTCCGGGTCGGGCAGCGGGCAGTTCGAGCAACCCGAAGACGTCGCCGTGGCGGCCGCCGGCACCGTTTACGTGACCGATTGGAGCACGGACCGTGTCCAATACTTCACCTCGAGCGGCTCCTACCTCGGGCAGTGGGGCTCGTACGGCACGGGCAACGGCCAATTCCAGGGCCCCTTGGGCATCGCCGTGGCGGCGAACGGCGGCGTCTACGTGGCCGACTGGGGCAACGACCGCGTCCAATATTTCGCCTCGACGGGCTCCTACCTCGGGCAGTGGGGTTCGTACGGCACGGGCGACGGCCAATTCCAGGGCCCCTCGGGTATCGCCGGGGCGCCCAACGGCGACATCTACGTAGCGGACGGTGATAACAACCGCCTCCAATACTTCACCGCGGGCGGCTCGTTCCGCGGCAAATGGGGCTCGTACGGCTCCGGGAACGGCGAATTCAACGAACCTTGGGGGGTGGTCGTCTCCCCAAGCAACCAGGTTTTCGTGACCGACAGCAGAAACCACCGCGTCCAATATTTCTCCTCGAGCGGCTCCTTCCTCGGCAAGTGGGGGTCGAAGGGCGCCGGTGACGGCCAATTCAACTACCCCTACGGCGTCGCGTTGACGCCCGACAGCCGCCGCGTCTACGTCGCCGATGCTGACAACAACCGCGTCCAATATTTCCGCTGGACCGAGCCCGCCGTCTACCCCGCCTCGTTGGGCCGTGTGAAAGCGCTGTTCCGTTGACAAGGGGCTTAAGCCCCTTGTCATTGTAGGGGCCGACCTTCAGGTCGGCCCTCGTTATTACGCGGCGGGCCGGTCTAAAGACCGGCCCCTACATGTTGGGTTTTTCCGCGTCGTCCCCGCCTCCCTCGGCCGCGTCAAGGCGTTGTTCCAGTAGGGCGACTGGCGAGTCGCCCCGCCTCCTTCGGCCGATGACGATTATTTTGTAGCGTCGTAGGGGCGTACCTTTAGGTGCGCCCACCATAGCCTTTTAAAGATATGTACGGGACGGCCTTAAGGCCAGCTCTCGTCGTCGCGCGGCGGGCCGGTCTAAAGACCGGCCCCTACATGTTGGGTTTTTCCGCGTCGTCCCCGCCTCCCTCGACCGCGTGAAGGCGTTGTTTAAATAAAAATAACGAACGAAGAAAAATCCGCGGGGCCGGCCTTCGCGTCGGCCCGCCTTTTTATCGATTGCTTTTGGCGCCGTTATAGGCTATATATAAGTACAAAGGGCGCGATGCCCTTCATACAGGAGGCCCGCGATGACCAACGCCGACGACGGATGCCAACTCGGCGGGAACGAACTCTTTCACCGCTACGAGAAAAACCCCGTATTGACCGCGGACCTGTGGCCCTACAACGCCCACGCCGTCTTCAACCCGGGCGCGGCCCTCGTCGACGGCGAGACGCTGCTTTTGGTGCGCGTGGAGGACCTGCGCGGCTTCTCCCACCTCGCCGCGGCCCGCAGCGCCGACGGCAAAACGAAATGGCGCGTCGACGCCGAGCCCGCGCTCGTTGCCGACGAGGCCCACGACGAGCAACGCTTCGGCGTCGAAGACCCGCGCGTCGTCTGGCTCGAGCCGCTGGGCGAGTACGCCGTCGCGTATACGTCGTTCATCCGCGACGAGACCGTCGTCTCGCTCGCCACCACGGCCGACTTTAAGACTTTCACGCGTTACGGCCGCCTCCTGCCGCCGGAGGACAAGGACGCGTCGCTTTTCCCGCGCAAGATAAGCGGCCGCTTCGCGCTCATCCACCGGCCCATCATCCGCGGCGAGGCCCACGTGTGGATATCGTTCTCGCCCGACCTCAAGTACTGGGGCGACCACCGCCTGTTGTTGACGACGCGCCCGGCCTCCTGGGACGTCCACCGCGTCGGCCTGGGGCCGCCGCCCGTCGAGACGGCCGAGGGGTGGTTCGTCGTCTACCACGGCGTGCGACGCACCGCCTCCGGCAGCCTTTACCGCACGGGCCTCGCCCTTCTCGACCTCGACGAGCCGTGGCGCGTCATCCGCCGGAGCGAGGACTGGGTCTTCGGCCCGCGCGCCTACTACGAGATGATCGGCGACGTGCCCGGCGTCGTCTTTCCTTGCGGCCTCGTGCTGGACGAGGAGACGCGCGAGCTCCGCGTCTACTACGGCGCCGCGGACTCCGTCGTGGCGTTGGCGACGGCCGACTTCGACGAGGTACTGAGTTACCTCTTAACCTGTAAAGTCTAAACTTCCGTCGGGGGTTTATGGTTTCTTCCCCGGGTTTGTACATAATATCTACGTACCCGCCCCGTCTCTGCGGCCTGGCGACCTTCGCCTACGACCTGGCGTCGGCGCTGGCCAAAGGGCGGGGCGAGTCGCTGGGCGAGGGGGGTAGCGTATCGCTCGTCGCGATGTGCGAGCGGCAGCGCCGCCGGCTTTACGGCGGCGAGGTCCGGGCCGTCGTACGCGCGTGCCGGCCCGACGACTACGTTGCCGCCGCCGACCTCGTGAACGAGTCGCCCGCGGCGGTCGTCTCGCTTCAGCACGAGTACGGCATCTTCGGCGGCCGGGCAGGCCGGCACGTCATCCATTTCCTCGAGCGCCTCGCGAAGCCCGTCGTGACGACGCTGCACACGGTTCTCGCCGAACCCAAACCCAAGCAACGCGACGTTCTTATCAAGGTGTGCGCCCACTCGGCCGCGGTCGTGGTCCAGGCCGAAAAGGCGGCCGCGTTCCTGGCCGATATCTACGGCGTGCGCGGTGACAAGGTCCGCGTCATCCACCACGGCACGCCGGACGTCCCGTTCGCGGACGCGGCGCCGTTTAAAAAGGCCGTCGGCGTGGAGGGCCGGAAGGTGGTCCTGACGTTCGGCCTTATAAGCCCCCGTAAGGGCGTCCAGGTCGCGATAAAGGCCCTGGCGGACGTCCTCCCGCAATTCCCCGAGTCGTTGTACTTAATCCTGGGCGCTACGCACCCGACGATAAAAAAACGTTACGGCGAGGCGTACCGGGCGTCGCTGCAAAAGGCCGTCGACCGGCTGGGCCTGCACGACCACGTCCGCTTCGTCAACCGCTTCGTCTCGCTGGACGAATTGTTGACGTACCTCCGCGCCGCGGACGTATACGTCACGCCCTACCTGAACGAGGACCAGATATCCTCCGGGACGCTGGCGTACGCCGTTGCCTGCGGCAAAGCGATAATCTCGACGCCGTACTGGTACGCGCGAGAGCTGTTGGGCACCGACCGCGGCATCTTGGTGCCCTTCCGCGACTGGCGGACGCTGGCCTTTTGGCTCGCGGAGCTCCTGGCGCACGACGGCGCGCGGCGGTACCTCGGGCGGCGGGCGTACCGCTTCGGCCGGCGGATGACGTGGGCCAAGTCGGCGGCGGCGTACGAGAGGCTGTTTCGCGACGCCGCCCGAGGGTAAGGCGACGTAATTTTCGGCGACGGGATATTTTCTGCTTGACTAAAATACGGCCTGATTTGATAATGGCTCGCAAGCGGGCACGCATATATAATCGGGCGAACTTTCCAAGGGAGTAATGGATACCTGGGTCGGAGGAAACGGGGGTAAGGATAAGCAACGGCGCGCCGCGCGTCACGAGATACTACCCAGGCTCCGCTAAGTGCCGGCCTGGGCTTTTTTTATTTAAATTTAGCTAACGCGGCTCTCTGGGGTAATGCTCATTACCGAAAAGGAGGTTAGAAGATGAAGACGGTTTTAGTTATCGCAGTAGCTGCCGCGCTCGCGGCTACCACGGCTTCCGCGAAGTGGGTGTACGAGGGCCAGTGGGGCTCGCTAGGTTTGGGTAACGGCCAATTCAATTTCCCCTACGGCGTGGACGTCGCGCCCAAAGGCGACGTCTACGTCGCCGATCACGTAAACTGCCGCATCCAACATTTCACCGCCACGGGTTCGTTCCTCGGAAAGTGGGGTTCGCCGGGCACGGGAAGCGGCCAGTTCAAATACCCGGACGGCGTAGCGTGCGCAACGAACGGCAACGTTTACGTAACTGAACATGGGAACGACCGCGT
>CAZWAM010000119.1:0-5238 GCA_964631855.1 uncultured bacterium | reverse complement strand
GCCGACGTCGAGGCGGCGGGCGATGAGATAATCGTCAACGGCGGGCCCGTCAAAGTGATGTCCGAAAAGGACCCGGCGAACCTGCCTTGGAAAGCCCTCGGCGCCGAGGTCGTCGTAGAATCGACGGGGAAGTTCCGCGACCGCGCCGGCGCCTCCAAGCACCTCGCCGCGGGCGCGAAAAGGGTACTAATAAGCGCGCCGGCCAAGCAGCCGGACGTCACCATCGTCGTCGGCGTCAACGACGACGCGTACGACCCGGCTAAGCACGTCATCATCTCCAACGCGAGCTGCACTACGAATTGCCTGGCGCCGGTGGCGAAGGTCCTCTTGGACAACTTCGGCGTCGAGTCGGGCATTATGACCACCATCCACGCGTACACCAACGACCAACGGATTCTCGACTTCCCGCACAAGGACCTAAGGCGGGCGCGCGCCGCCGCGGTCTCGATGGTCCCGACGACGACGGGAGCGGCCAAAGCCATCGGCGACGTCATCCCTGAGCTCAAAGGGAAACTGGACGGCTTCGCGGTCCGCGTGCCGACGCCCAACGTCTCGCTCGTCGATTTGACCGTCGTGACGGAAAAAGACGTCGACGTAGCCGCGGTCAACGACGCGATGCGCGCCGCCGCGGCGGGGCCGATGAAGGGCATACTCGAGGTATCCGACGAGCCGCTGGTCTCGATAGATTACAACCACACGGCCGCGTCGGCAACGGTGGACGCGGCGTTGACGAAGGTTATCAACAAACGCCTCGTTAAGGTCGTCGCCTGGTACGATAACGAGTGGGGCTACGCCGAGAGGCTCGTCGACCTCGTTGAAAAAGTCGGGTAGGTGGACCGTGAAGGTAAATACGATAGACGACGTGGACGTAGCCGCTAAGCGGGTGCTGGTGCGCGCGGACTTGAACGTGCCGCTGGAAGAGGGGCGGGTGGCCGACGACACGCGCGTCGTCGCGACGCTGCCGACTATACGGAAACTGCTCGAGCGCGACGCGCGCGTTATACTGTGCTCGCACCTCGGCCGCCCAAAGGGCGAGGTCAAGGCCGAACTGAGTCTGAGGCCGGTCGCCGCCGTTCTGGGCGAGAAACTCGGCCGTGACGTGGCGTTCGTCGAGACGTGCGTCGGCCCGGAAGCCGAGGAGGCGGCGAAGAAGCTCGCCGACGGCGACGTCTTATTACTGGAAAACACGCGCTTTTGGCCGGGCGAAGAGGCCAACGACGCGGCGTTCGCCCGCGGCCTCGCGGCGCTCGCGGACGTATTCGTCGACGACGCGTTCGGGACCGCGCACCGCAAGCACGCGTCGAACTACGGCGTCGCCGAGCTCGTCAAACCCGCCGTCGCCGGGTACCTCTTAGCCAAAGAGATCCAATATTTCGATAGGTTAATGGAGAGCCCGCCGCGGCCGCTGGTGTTCGTGCTGGGCGGCGCGAAGCTGAGCACCAAGCTCGCCGTCGTCACGAATATGCTGGAGAAGGTGGACCACTTCCTTATCGGCGGCGGCATGGCGTATACTTTTCTGAAGGCCCAGGGCCATAACGTCGGCTCGTCGTTGGTGGAGGACGATTTCCTTGCCGACGCGAAAAAGGTGTTGGCTGAGGCCGACGGAAAGCTCGAGCTGCCGGGCGACCACGTCATCGCGAGGGCGCTCGACGACCCCGCGTCCGCCCGGGCCGTGGACTGCGCCTCCATCCCGGAAGGGTACGTCGGCGCCGACATAGGCTCCGAGACGATTCAAAGGTTTACGGCGGCCACCGTCGGCGCGGGGGCCATATTCTGGAACGGGCCGATGGGCGTCTTCGAGGTCCCGGCCTTCGCTGACGGAACGGAAGCGGTCGCGCGGGCTATCGCGGACTCCGGCGCGGTAACGGTCGCGGGGGGCGGCGAGACGGTCCAGGCCGCGCGGCAGTTCGGCGTCGCGGACCGCCTAAGCCATATCTCCACCGGCGGGGGCGCCTCGCTGAAATATTTGGAGGGAAAGCCGCTCGCGGCCATCGACGTCTTGGACCGGAAATAAAAGCGGCTACGGTTAACAGCGACGCCGGCCCGCGGGCCGGCGTTTTTCTATTATTGCCCTAAGGGGGTTTTTTATGTTATTATTAGTTCAATAATCGGCCCGATTGGTTTATTATTTGACCGACCGGTCTATTTTATATTTATGGCTAAGGGCGTTCAAAAACTAAGCCGGCGCGAGCGCGAACGGCTGGCGCGGCGGCAGGAGATTTTAAAGGCGGCGCGGAAGGTCTTCGGCGCGCGCGGGTACGAACGCGCGACGCTCGACGAGGTGGCGCGCGAGGCCGAGTTCGCGAAGGGTACGTTGTACAGTTATTTCGATTCGAAAGCCGACCTCTTCGCCGAGCTCGTGGAGCGCGAATTCGACGAAGTCCTGGCCCGTGCCAAAGAGGCGCTTGGGCGAGAGGAGGACGCCGCCGCCGCGGCCCGGGCGCTAATCCGCGTATTCCTCGAGTTTTTCGAATCGCGCGCCGATTTTTATCGCGCCGCGATGGCTTTTCGCGAGACCGGGAAGCCTAAAGAGGTAGAGAGAATACACGGCGTCGTAATGAAGCGTCTGGGAGAACTAGGCGACCTCTGGGGAGCGCGGCTCGCGGCCGGCATTCGCGACGGTTTTTTCAAAGAGTATGACGCGAGGTTCCTGGGTTTTTTACTTTTAGGCATCGTCCATTACTACTCTGTCTACATGTTTCGTTACGGCCGCGCCGGAAACCTTACCGATGGGGCCGAGATGCTTTGTGACATCTACCTGGACGGCGTCCGGCAGCCCAGGCCGGACGCCCCGGAGGAGCGATGAAGTTTTTCAAATTTCTATTTATTATAATGACGTGTGGGGGTTTGGCCGCCTGGGCGCAAGAGGGGCTGGTGAAGCTTTCGCTCGACGACGCGGTGGAGCGGGCGCTCGAGGTGGATGAAGACTACCTCAGTGCCCGGGAGGATGTCGCGAAGGCGACGGCGCAGATAACCGAGGCCAAGTCGGCACTATACCCGCGCGTGACGCTCGACGCCTCCGCGACGAAGATCTTCGGTTTGCCGACCCTGCTTCTCGAGAAAGATACGTTCGGGTCGGGTTTCCCGCCGGAAGATATCGAGTTCGCCGCGGGGTACAGCGAGAACATGAACGTAGGTGTTACGGCCACCCAACCTTTATACCAAGGCGGCCGGGCATGGACCGCGTACCGGGTCTCGAGGTCGTATTACACTTTGGCTAACGAGCAACTACGCCAGAAGCGCTCGGATACCGTATACAACGTGGTCAAAGCCTATAACGACGCCGTCTTGGCGGACGAAGCGGTGGGCGTGGCCGATACCGGCGTCGCCGTCGCCCTGAGCCACGTCCAGGCGACCGAGGACCGGTACGACGCCGGCCTGGTCTCGGAGTATGACGTCTTACGGGCGCGGGTAGAGCTTACCAACTTGGAGACGGCCCAACGCGAGGCGGAGGACGGGCGGAAGGCGTCCTTGCGTTATCTTCTTACGATTTTAAACCTTGCGCCGGATACGGATATCGCGTTAACCGATAGGCTTGCATTCGAGCTCGAGGTATACGACCTGGATGAATCGTTGGCGGCCGCCGAGGAGAAGCGTGCCGAGCTGGCCGAGCTCGAGTTGACGAGGCTGCTCGCGGAGGACAACGTTAAAATCGCGCGCTCGAGCGATAACCCGGCGGTATATTTCATGGCCTCCTTTTCCGAATACTCAAACGAATTGGCCAACTTCAACTTCCGCGACGATTGGTACGACCAAACGATACTGAACTTAGCGGTATCCTGGCCCATCTTCGACGGCTTCGCGACGCGCGGCCGCGTCCGCCAGGCGCGGGCCGACCTTTATAAGACCGAGCTGAGCAAAGCCCGCTTAGCGGAAGGTATCGACGCGGAGGTAAGGGGAGCTTACGACGCCGTAAGAACGGCTGAGGCGACGGTGCGCTTCCAGAGGGAGAACGTGACGCTGGCGGAGCGCGGGTTGGAGATCGCGAAAGCCCGTTACGATGCGGGGTTGATGTCCAACCTCGAGGTATTGGACGCGCAGGGCGCGCTAACGCAGGCCCGCCTCGGCTACTATCGCGCGCTGCACGGCTATGCGCTGGCGAAGCTCAATATGTCGCGCGCCCGCGGCGAGTTGGACGAGGTTGAGCTTTAGGCGGCGAAGGACTGGATTGAATGGAGAAGGACGGCCCGGCGGCCGTCCTTTTTTAAAGTATTTCGTTGCCGGTTTTAATCCGCAGGTTTCGCTTTACCTTTGCCGGCCTTCCCTCCTTCGCCTTTCGGTTCCGTTTTCCGGCGAGCCGGCTTGGCTTTAGGAGCGGCGCGCGGTGTTTTGGCGGGCGTGGCTTCAGCTTTGGCCTTTTTGGGTTCGGCTTTGGCCTTAGCCTTTTTGGTTTCGGTTTTCGCTTCCGCGACTTTCTTTTTCTTTGCGCGTGCTTCCTTGTCCTTACGCAGTTTTTCGCCGCGCGCGATGGCCTCGGCGGTCGACGCGTCTTCGGCTAAGCCGTAGCGTTTGCGGAAGCGGTCCACGCGGCCCGCGGTGTCCACGAGCTTTTGTTTACCCGTATAAAACGGGTGGCAATTTGAACAAATTTCCACGTTAATGCCGGGCTTCGTGGTGCGGATTTCGACCTCGTTGCCGCAAGCGCAACGGATGATCGCGAGCTCGTATTTGGGATGTACGTCTTTTTTCATTTCGTCCGTTTGGCTTGTTCTCAAAAGTTCAGCATGCAGTATAACATATTTTATTTTTACGTGCAAACATAATCTATATAGGCCGCGTTTTCCGTTTTTCCTTTTCCGCAATTTTTATGCTTTTGTATGGTAGAAAAATGTGTTATAAATAATGAGGAAGGTGCCCGGGCGGCCGCGGCCTCGCGAAAAGCGCAGGCCGAGGAAATTCCGGGCTTCACCGGGCAGGGTGCCGGGTAACACCCGGGCGCCGCGAGGCGACGGCTTAGTGCCACAGAAAATACACCGCCGATGGCCCGCCTCCGGGCGAGGCACAGGCAAGGGTGAAAAGGTGAGGTAAGAGCTCACCGCGGCGTCGGCAACGACGCCGGCAAGGCAAACCCCACCCGAAGCAAGGCCGAGTAGGCGGCGGGACCGGCCCGGGTCACGCGTCCGCAGGGACGCGCCGCCGCGGGTGGGCCGCTCGAGCCGGGCGGCGACGTCCGGCCCAGATGAATGGCCGCGGTCCCCCCTAGGGGGACACAGAACCCGGATTACAGGGCACCTTCCG
>CAZWAM010000118.1:0-5260 GCA_964631855.1 uncultured bacterium | reverse complement strand
TGCGCCCCTACTAAGCTAAGCCGTGGCCTTTGACCTTTACCGGGCCGCGGCTTTATTGTATACTTCGCCGCTTAGGCGCCGTTTATGAAAATTCTCCACCGATACGTACTGGCCGAGCACGTCGGGCCGTTCGTCTTCGCGGTCTTCACGGCGACGTTCGTCTTGCTCCTCGCGCGCATCTTCAAGATGATGGAGCTTATCATCTCTAAGGGCGTGGACGTGCTGACGGTGGGCGAGCTTTTTTCCTACTTCCTACCTTCCCTCCTCGCGATGACGGTTCCTATGGCGGTGATGGTCGCGTCGCTGATGGCCTTCGGCCGCCTTTCCTCCGACAACGAGGTCACCGCCCTCAAGAGCGCTGGCGTGAGCCTCTACCGGCTTATCTGGCCGGTCCTCGTCGCCGGCCTTATGACGGCCGTCGGCATGTACTTCTTCATCGACCGCGTCGTCCCGGCCTCAAACCTCCGCTTCAAGGACCTTATGCTCTCCATAGGGATGAAGCGGCCCGACCTCGAGCTCCGGGAGCGTGTCTTCATCCAGGATTTTCCGGGCTACGAGCTCTACATCGAGAAGATGGACGACCGGTCCGGCGAGATGCGCAACGTAACTATTTTCCAGATGGAGGGCGGCCGCCTTAAGAGCACGATCGTCGCCGAGCGCGGCCGCGTCGCCTCGCGCAACGTCCGCGGCCTCGTCGTCCTCGAGCTCTACGACGGCGAGATGCACGAGGTCTCGGCCGACAACCCCGACACGTACCGGCGGCTCCGCTTCGACAAACAGCTCGTCAACCTCGAGTTCGACTCGGCGTTGGTCCGCACGGCCCACGCCGCCAAGGGCGACCGCGAGATGACGACCGCGGAGATGCGCGCCGCGGTGAAGAAACTCGCTGAGGGTATCGCGATGACGCGGGCGCAGCCGGCGGCGACGTTCATCGAGAAGAAATACCAGCTCCAGCAAATCGACACGCTGCGGCGCCGCCAAAACGAGTACCTGGTCGAGATATACAAGAAGACGGCCATCCCCTTCGCTTGCGCCGCGTTGATTTTGGTGGGCGCGCCGTTGGGCGTGATCGTCCGCCGGGGCGGCAAGGGCGCCGGGTTCAGCTTCTCCATAGGCTTTTTCCTTTTGTATTACATAATGCTCCTCGCGGGCGAGGCCTTCGGCGACCGCGGCATGATGCGGCCTTTTCTCGCGATGTGGCTGCCCAATATCCTGCTCACCGTGCTCGGCGTTTGGCTGCTCGCGCGCTCGGTCCACGGTATGGTGACGGTCCCCGGCCTCCGGTACCTCGACGTCCGGCGCTGGCCGGTGATTCGGAAAGTCTTGGAAAAGCGGCGGCCTCGGTGGGCCCGCGAAGAAGAAGCCCGCGCGGGGGCTAAGGGGCCGCGGTGAGAATAGGGCCCCGCATCCTCGACCGTTACCTCTCGACCGAGTTCTTTCGTATGTGGCTCGTCGCCCTCTTCGCCTTTATCGCCATTTTCCTCGTCGTAAACCTCTTCGAAAAGGTATCCCGCTTCCTCGAGTACGACGTCCCCTTGGGGATAATAGTCAAGTACTACCTTTTCATGATCCCTTACATCGTCAAATGGATAAACCCGATCGCGGTTCTTTTGGGGGTCCTGTTTTCGTTGGGGACGCTCTCGCGGAATCTCGAGATCACGGCGATGACCGCCGCGGGCCTTAGCCTAAGGCGCGTAATGTTTCCGGTTATCTTGCTCGGGTTTGCGATCAGCGTGGGGGTCTTCGCGTTCGGCGAGACCGTGGTACCGTACGCCGATACGCAGAAGACGGAGATAGAAACGGTTTATGTAAAAAGGCTGCCGCTGTTGAAAACCATCCGCCGCATCAACCTCGCTTACCGCGGCCGGGGGGGCCGGTTCTACTACGTCCGCGTCTTCGACGGCATCCGCAACCAGATGCGAGACGTCCGCATCGTGGAGAAGTCCGAGGCGGGCGAGCTCCGTCGCTTGATCGTAGCGCGCGAGGCGGTGTGGCGCGGCGACCGCTGGCAGTTCCGCGACGGCTCCGTGCGGACCTTCCGCGGCGCGGGCGAAATCAAAGTATCTTACTTCGATAAGAAATACTTCGACATACCGGAAACGCCTACCGATTTCATGCGGGAGGACAAGGACGCCGAAACGATGAAGTTCGACGAACTCGCGACCCAAATCTCCAACCTCGAGTCTTCGGGCGTAAACGCCACCAAGGAACGCGTCGAGCTGTATCTGAAGATATCGGTGCCGCTCGCCAACTTCATCGTTATATTCCTGGGCGCGCCGCTCGCTTTGCAGAGTCACCGCGCCGGCCTCGCCTACGGCTTCGGCCTCGCCATTCTTCTCGGCTTCATGTTGTGGGGCGCGCTCGCGGTGGGCCGCGCTTTCGGCCAAAACGGGACGCTGCCGCCGCTGGTCGCGGCGTTCCTCCCCGACACCCTGTTCGGCTTGCTCGGCCTGGTGATGCTCTACCGCGCGCGCACTTAAACATGGCGCATAGACGGGAGATCGCGACCGTACTGGCCAACGACGCCGACGGCGACGCGCGCCTCCTCCGCATCAGCGCCCCCGGCATCGCCCGGGCCGCGCGGCCCTTCCAGTTCGTCTTAGTTAAAATCCCGGGCGGCGATTTTATCCTTCGTAGGCCGCTCTCGGTGTTCGACGCGCGAGAAGACGAAATCGCGTTATTGGTCAGGCCGGTAGGCGACGGCACCGCGAGGATATGCTGCCTCGTCCCGGGCGAGAACCTGGACCTTACCGGCCCCTTCGGCCGCGGGTTCGACGTCCCCGCGGACGCGCTATTCGTCGCCGGCGGCATCGGCGTAGCCGGCCTTTTCTTCGCGCTCGCAGAGGCGGCGCGTTCCGGGCGAAAGGCCGAGCTTTTATACGGAGCCAAAACCGCGGCCCAACTTAACGCGAGATCTCGTTTGGATGATTTGGGCGTCGAAACTACTTTCGTGACCGAGGACGGCTCGAGCGGGTCTGAGGGCCTGGTGACCGAATACTTGCCGGGACTGCCCTCGGCTAAGGAGAAGCTAATTTCCGCGGCGTTGGAGGAAAAGCTGCCCCCTTATCAGAAAAGCGTGATAGCCTGCGGGCCCAGGCCGATGTACGTAGTGCTCCACAAAATCCTTAGCGAGGATGCGCGGTTGCACGTTTTGATGGAGGAGCGGATGGCGTGCGGCGTCGGCGCCTGCCGTTCGTGCGCGGTGCCGGCGCGCGAGCCGGAGGGTTCCTATATCGCCGCGTGCGAGGAGGGCCCACTTATCGACGCGTCGTCTGTGGATTGGAATCGGCTGGAGGGTAAGGTTTGACCGCACCGACGAGCGTAGCCGCGGGTCGGCTCGAGCTGGCGACGCCGGTCGTGCTCGCCTCCGGGTGCGCCGGCTACGGCGACGAGTGGCTCGAGCTGGTGGACCTCGACGCCGTGGGCGCGGTCGTCCTGAAAGGAATTTCGCGCGAGCCGTGGCCCGGCAACCCGCCGCCCCGCCTCGCCGAGGCGCCCGTGGGCGTTATCAACGCCATCGGCCTTGAAAACGTGGGTCTCGATGTCTACGTTCGCGAGAAACTCCCGGCGCTCGATGAATTGCCTTGCAAGGTCGTCGCGAACGTGGTGGGGAAGGCCGCGGGCGAGTACCGCGACGTGTGCGCGGCCCTCGACGGCGAGGGCCGCGTGGATGCCCTCGAGCTCAACGTCTCCTGCCCCAACGTGAAGGCCCGCGGCGCGGCCTTTTGCGCGAGGGCCAAAGGCCTTCGGACGCTGGTCGAAGATTGCCGGGACGAAACGACTAAGCCGCTGTGGGTGAAGCTCGCGCCGATGGTAACGGACATAATACCTATCGCGAAGGCCGCGCTCGACGGCGGCGCGGACGCGCTCACCGTCGCGAATACGGTCCCGGCGATGGCGGTGGACGCCGGCGCGCGGCGGCCCGTCCTGGGGAACGTTTACGGCGGCCTCTCCGGCCCCGCGATACGGCCTATAAACCTACGCCTCGTTCACCTTGTTTATAAGGCCACGGGCGCCGATATAATCGCTTCGGGAGGGGTGGACGGGTGGGAAGCGGCGGTGGCGTACATCCTCGCCGGCGCGCGCGCCGTTCAAGTCGGGACCGCGCTGTTCGATAACCCGGCGGCGCCGGCCGAAATCGTCGCGGGCCTCGACGAGTATATCAAGCGCGAGATGTTCGACAGCCTGAGCTTCCTCGTCGGAAAGTTGCGGGGAGATAGAGCATAAATGCCGGAGCTCCCCGAGGCAGAGACCATCGCGCGCGGCTTGGACGGGTTGATACGGGGCCGGCGTCTCCTTGCGGCCCGCTGTTTAACGAAGGGCATTTGCGAGCGCTCGGCGAAGTATCCCGTCGGCGCGCGCGTCGCCGCGGTAACGCGACGTGGTAAGAAGGTCCTCGTCCATTTCGACGACGGGACGACGCTGCTCGTGTCGTTGGGAATGAGCGGCCAGCTCCGCCGCCGCCCCGAGGGCCCGCTGCCGAAGCATACTCACCTTATTCTGAAACTAGATGGCTTCGATTTGATATACGTGGACGCGCGGCGCCTGGGCCGCCTGACGCCTTCCCGCGTCGCGACGACGATGCTCGCGCCCGCGGCTGAGGTCGCCGGCTGGTGCGAGGCACGGCTCGGGCCGGACGCGCTCGAGCTGAGCTGGCGCGAGTTCCGCGAGCGCGTCGGCCGCCGCCGCGGCGCCTTCAAGTCGGTTTTGTTAAACCAAAGGATAATCGCCGGCATCGGCAACATCTACGCGGACGAGGTCCTGCACCGCGCCGGCGTCCACCCGAAGGCACACCCCGCGGGTCTCTCGCGCGACGAGTTGCGCCGCGTCCACCGCGCGTCGAAGGTTGTGTTGAATAAAGCCATTAAGGCCTGCGGGACCTCCTTTCGCGACTACGTAACGCCCACCGGCGCGACCGGCGATTTTGGGTATTTCCTCGCCGTTCACGGCCGCGAAAGTTGCCGCGACTGCGCCGCGGACGTCGTGCGCCTGAGCTCGTGGCCTCGTAGAGACAGTAGCACCTATTATTGCCCGCGGTGCCAACCACAGCGAGATTCGAAATGAAACGCTGCGTATACGTCGCGACGTTCGTATCGGCTTGCGCCTTGGTGGACTGCGCCCGCGTCGGCGTTCCCCCGGGTCGCGAGCGCGTCGAGGACGACGAGCCGCCGCGGCTTAAGAAGGTCGAGACCGTCGACGCCAACCACCTCGACGTATACTTCTCCGAGGCGATGGACGAGACGACGGTCCGCGACGCCGG
>CAZWAM010000117.1:0-5371 GCA_964631855.1 uncultured bacterium | reverse complement strand
TTCATCAGTTTATTTAAGTCGTGTTTTTCGTCGAAAACGTGTTCCGGTTCGTTCAGCAACACAAACGCGTCGAATAAACATTCTACTGCGAGGCCGGCGGTATAAATTGAATAACCGTAGCGGGTTTCTTTGTATAGTACCCTGGCTTCTTCTATGTGCGAACGTGCCGCCTGGAAATGTCCTGGTGCGTTCTTCCTCTTGAACCGCTTTCTTCCGAATTTTCTACTTGTAGCCACCCCAAAACATAACATTTTTTAACTCGTAAATAAACGATAAAACCCGCGCGAGCCGTACGCACAGGTTCGATTCCTGTATGGCCCTATATAAAAGGCGCCCCCTCGAAGGGCGCCGATTTTATTTAAAAAAAGCCCCGCCTCCGAGAAGGCGGGGCCTCGTCGCTTAGGCCGTTACTCTACGAGCTTGACGTTCTCGGCCTGCGGTCCCTTTTCGCCCTGGACGACGTCGAACTCGACTTCCTGGCCCTCCGCGAGGGTCCGGAAACCCTCGCCGACGATGGCCGAGAAATGCACGAAGACGTCTTCGCCGTCTTCGCGTTCGATGAAGCCGTAGCCCTTGGCGTCACTGAACCACTTGATTTTTCCTTTTTCGGGCATAGCTTGCGCGAACTCCCGGTACTACCCGCCGCCCGGGCGGCCGGCGAGCCTCCACGCTTCGGCCCGCCCGCACTTATAAATACTTCCGTCCTTCTTTTTAAAGAGCCGCCCGCGCAGAAAAAACGCGGAAGTAGCCGGGTCGTGCGGTTCTTGATATACCGAGGTTCTTGACGTACACCTCCTCTGCGTTAAAATGCGAGCACTCTTTGTTGCATAAATTATAATAGATAATTATTTAAAAGTCAACAATAATCGCGCGTCGGCGGGTTGCGGGTTCGGTTCCCCCACGGCCCTCAGAAAAGGCATCCCGCGCGTTGCACCGATTTTATTTAAAAAAAGCCCCGCCTCGTCGAAGGCGGGGCCTCGTCGCTCGAGCCCGTTACTCTGCGAGCTTGACGTTCTCGGCCTGTGGTCCTTTGCTGCCCTGTACGACGTCGAACTCGACTTCCTGGCCTTCCTGCAGCGTCTTGAAGCCTTCCGTCGTGATCGCGGTGTAGTGGACGAAGACGTCGTCGCCTCCGTCACGCGCGATGAAGCCGTACCCTTTGGCCTCGCTGAACCACTTGACCCTTCCTTTTTCGGGCATGGGCGTTGCACTAACCTGATACTACCCCGCTCCCGGACGTACAACGGGCGTTTCGACCTCCGCCCGCCTGCGCACACTTGCACACCCGCCAAAGCCCTCTCAACGTTGCGACCCCGCCGTCGAGGCCGGGGAAGGAGCCGGGCCGGGCGCTTAGGGGAATACCGAGGTTTCTGCCTTTACCTCCTTAACCGGTTAAAGATTAAAACCTTCCTTTGACTAACTATTTTAATAGGGAAACGGGCCAAAGTCAAGTATTTTCGTAACGTTTAGGCCACGCAAAAAATCTTCGTAAATAAACAAAGACTTGCGGCCTAGGTTTGATACTGCTATCATATTCTTAAAGGAGGTTGCAATGATTAAGTATATCGCGGTAGGGTTTTTGGTTTTGTGTACCGTCGGGGCCGCGTTCGCGGCCTTGGGTGACGTCGTCGCGTCGTGGCCTACCCCCGGCGGCCAATGCGTCGCTTTGGCCGTGAGCAATTCCTATATATATGCCTTGTCTCTCGCCCAGAGCCGGGTTTACATAATGAACATCACGACCGGTTCTATCGTCGGTTCGCTCCCGGCTGCCGGCGGCAGCGATACCCGCGGCCTCGCGTACGTCTCCGGTAATTACCTGTGGCAAGGCCGCAGCAATTACGAGCCGTTGGTGTTCTACGAGACTCACGCGACTACGGGGAGCATCTACCGGTCCATACCCAGCCCGAGCGTAAATGACCGCGGCCTGGCGCCGCTGTGCACCGGCGACGGCGGCGTCGGCACGACGGCGCTCCTATCCACGACGTGGACAGCGCCGTGGTTGTTGTCGCACGTCAATATGAAGACCGGCAGCGTCACCGCCTCGTATCCCACCCCCGCCGGCGTATACGACCCGGCCTACGATTGGCGGAACCGCCTTGTCTGGGGAGCCTGGGCCTCGCACTACATCAGTGGGTTCACCACTACCGGGTCCCTCGTCGCAACCTTTAGGGCGCCCGAAAGTATCTTCGCCGCGGCCTACACCGGCGAATACCTGTACCTGACGCAAAGAACTATATGGAAGGTTCACTGCCCGCCCTTCACCGGCGTCGAGCCGGCGTCGTTCGGAAAGGCCAAGGCGGTTTTCAGGTAAGGGATAACATCCGTGCACAAGGAGGCGGGCCGCCGGGCCCGCCTTTTTAGTTAAACCTTGCCAACGGCCCGGCGCGCGTTTATAATAAATTAAAAATATTATGCCGAGCGAAACCAACAGAGCAGCCGGTCCGGCCTTTCCCCTCCTCCTCGCCTCCACGTCGCCGCGGCGGCATTACCTCCTGCGCGAGGCCGGCATCCCCTTCGACGTCGTCGCGCCCAAGGACGTCGCCGAGGACTTCCCGCCCGGCGAGCCGCCCGCCGAGCTCGTCGTCCGCCACGCGCTCACGAAGGCGCGCTCCGTCGCCGCGGACCACCCGCGCCGCCTCATCCTCGGCGCCGACACGGTCGTCGTCCTCAACAAGAAAATTCACGGCAAGCCCGCGGACGAGGCGGAGGCCCGGGCGATACTATCGCAACTCCAGGGGCAAACTCATACGGTCCACACCGGCCTCGCTCTCGTCGCCGGCTCGAGTGGCCGCGAACTGGCGGAGGCCGAGGCCACGGAAGTGAAGATGAGGCCGCTCTCCGCGGAGGACATATCGTCCTACGTCGCCACGGGCGAGCCCCTCGACAAGGCGGGGGCGTACGCGGTCCAGGGGCGCGGCTCGCTTCTGATAGAGCGCGTCGTCGGCGACTACTTCAACGTCGTCGGCCTGCCGCTCTACCGCCTCTCCAAGATGCTCGAGGGCTTCGGCCTTGAGGTACTCCGATGACGGAGAAGGTCAAAGAGGTAATCGCGAAGATGCGGCGGCCGACCGCGTTGGCGGTCGCCTTCGACTATTACGGCCTGGAGAAGCTCCGCGGCGTCGAGCGGCGGATGCGGGAGTGGGCCGGGGAGGGCCGCGCCGCGGCGCGCGACGACCGCGCCCGGGGCCTCTTCGACCAGATCGCGTCGCTCTTCGTCGACGAGCGGCCCGAGTCGCTGGCCGAACGGCTCGAGCGGGCGTCGCGCCTCCTCGACGAAATCGAGCGGCCGCCCGGGCCGCCGGCCGTGCGCAAGAAGAGGCTCGACGCCGACACCAACGTCCAATACCTCAAGGGCGTGGGCCCTGCGCGTGCGCGCGCGCTCGCCAATTTGGGCGTTACCACCGCGCGGGACCTCTTGTACCTGTTCCCGCGCGACTACGTCGACCGCTCCAGCGTTACGCCGCTGCGCGACATACGCGTGGGCGACGGCGTCACGGTCGAGGGGGCCGTGGGCGAGATAGTCCTGGAGCGAAGGCGCCGCGGAAAGACGCTCGTGACCGCGCTTTTGTCCGACGAGAACGGCGACATCCTGCTGAAGTGGTTCAACGCCCCCTACGTCGCCGACAAGGTATCCGCGGGCGACCGCGTCGTCGCGAGCGGCAAGGTCAAGTTCTACGAGGCGCCGCAGCTTATCAACCCGGAGTTCGAGGTACTGGGGGAGGCCGACGCCGGCGAATCCTTCCGCGGCATAACGCCGATCTACCCGCTGTCCGCGGGCCTGAACCAACGCGCGCTCCGCCGGGCCGGGCGGGAGGCGCTCGACGCCCTCGCCGCCGAACTTCCGGAGCCGCTGCCGGAGGCGGTCCTCGCGCGCACCGGCTTCCCGCCGCTGGCCGAGGCGCTGCGACAAGTCCACTACCCGGACGATATGGAAGGACAGCGGCGCGCGCGGCGGCGCCTCAGCTTCGAATACCTCTACCTTATGGAGGTGGGCCTGCTCCTCAAAAAGCGCCGCGAGCTCGCCCGCGCGGGCGTACGCATCCGCGGCGACGGCTCGCTCCGGGCCCGCCTGAAGCTCCCCTTCGAGCTTACCGGCGCGCAAAAGAAGGCGCTCGCGGCCATAGAGGAAGACCTCGCCGCCCCTTGGCCCATGCGCCGCCTGCTGCAGGGCGACGTCGGCTCCGGGAAAACGGTCGTGGCCCTCGAGGCGATGCTCGCCGCGGCGGAGGCCGACTTCCAGGCCGTGCTCATGGCCCCCACCGAGATCCTCGCCCGGCAGCATTGGCGGACCGCGGCGGCGCTGCTCGAGCCCGCGGACATCGCCTGCGAGCTCCTCGCGGCCACGACGCCGGCCGGCGACCGGGAGCGTATCCTGGCGGGCCTGGCCGACGGCGGCCTGCGGCTCGTCGTCGGGACCCACGCGCTGCTCGAGGCGGACGTTAAGTTTAAAAACCTGGGCCTGGCCGTCGTCGACGAGCAACACCGCTTCGGCGTCGACCAGCGCCAGCGCCTCGCCGCCAAAGGCCCCTCGCCCAACGTCCTCGTCATGACGGCGACGCCCATCCCGCGCACGCTCGCGCTCTGCGTCTACGGCGACCTTGAGCTTACGATAATCGACGAGATGCCGGCGGGGCGCCCGGGCACGACGACGACCGTACTTGCCGAGGGCCGGCGCGACGAGGCGTTCGAGCTGCTGGGCCGCGAGGTGGCCGCCGGACGCCAGGGCTTCGTCGTCTATCCGGTTATCGAGGAGTCGGAGGCGAACGCCCTCAAGGCCGCGACGGCTATGGCCGAAAAACTTGCCGAGGAAATTTTCCCGGATTATAGAATAGGGTTGGTGCACGGCCGCCTTCCGGGGGAGGAGCGCGAGGCGACGATGGCGGCCTTCCGGCGCGGCGACGTGGACGTATTGGTGGCGACGACGGTGGTGGAGGTGGGCCTGGACGTACCGAACGCGACGGCGATGGTAGTCGAGCACGCCGACCGCTACGGCCTGTCGCAGCTGCACCAGCTCCGCGGCCGCGTAGGGCGGGGCGAGCACCCGGCCTACTTCGTAGCGATAGCGCCGACGAAAACGACCGCCGAAGCCAAAGCGCGGCTCAAGACGCTGGCGCGCACGGCCGACGGCTTCGAGATCGCGGAGGCGGATTTGGGCATCAGGGGCCCCGGGGAGCTTCTCGGCACGAGGCAGCACGGCCTGCCGGACTTCGCGCTCCAGGCTCTCGTCCGCGACCGCGACCTCTTGGAGCTTGCGCGCGAGTTGGCGGCGGCGACGCTGGATGAGGACGAGCGGCTGGCGCGGGCCGAGCACGCGGCGCTGAGGCAGCGGATCCGCGCCGACTTCGGCCGCCGGCTGCAGCTCGCGGGGGCG
>CAZWAM010000116.1:0-5468 GCA_964631855.1 uncultured bacterium | reverse complement strand
TCACCAATACGATGGCGGGCGCCCGCGACATGGCAGTGGCGGAGTTCGCGCCGGAGGTGTTCGAGGCGTCGCCGCCGCCCTCGGCGAGGGCGCTGATGGGGTTCGAACCCGCGGACGAGGTAAACGTCGCGGACGTGATTTCGGAATCGGCCCACGGGTACCGCTTCCGGCCGCGCGGCGGGAGTACCCTTTTCGGCTTCGCGGGGCCTTTACCGCTGGCCACGGCCGGGGGCGTAAAGGTCTTCGAAGCGGGCCGCCTGATAAGCGGCGTCGAGGAATTTACGGTGGAGGTTCCGGGAGGACGGGATGCGATCGCGGTGGTCCGGTGCGAACCGCCGTTCAGGGCAAACGTCCACGTAAACGGCGCACCCGCCGGGACTTGGGAAGTGCCGCCGATTGGGCCCGAAGCGTACGTGGACGGATTTTTCCGTATCCCCGCGAGGCTTGTCGGCGACGGACGGATACGCCTTTCCCTCAAGACGGCGGGCGAAGACCTGTCTTATAATAGGCCGGCGCGTTACTACTTTTTCTCCCGCGCGGAATAGCGGCTTTGGCGAGGCGTCTTAATATACCGTTAACCTCGGCCCTTCCCTGGGCTTTTTTATTCGGCGGCTTAGCCCTCTACGGCGCGGGGGCGGCGCCGGGGCTCTCGATACTCGACTCGGGCGAGTTCTTGGGCGTCGCGGCCACGTTGGGCGTCGCCCACCCTACCGGCTACGCGCTATACGCGTTATTGGGGCAGCTGGCTACGTTATTCCCTTGGGGAGGGCAGGCGTTTTTGATAAATTTGGTATCGGCGGCCGCGGCGGCAGGGGCGGCCTTCTTCGTGGCGCTGGCCGCGGGCGAGTTGGCGCGCCAGTTGGATTTGGACAACGTCGCCAGGGCGTTGGCGATAGCCACGGCGGGCCTTTTGGTTTTGGCGGGGCGTACGCTGTGGTCGGTGGCGACGATGGCGGAAGTCTACGCGCTGAACGCGCTCTTCTGGGGGGCTTTGTTATGGGCCGCGGTTCGCCTTAGGCGGACCGGCGCGCCGCGAGAACTTTACCTCCTCGCCCTCTTCGCCGGCCTGGCGTTGAGTAACCACATGACCATCGTTTTGTTCTTTCCCGGCGTAGCCCTCATAGCCTGGCCGGGGCGCGCGCGGGCGCGGACGTTGGCGCGAGCCCTGCCTTTGGCGGGTGCCATCTTCTTGGCAGGTTTTTCTATTAACCTCTACATTCCCCTCCGCGCCGCCGGCAAGCCGGCCTTCAATTGGAACGACCCCTCCACCCTCGGTTCGACCTTCGCCCACCTGGCCGCCTTCCAGTACCGCGGGAACTTCCTCGGCGAAGGAGCGGCGGGCGTAAAGGCCGCGCTCGCCCAGTACCGCGGCTCGGCGCTGGCCAACGTCACGCCGACGGCGGCGTTCGCGGCGGCCGCGTTGGTATGGCTTTTCGTAAAACGCCCGTGGGCCGTCGCGTTGGCACTTATACTGTATTACGGCGGTTACCTTGGCTACTGTCTCGTTTATTCGATTCCGGATATTTATTTCTATTTTATCCCTCTACACTTAACGGTGGTATTCGCCGCGGCCGTCGGCGTCGGCGTCGTCGCGCGCGTCATTTCGAACAGGCTTCCTTCCGCGCGCGTCGCGGCCGCGGCGGGCGCGGCGGCGGTAATCCTCACGGCCACCGGCTGGGCTTTCGCCACGAACTTCGCCTTCGCCCATCGGCGCGGTTTCATCTTCGCGAATACCTACGGCCGTCGGCTTCTGGCGGCGCTCCCCGAGCGACCCATCTTCTTCCCCAGCGGCGATACGAATACCTTTATAACCTGGTACAACGTCTACGCCGAACATCTCAGACCCGACGTCGTAATAGTGGACCAGGTCCGGCTCGCGGGCCGCGGTTACTTGACGGCGCTCGCCCGCCGCAACCCGGACCTTGTCATCCCGGAGGAGGCACAGGTCCAAATGCTCGCCGAGCGCGCAATAGCTCGCGGCGAGTTCCCCGCCGGCGGGATCACTTTCAGCTCGAGCGACGATTTCATTTTGCCCGAGATAATCGCCGGAATCATCGCAGACAACGCGCCGGCGAGGCGAATGTTCTGGGGGGTCGGCGACCCGGGCAAAAAGCTCCAAAAATATTTTATTCCCTACGGCGTCGTCTTGGAGGTCGTGACGGAAGAGCCGCCCCAGGCCGAAATACGCCGCCGGGGCAAGACGAGCGTCGACGCGTTGACGGCGCTTATGGCCTACGTCGCGCGCGAGGGCTCCGCGGAGCTACGCGAGCCTTTCTTCAAGCAAAGCGTCGCCAAGTATTACGCCGCCCTGAGCAATCACCTCATCGCCCGAGGAATTTTCGAGCCCCAGGAGAAATTATTCAACTCGTACGTCCGCCTGGTCCCGGACGACGTGAACGGCTACCGTAATTTGGGGAGCATCTACCTCGCGACGGGCCGTGCCGACGAGGCGGCACAGAGTTACCTGCGCGCCGCGGCGTTGGCCCCGGGCGACGCGGGCCTACGCGTGCGTTTGGTCCGGGCCCTGCTGGCGGCGGGACGAGGCGACGAAGCGGCCGCGGTCGCCGCGGCCCTCGAGGAAGACTCGCCCGGTCGAAGCGGTTACGTCCGCGGCGTCATCTTTCGCGAAGAGGGCGAATTGGACAAGGCCCTCGCGGCCTTCGAGGCCGCGACGCCGTACTACGAGGACGAAGCCGAGTTTTGGTGGGAGAAGGGCCTGACCCATAACGCCGCCGGCGAGTATCGCGCCGCGGCCGAGGCGTACGGAAGATCGCTCGCATTGGACGCCGACGACGCGCGTGTGCATACCGCGCGGGGCGTAAATTATTTGAGGCTGGGGGATACCAAATCGGCAGCCGTAGATTTCAACGCCGCGATCGCCTCGAATCCCGGCAACGCGCAAGCCCAATACAACCTCGCCTGCCTCTACGCCCGCGACGGCCTTACGGCGCCGGCGCTTCAACACCTCGAGCTCGCGCTCCAGCTCAACCCGGGCCGCTACGCCGCGATGGCGCCCCGGGATAAGGACTTCGCGGCCTGCCGGGATTCGCCGGAATTCAAGGCCCTAATAACGAAATACGCCGGCGCGAAACCGGCGCCGAAAACGTGAGGCGGCTTTTACGGAACCCCGCCCTTGCGGCCTTCGGCGCGACGTACGTCGTAGCCGCGGCCCTATACGTCACCACCGCGGCGAAAGCCCCGGCGAGCGGCGATTGGGGGGACTTCGTCGCCGCGGCGTCGGTGCTCGGCATCGCCCACCCCACCGGTTACCCCGTTTATTTACAACTCCTCGCGCTTCCCCTTTTAATATTCCCGGCCGGTTGGGCCGCGGCCGCGGCCGACGTCGCCAACGCGCTGCTGGTCGCGCTCGCGCCCGCGTTACTCGCGTTTTGGGTCTTCCGCGCGACTCGCGTAAGCGGCTCGGGCGAACCGGCCGCCGCGGCGTTCGCGACCTTGGCCGGCGTTCTTTTCGCCGCGACGCCGGCAATATGGCTCGAGGCCACGTCGGTCGAAGTTTACGGCGCGGCCTTCGCTTTGTTGCTCGGCGCGCTTTTTCTACTCGACTTAGCCGGTCGGCGCGGCGACGGTCGTTTCTTCGTCGCGGCCGCGTTCTTAGGCGGCTTGGCGCCGAGCGTTCACCTGACGGCGTTCGCTTACGTCTCCGTATTTCTGCTTATTTGGGTTTTAACGCGCCGGCCAAGTTTCCGCGGCTTGTGCCTGGGGGCCCTGGCGTGGTTGTTGGGGCTCTCCGCGGCCCTTTACGTTCCCATGCGTACCGTCGCGGCGCCGCCGCTAAGCTGGGCCTGGACCGACCCCGCGGACCTGAGGACGACCCTCCTCCACGCCACCGGCCGGCAGTTTTACTATAACTTCAGGGCCCCGACGTGGCTCCTCGCGGGCTTCCGCCTGCGCGAGCTCGTCGAGGCCTTTTGGCGGAACGGCGGCCCGCTGGTACTGCTCGCGCCTTTGGGCTTTTGGCTCATTTGGCGGCGGTCGCGGTTCGCCGCCGCGGCCGTCGCGGGCGCCTGGGCTTTGAACGTCGCGTTCTTGCTCTTTTACGATATACCCGACGTAGAGAGATATCGGCTAACGTTCGTCGGACTTACTTTTGCGTGCGCCGCCGTCGCCGCGGTAGCCCTATTCGGGGCGGCGCGCGGGAAATTAAGAGCGATTGTCGTTACCGTCGCGGCGGTCGCGGTCGCGTGGGCCTCGGCCGGCGAGTGGGGCCGCCAGCGCCGCGACGCGGCGTTCCTCTCCTATTACAGCCGCCAAATATTCCTGCCGGTGGGCTACGGGCCGATTTACGTCTCAGGCGCGACCACCTCGAATTTTATATACTGGTTTCGGCAATACACGCTCCACCAGCGCCGCGACGTCGAACTCTATAACATCAACGACGACAGGTACGATATAGACAAGCTGGCCGGCTTGATGTGGCGGGAGGCGGGGGCGCGGCCGGTATTCGCCGATTACCATTTCGTAATCCTGACTCATCAACGGCGCGCGTTTTGCCGCCGCGGCCGGCCCGCCGGCTTCATATTGGAGTTGACGGACCGCGAGACCGCGCCCGGGCACGCGCGGCCGGTGGACGCCGAGGTCCTGGCGAGAGCCGAGACCCTCGTACGGACGGCGCGCCACGAGGCGGACCGTCCCACGCACGGCTTCGAGCTCGCGCTGAGCGTCTGGGAGTACCACGCCTTCTATCACGACTACCGAGGCGACCCGCGGCGCGCGGCGTATTACTTTATACGCGCCGCGGAGATGGCGCCCGTCGCGGCGATGCCGCACGTCAACCTCGCGCGATGGTATTACGACCGGGGCGAATACGACGCCGCCCGCCTCGCGGCCCGCGCGGCTATTTCGGCCGGCTTCGACGCCAATACTTATATGGGGTACGCGTACCTGGCGATGGCGGACCAGGCGGAGGGCGACCTCGACGGCGCGCTCGAGCACGGCCGCGTCGCCGTGGCCCTCAAGCCCCACGACGGCAAGACGCACCGCCTCCTGGCGGGAATTTATTTGGCGCGCGGCGAGATGGCGGCCGCCGAGCGGGAATTGGAGAATACGCTCAAGTGCGGCTACAACGACCCCGACGCCGTTTTGACGTTGGCGAAGATCTACGCCGTTGAAGGCCGCGGCGACGAGGCCTTTAAGCTGCTCGGCGAAAACGTCCACGAGTACAACGACATCCGGCTGATGAACGCGTACGCGCTGGCGCTCATCGCCCGGGGGCGGTACGTCGAGGCCAAGGCCGAGCTTGTGCGGGCGGCCCGTATCGCCCCCGACTCAGCCGAGGTCCGCGCCAACCTCGCCCGCCTCGAGGCTATGGGGTGGTAGGCGCGGGGTTCGGATTTAATTAAAATATATAAAAGGGGCCCGCGTAGGGCCCTTCGCTATTACGAGGGCCTTAAGGCCCTTGCACACCTCGGGCGACTTGCCAGTCGCCCCTACCTAAACAACGCCTTCAC
>CAZWAM010000115.1:0-5579 GCA_964631855.1 uncultured bacterium | reverse complement strand
GCCTCGAGGACCGCCTCCCACCCCGGGGCAAGCGGCAGGTCGCGCTTATTTATGACGCCGATCAGCTTGTCCCGTTCGACGGGCGGTTCCTCCGGCCGCGGGGGCGCCGAGCCGTCGTCCAGCCATATCACGAGCGCGGCCTCCTCGATGTACGCCCGGGCCCGGCGAACGCCCTCGCGCTCGACGACGTTCCCGCCGTCGACGTCCAGGCCGGCGCCGTCGGAGAGGCGGAAGAGGATGCCGCCGGTTATATAGGGCGCGTCGATGCGGTCCGTCGTCGTCCCCGGCCGGGGCGTCACGATCGCGCGCTCCTCAGCCAGCAGGCGGTTGAAGAGGGTGGACTTGCCGGCATTACGCGGGCCCGCGACGGCGACCGTGAGGCCCTCGACGAGGGCGGCGCGGTCCCGGCTCGAGGCGATAAGCTCTCGCGCGCCTGCCTCCGCCGCGGCGACCAGCGCCCGAACCCTTTCGCTCGAGACCTCCTGCTCGAACTCCAGCGCGGCCTCGACGAGCGCCCGGGCCGAGAGCACCTGTTCGCGGAGGCCATTAATTTTTTCGGAAAGTTCGCCGGCGAGGCGGCGGAGGGCGTCGGCTCGAGCCTGCGCGGTGCGCGCGTCGGCCAGGTCCGCTACGGCCTGCGCCGCGGCCAAGTCGAGCTTGTCGTTACCTACGGCGCGCCAGGTGAACTCGCCGGGCTCTGCGGCGCGGGCGCCGGCGGCGTAAAGGGCGTCGAGCGCGGCCTCCAGCACCGCCGGGCCGGCGTGGGTGGTAAGCTCGGCCATGTCCTCGCCGGTATACGAGTTCGGCGCGGCGAAGAGGACGGCGACGGCGCGGTCGACGACATCTCCCGTTGTCGGGTGGACGAGGTCGCCGACGCGGGCGACGCGCGGCGCCGCGGCCGCTTGGGCCCGAAAGACCTTTTCGCTTATCTCGCGCGTCGCCGGGCCGCTAACGCGGATGATGGCCAGCGCGCCCCGGCCCGGGGGCGTCGCTACCGCGGCTATGGTGTCGCCGTCGCGGAACATCTTTCATCCCTTAGACAGTTAACCCGCCGTTGCCGGCGGGATACGATTTTACATAATATCGGGTCGCCGGTCACTTGCGGGGCGGCTGTTTTTTATCCGGCCCGGTGCCTTTGGGCCGGCCGCGGCGCCGACGGCGGGAGCTTTTGGCGCATTTGGCGCCGGCCTTTTCCGGTTGGGCGGCGGGTTTGGTCGGCGGCCGGGCGCGTTCGTCGCCCTTTGCCTTGGCCGGGGCCTCGGGGGGTTGTTCCCGCTTGGCCGCGGCGGGGTATACGACGACGTGGCGGCCGCGACCTTTGCCCGAACTTTCCGTGACGACGCGGTCGTCTCTCTCGAGGGTGAGGTGGATAATGCGGCGTTCGCGGGGCGACATCGGCCTCAGCGCCTCTTGCGCGCGGCGCGAGGCCGCGCGGTCCGCGGCGGCGCGCGCGAGCCTCGCCAATTCCTCTTCGCGCGATACCTTGTCCTCGGCAAAGGAAGCTTTTACCGTTATCTTGTTCTTCGCCCGCCGGTTGATTATAAGCTCGAGCACGTGGCCGAACGCGTCCGCTATATCCTCCTGTTTCTGGAACTCGCGGAGTTCGCGGCCCGCGAGCTCGAGGTGGACCGTATTCTTGTACATTCGGACGCGGGCTTCGACGGGGACCGGCAAAAACGATACGAGCCTGTTTATTATTTCCGCGGCCTCCTCGAGGATGTTCTCCTCGATGAGCGTGACCCTGACGGTGACGCGCTTGAAACCCAGGAAGCTCAAAAAGCCGCGCGGTTCTTCGCGGATGACCTCGACTTTGACGTCGTCGACGTCGGCCCCCAAAAGCTCGAGCGCCCGCCGGGTAGCGTCTACGCGCGAGTTACCTTCAACCTCCACGGTACGCATTTAGTCCTTAGCCACCAACGGCCGCAAAGACTTTCTCATTATGAACATCTGCCCCATCGTGAGCAATTGGTTCGCCGTCCAGTATAGCACGAGACCCGACGGCATATTATAAAAGATGAAGGCGAAGATCAAGGGCAGCCAGGCCATGAGCTTCTGTTGCTCGGATTTGATGGCGCCCTTCCCGGGCATCGTGAGCCGGTTTTGAAGCAACCATACGACGGTCATTATTATGGGCAGGACGTTGAGCGAGTTGATGTTAACGAGGGGAATGGTGAACGGGAACTTGAAGAGCACGTCCGGTTGGGAGAGGTCGCTTATCCAGAACAGGAACGGCGCGCCCTTAATCTCGATGGCGTTGCGCAGCGCGTTGAACATCCCCCAGAAAACCGGGATCTGGAGAAGCAGCGGCAGGCAGCCGCCGAGCGGATTTATTTTATATTTCTTGTATAACGCCATCATTTCGGCGTTCATCCGCTGGGCGTCGCCTTTGTATTTTTCGCGAACCTGTTTGAGGACGGGTTGGATTTCCTGCATCCGCTGGGAGGATTTCAGTTGCGCCGCGGTAGGCCAATACGTAAGCAACTTGATAATAAGCGAGAACAAGATAATAGTCGCGCCGTAGTTGTGGACGACTTTGTTGAGTATGATCATCAGCCGGAGCATCAGCGCGGCGATGACGCCGATGATGGACCAACCGAGGTCGACGGTGCGTTCCAGGCCGACGTTGAATTCCTTCAGCCGACTGTAACCCTTGGGGCCGAAGTAGATTTCGTAATCGCCGCCCTGCTTCAGGAGGTAAGTCGAGGCGATGGTTTCGTTTTTGGCGCGGGTTACGGTCAGCTCGCCGCCCTGGGCCGCGACCGCGGCGAGAATGAAATATTTGCTCCTCAGGGCCGCCCAAGGTATGTTGCCGCGGTAGGTCTTGACCTCGTCTCCCCCCCCCAGCTTGTCGCGAATTTTCTTGGTGTCGACCAACGCGTCGACGGATATTTCGTGCACGTCTTTCGGGTCGCCTTCCTCTTTGGCGAAGGAGCCCAACGAGAGCGTGACGGGTTGGCCCTCGTCGCCCGCGAGCACGTTGGCGGCGACGCCGTAGTCGTCACCCCGGAAGACGTAATCCGCCCGCGCGAGCGTGCGGCCTTCTTCCGTCAGCGTGAAAGTGAGCTTGCCGGTTTTACCCGGACCGACGTTTAATTTACGTTTGTCTACCTCCCACCGGGCGTTTTCCCCCGCGCCTACAAGGGGTAAGTAAGGGGGGGCCGCCTCCTCGTTTAAGCGCGCGAACAGGAGTTGGTCTTCGTCGGGCGGATATTGCGCGAGTTGCAGGGCGACGAGGCCCGCGTCCTCGAAGGTGGCGACGTAGAGGGGCGTGGTGACGACGGCGCGGGCGCCCGTCTTTACGCGCGCGGGCGCTTTAACCGGCGGCGGAGGCGGCGGCTTTGCGGGTTGAGGCGCAGGCACCGCGGTCTCGGCGCGCGCCGTTTCGGCCGGGGCGGGCCGTTCCCTGGGCTCCGGTTCTCTTTCCCGTTTCGGCCTGAACAGGGCCGAGTACGCGAACATTACGGCCGCGGCGACGAAGAGCGCCAGAATCATCCGTTGTTGACCGGTAAGTGCCATATATTACCTCGGCTCAGCTTAGGGAACGGGATCGTAGCCGCCGGGGTGCAACGGATTACACCTTACGATCCGCAAGACCGCGAGCGCGGAGCCGCGCCAAGGCCCGTACTTTCGGACCGCCTCGAGCGCGTACCGCGAGCAAGAGGGTTCGAACCGGCACGCCATCGGCAAGAGCGGCCCGAGCGTAAGCCGGTACGCCCTAATAGCGCCGACGATGATCGTCCGAAAGGCCGCTTCAATAGCTCGCTGTATCATTTTCACGGATGCCGCCGGTCAGCCCGGCCAGCGCCGCGGTTACTTCTTCCTGTAACGCCTGAAAGTCTTTATCAACTATCGCCGGCTTGGCTACCGCGACGAACCAGAAGCCGTCGCGGAAATACTCCGGGTGCGTCCGGAAGGTCTCGCGGAGCCGCCTCTTCACCCGGTTCCGGATTACGGCCCCGCCGACGCGCCGCCCGCATACTACGCCCAACAGCCTCCCTTCCCCCGGCACGGAGAGGCAGTGGATGACGAACGCCTCCCGCGCCGCGGCCCGTCCTTCGCGGACCGTACGCGCGAAGTCCCGCCGGCGCCGCATGCGCGCGGCACGGGGTAGTTTGAAACGTCGCTCGCGGCCGCCGGCCAACGTCGTTTCATACCGTAAGGCGTTTGCGCTTTTTAGCACGGCGTCGGCGAATGACGCGACGGCCGCCGGGCTTGGCCATCCGGCGCCGGAAGCCGTGAACGCGCCCCCGGCGTCGCCGCGACGGTTGATAAGTCCTTTTGGGCAATTCAAACCTCCTCGCGAACCGGCGGCCTTTAGGCCAGCGTCGCTTCGACGGCCCTTATGACGTCGGCCGGCGATAAGTCGTTCATACACCTGAAGTGTTTCTCCGGGCACTTACGGCCGCCGTGCGCGCCGCAAGGCCTGCAACCCAAGCCCCGAACTTCGGCTACCGCGGCGCGGCTCGCCAAGGGTGCGAACCCCTGGGCGGGAACGGTTGCCCCGAACACCGCCACCGTCGGCGTATCGAAGGCCGAGGCCAGGTGAACCGGTGCGCTGTCGTTGGCGGCCAACAGGGCCGCTTCCGCCACGAGGGCCGCGAGCTCGCGCGGCGTCGTCTTCGCGGCCAGGTTGACGGCCGGCGCCGCCATAGCCGCGGCCACCGCCGCCGCCTCGTCCCCTTCGCCCGGCGCCCCCGTTATTACCACGCCAAAGCCGCGCGCCCCCAGGTAATCGCCGACCGCGGCGAACCCCTCCGCCTTCCAACGCTTTGTCGGCCATACGGACGACGGCGAGATTACGGCGAAAGGTTTCGCCCCCGCGGCCTTCCGCGCGTCCTCCCGCTCTTCGGCGGTGAGGGTCAGGGACGGCTTCGCGTCGGCGCCGGTTACGCCTATTGCTTCCGCGAGCGCGAGTATCCGCTCGCTTTCGTGTCGGTCCGCGGGGCGCGGGACGCGTTCCGTGTAAAGGAACGATAACGCGTTCTCGCGGTAACCGAGTCGCCGCGGCGCGCGGGAGAGCCGGGCGATGACGCTCGAGCGCGCCGAGCGGTGCGGCGATACGACGACGTCGAACTTCTTAGCCCCCACCTCCCGCGTTACGCGCGCGAGCTCCCGTAGGCCGCCGGCGCGTTTGTCGTGAATTATAACCTCGTCCAGGTCCGGCAGCCGTTCCAATATCGGCGCCGTTTCCGGAATCACGAGCGCGGCCAGGTGCGAGGCGGTCCAGCGTTCTTTCAGCGCGCGGAATAGCGGCGTCGTCAGAACGACGTCGCCCAGAAACGCCGTCTGGATCACGAGCGCGCGCGGCCCCGCGGTCACGCCTCCCCCAGCATATCGCGCGCCGCCGCCGCGATTTGCGCCGGTTCAATATCCTCCATGCAATAACGCGTCGCCCGCCAACAAGCGCGGCGGCCGTGCTTGCTGCACGGGCTGCACGGAAACGCCAGGTAAATCGTGCGGTCGCGCGGGCCCCAGGGCGCGAAGCCGAACCGCGGCGACGTAGGCCCGAAGAGCGCCAGGCACGGCACGTCGACTAAGGGCGCGAGGTGGTTCAGGGCCGAGTCGTTACTTATGAGTAG
>CAZWAM010000114.1:4512-5609 GCA_964631855.1 uncultured bacterium | reverse complement strand
TACCCGCGGTCCCGGCCGCGAAGGCGGCCGACCAAGCTAAGTAGAACGCCAGGAAAGGCCATTTAATCATGTTCTCAGCCCTTGTCTTTTTAACTTAAAAGAACTCGGTGCGTGCCGCGACCGCTCGAGGATAAACTTGCCCCCGGCGCGGCCGCGGAACCTTATGTCGCTCGCCGGCGTACCGTCAACGCTTAGAAGCTTAGGACGGGCACTTCTATTTTTAGGGCAAATCCCTCCAGCCCCGGAGATTCGCGCGTACGCGCGACGCGCGCGAGCGCGTCGTCGTATTCCGGCATCCGGGAGGCGTATACCGGTGCCGTTTTAACGGCAAGGCCGATGAGGAATATAATCAAACCACCCGACGATATGGTGCCGCCGGCTATGATAAACGGTGTCTCTTCTCCCGCTAAGCCCAAGATCATGAGACCCGGGCCGATTACGAGCCACATTACGAGCCCCGTAACCCATATAGGCTTCGTTGCATGCCCCGGCTCGATCATCGTCCCCTTGGGGACGTAACCTCTCCCCGGGACGTCGACCATCTCGATTCCGGCCGCCCCAGGCCCGGCGGCGAAGAAGTTATACCCACAGCCGCCGCAGAATTTGGCTTCCTTCTCGTTGACGTATTCGCACTTGGGACACACCCTAACGTCCGGTAGGCCGGCGGCGGCCGCTTCCTCTCCCTTTTTCGTCCCGCACGCCGAGCAGTATTTGGCGTCGGCCGGGTTTTCGTGGTTGCAATCAGTACATGTCCAAGCGTCTTCCGCCGCGGCGACGTCGAATATTTCGTATAATACTTCGTCGTACGTAGTTTCGGCGTACGTAAGCGGCGCGCATTCGAATTTGGGGAGTTCTTCGGTTGGGGTCGACTCGGGTTCTTCGGTGATGCGGTTCCAAGGGACGGCCTATGCGAAGTTGGCCCATAATAGGGCACACGCTAAGATAAGTACGATGCAACCATTACCTTTTAGTGCGCCGTGCATTTCGGGAACCTCCCGCGTCTAATGGAAATTGTTGATAAATATTGCACGTTCATTTTTCTAATGTAATTTAAATTAAGACCGGCTATTATGTCAAGCTCTTAATTTAGTCTACTT
>CAZWAM010000114.1:0-4412 GCA_964631855.1 uncultured bacterium | reverse complement strand
GAATTTCAGGCCGATGGCGTTGCGCTCGTCGAGCTCGTACCTTGGGTACAGGCCTACGTAGAGCGACGAGTGGTCCTCTTCGGGTTTCGGTACCTCCGCCGGCCAGTCCGCCGGGTACGTGATATCGTCTTTCATCGACATCGCGTAGCCGATGGGTACGTAGATCTGGAATTTCTGGTCGCGGCCGGTGCCGATGCCCGGTTCGACGTGTAGGTAAATCATCGGGCCCGGCGTTAAGTCGACTTTTCCCGTGTAGGATTTGGTTTTTTTGGGGTCGTTGGGATCGGTATATATTACCGTTTTCGGGTAGCCCGTTTTTTCCATCCGGTACCGGAAGCCGGCTTGGCCGCTCATCTTGAATATGGTGCTCTCGCCGTATTTGCCCGCGACCGCGGCGACGTCTATGTCCGCCTGGTCGTCGCCCAAGTTGGGTTTTTCGGATTCGTAGTCGACCTTACCGACCGGGATCTTTACGGCGAGCCGCGGCCCGATGTAGAAGTCGGGGCCGCCTTCCCAGAGGCCCCGCGCTTTGACCCAGATGTCGCCGATGCCAAACGCGTTTACCGTTTTCTCGTCGGCCGCGCCGGGGTTAAACGTCTTGCTCGGGCGTAGAATCTGGAACGTAAGGTCGGCCATGTAATGCTCGTTGAACGCGTACCCGACGTCCAGCGGGACGAGGAGGATGTTCGGTTCCTCTTTTTTGGCTACGCTGTCGCCGTCGTCGGTAAACTGTTTTGTGGCGCGCCAATACCCGGCGCCCACGTTTAAATGCAGCATTTCCGGCTGGAGGGGCAGGCCGCCCGGGTCGACGGAGATAAGGCCGTCGTAGGGTGCCCTTCCCGGCATAGTGTACGCGAATGCCATTCCCGCGGTGACGAGGGGTATGGCGAGTAGGAAAGATAAGTGCGATAACTTCATTCGGTCCTCCTTGGTTGAAGTTGGAGTCTACGCGCAATATATTATAGGATAAATTAGTATAAAGCAAGGTTTTTTTACCGGGGGGCGGCCTTCAAGTATTCGGCTACGAAAAGCCTTGACACGGGAAACGTACGTTATTAAAATTTAGCGGAGTAGAATAAAAGCCGGACGGCCGTGGTCCCCGGGCGGAGGCAAAGCCACGCACCGTAATATGGGAAGGCCAGCTTGGGCGCGCGGACTTAACGTAAAGATATTGCCGATACAGCGACGCTTCGGAACTACGAACGTTCGGACCGGGTTCGAAGCTACCGGTAGGTTAAGTGAACTTGATGGGCGATTTGGAACCGTCCGCCGGCGGACGTTTTTTTTATCGCATCCGCCCAAAGGTAATGGAAAAGAAGGCGACATTAGTTTTCCTGGCGCTCTCGCTTTTAGCGTTGAGCCGGTGCGGCGGCGACGGCCGCGAAGTTGAGTGCTTCGAGGTCGAAGTCGTGATGGACGCCGGCGGCCTGGGCGATAAGGGAAAGAACGATATGGTCTGGCGAGGGTGCCAACGCTTCGCGGAAGAGGGCGGCGTCTTAACCAGCGTTTGTAACTACGAGCCGGCGACCGAGGCCGAGGGGCGTGCCTGTTTGGATGAGGCGAGCGCCCGCGGCGTCGACGTCGTCGTCGTGGCGTCTACCATATGGGAAGAATACGTGCACGGCCTCGCGAAAAAGTATCCCGACGTAAATTATTTAATCGTCGGGGGCGGAAGGGGTGCGCTGAACGTCGCGGCCTTAAGTTTTTCGGTCGCCGAAGCTGGTTTTTTAACGGGCGTGGCCGCGGCCGCGGCGGTACCGGCGGGCAGCTACGGCTTCCTCGGCGGCCGAAGGGACCCCACTACGGAAGAGCTGGCGGCTGGTTATCGCGACGGCGTTCTTTCCGAAAACGCTTCCGCCCACGTCGCGGCGGCTTACTTGGGCGACGATTTCGCGGCCCCGACGGCTTGTGACCGGGCGCGCGCTTTAGCCGGGGAGCTATTCGGGCGCGGGGCCGCGGTGATATTTGCCGCCGCGGGTTTTGCCAACGCGGAAGTCGCCGCGGTCGCTAAGGAACGTAATAAGCTTGTAATAGGCTGTGACTCGAACCAGAATTATCTCGAGCCGGGCTACGTCATTACGTCGTTGAATATTCGTTGGGATGACGTAGTTTTCGAGGAACTGAGCGTGGCCGCCGCCGACGCGTTTAAAGGTGGCGCGAGCAAAATAGGCATTACAAGTAAAAACATTTCGTACCCGATCGACGACAACAACCGGTCTTTGATTCCGGCCGAAGCCGTGAGGAAGATCGAGGCCGCGCGCCAACGGCTGGCGGCTCGAGCGGCCAATTAAGGCGTTTTTTCGTGGCGACGACTACGGCCGTGAATCTGGACAGGTCCGAAGTAGAGCGTATCGCGCGGGCGGGGGGCGCGGCGCTATTCGGCGTCGCCGCGGTGAGTGGCGCGGTCCCCGCGCCGTTCCGCGATTACCCGCGCGTGGTCGTAGCCGCGGTACCTTTGTCGCGGGGCGTAGTCGCGACCTGCGTGAAAGAACCCACGCGCCTTTACGCCTACCATTACCGTGTAGTCAACGCCGCGTTGGACGGCATAGCGTGCCGGTTGGCGTCCTTCCTGGAGAGCCGCGGCCACGAGACGTTGGCCGTGCCGGCTTCGCAGGTAGTCGATTGGGAACGAGTCGCGGGGGCCGTGAGCCATACCCGCCTCGCCGAGCTAGCGGGGTTGGGTTTTATAGGCCGCCACAATTTGCTCGTGACGCGCGCGTTCGGCGCCGCGGTGCGGCTGGTCAGCGTCTTCACGAGCGCGCCGCTTGACGCGGATACCCCCGGCGCCGGCGGCTGCGGCGAATGCGACGCTTGCCGCGAGGTTTGCCCGGCGGGCGCTATCGGCGCGAGTGCGGACGCATGGGACCGGGCGCGTTGCCTCGAGAAGTTGCGCGAATTCAAAAAGCGTATCACTAATCAATATATTTGCGGCGTGTGCGTCCGGGCGTGCCCGGGCCACGCCGCCGTTCTAAGTTGATGTCCCCCGAAGTCGCAATAGCCGGGCAAAAGATTTACCACCGCGTCGTAGGCGTCGTCAAGTTGGTGGTCGACTTCCTCTTGCTCAACCTTTCGACGTTCGCCGTTCTGTCCTTCCGGGAAAATATACTAGGCTTGGCCGGCTTTTTGCGCGAACCCGGGTCCGCGGCTTACGCCGGCGCTCTCTTCGGGCCCGCGGCCTATCTCAAGATCTCCCTCGTTTATAGCGTCGTGACGGTCGCGGTTTTCTTCAACCGGGGCCTCTACGTCCGCCAACGCTCGATGGCGCGCCTCGACGAGCTCTACCTCGTGATGAAGTCGCTCATTATCGCCGCGTTCCTGATGATGGCGATTTCCGTCCTTATACCCAACCTCCCCTATACGCGAGCCGTCATCGTCAGCAACTTCTTCGTGAGCCTCATCTTGATCGATTTGTGGCGGGTTACCCTCCGCAAGGTGGTCGGCTTCCTGGCCCAACGCGGCGTTGGGTTAATAGGGGCCGTCATCTACGGCGCCGGCAAGAGCGGAAGAATCCTTTCCAACCAGATAAAGCTGCACCCCGAGTTCGGTTACTCCGTCCTGGGCTTTATCGACGACGACTCGGCGAAGAAGGGCAAAGTCTACGAGGGCGTCAAGGTCCTCGGGCCTTTCGAGAAGTTGCCCAAGCTTATCGTATCCCACGATATCGACGAGGTGTTGGTCGCCATCCCCTCCGCGGCCCACCGCCACCTCTTGAACGTCGTCTTCGACTTGCGGGAAAGGCAGATACCCTTTATGGTGATCGCGGACCTCTTCGAGTTGGTGACGCGCCGCGTCTCGGTCTTGCAAGTCGGCTCCATCCCGCTCCTGCGGTTGTGGCGTTCGCCGCTCGAGGGGTGGCAGGGTTACGTCAAGCGCGCCACCGACATCGCCGGCGCGTTGGCGGGCGTCGTCTTGCTGTTGCCCTTCTGGCTTTTGGTTATAATTTTAATAAAGGCCGATTCTCAAGGCCCGATTTTCTACCGCCAGGAGCGCCTCGGCAAAGACGGCCGGCCTTTCCGGATCTTCAAGTTCCGTTCCATGGTCGTCGGCGCCGACGAGATGTTACCCGAGCTCGCCGACTTCAACGAGATGGACGGGCCCATTTTCAAAATAAAAAAGGACCCGCGCGTGACGCGCGTGGGAAGGTTTTTGCGCAAGTTCAGCCTCGACGAGTTCCCCCAGCTCATCAACGTCATAAAGGGAGACATGGCGCTCGTCGGGCCGAGGCCGCCGATTCCCGCCGAGGTCGAGGAATACGAGCGTTGGCAGATGAAGCGGCTGACCGTTCCGCAGGGCGTCACCGGCCTGTGGCAAGTTAGCGGCCGTAATCTTTTGACGTTCGAGGAGATGGTCCGCCTCGACATCTACTACATCGAGAACTGGTCGCTGTGGCTCGACCTCAAGGTCCTCCTCAA
>CAZWAM010000113.1:0-5696 GCA_964631855.1 uncultured bacterium | reverse complement strand
GTCTTACAAAATCGAATCGGTCACCCCGGGGATTGCCCCCACCTCGTTCGGCAAGATCAAGACGCTGTTCCACTAATCCTTCTACGAGCTCGTACGCCGGTTAATTAAAACGGTAGGCGGCCTTCGGGCCGCCTTTTCCTTTGGCCCATGGCGTTGCAACGATCAAAAGGCGGGGGCCGCGGCTCCCGCCTTTTCGACGGCTCGATTAATCCGAAGTTACCGGTATAGCGCCTTGACTTGGCCGAGGCTCGCCGGCGTGACGGCGGTGTCGTTGCCGAGGTCGATCTCGTACACGTGTAGGTTGGCGCCGTAGAGTTCCCAGACGACCCGCGCGGTGGAGGCGTGGTGCTTGCCGCAGTCGCCGCCGCAGCCGGAACGCCCCGGCCCGCTCCAGCTGGCGACTACGGAGCCGGCGGTCGTACAAATAACTTCCGACGTCGCGCCGGGATTGCTGGCCCAGATGTACGAACCGGCTAACCCTTTCACTCTCGGCGTCCACCCGAGGGCGCCGCAGTAGCTACCGAAGCCGCCGATCTTAATGCTCCCGGCAAACGAGCCGGAGGTGGTGTAGCGACGCGCGAAGGAGGCCTCGTTATAGCCGTTGGCGTAGTAGCATTGGGCCCGCGCGTCGTAGGCGAGGTTCATCGGGAACGGCGACATAGCCGTTACGGCGAACGACCCCGCGACGGCGCCGCTATTCCGGTGAACGAACGCGACTTTTCTCGCGGTAGCGTTGATTATGGCGTAGTAACCCAGGCCGAGGTGGCAGCGGCTCGAGTCGCGCCAACCCGAGCCTCCGGCTATGGCGTGGGACCGGACGAGGCTGCCGGCGGGCGTGCAGACGTACTGCGGGTTGTAGTAGGTGTTGACGATGACGTAACCTCCGGTTTCGCAACACGCGCGGGCGTTACTTCCCGCGGGCGTACTCCAAGAAAGGATGACCGAGCCGACGCCGTCGTTCGGGGACACGTACGCCGCGCTCCCCGCTACGCCCGCGGCGTCTTCGTTCGCCGCGGCCAACGCCCCACCCGCGGCCAAGACCGCCAGTCCCAGGTGCGTTAATTTTTTCATCGTACCTCGATTCATTAAAAAGGTTATATCCCCTTTATTTTATATGTTTTCAAAATCCTATAATTTTTTCAATAGAAAAAAATACGTCCTATAAAATCGAAATTAGCCTATATGTGGTCCCGGCGTGCCTTGAATCGAAGGTGAATAATATGCTATAGTCGGTGTGGTTTTTTGCACGTCGCTAAATTCGCCGCCTTAAAGGGGTAAGCTGGTGGAAAGATTAAATTTTTGCGTTATTTTAGCGAACGTGGCGGCAGTGTTATTAACAGCCGCCGGTACTTGCCTCGGCGCGGTTGGCGACGCCGTCGCTACCGTTGACGGCGTGCCCGCCGTAACCGTGGCGGACGTGATTTATTTCTCCGAGTTAATAACCGACGAGGCGGTTTCTGCCGGAGACGACGTCGAGGCGCGGGCGAAAGAGGTCCTCGAGAAGCTGGTTACCGCGAAAATTTTGGAGATGGAGGCGACGGCCCGCGGCTACCGCCGCGACGCTTCGCTCGTCGCCGAGCTCGACGCTTTCCGGAGTTCGGCCCTCCGCGAAAAAATGCGGCGGCGGGTCGAGGCGGGCGTGACGGTTACGGAAGAAGAGGTCGTCGATTTTTACAACAAGAACGCCAAGTGGCGGATGTATTCTTTTTTTGAATCGGACGAGCCCGAGACCGCGAACAAGGCGTACGCGGAGTTGAAAGTCGGCGTGCCGTGGGAAGAGGTCGTCCGAAAATATTCGGCTGCCGAGTATATCGCCGAAACGGGCGGCGTTTGTGAAGTGCCGCTCCCGTATACGGGGGATAACGCGAGCCGCGCCGTTTACGATACGCCGGTCGGCTCCTTTACGCCGGTGATTGAGGATGAGAGCGGTTTGAAGTGGCGCATCTTCCGCGTCGACAAAATAGTCCACGGTCGGCGGGGTACGCTTGCGGAACGGGAGGAGGAGATAAGATACGCGATCGGAAAAAGGAAGGCCGCCGTCGCGTTCGGGGCCGCCGCGGCCAAATGGCGCGAGGCCACGCCGGTCGAACGTAATCTCGACGTTTTAAACGCCGTCCGCGGCGGGTCGATGGTAGACGCTCGGGAGCAATACTATGGCCGCGGGCTGGTAATATCCCGGTGCGGCGCCGTCCCCGTCCTTTTCGACGGTTGGCTCGATATGACCGAGACGCTGTTGGGAGTGGGCGGCGAGGGCGCCGACCGTTACCGCCGGGAGAACCCTGTCCTGTTCGACGGCATACTCTCCGATAATTTGGAGACCCTTGAGAACTGGGCGCTGGCCGAAGACGAGGCGTTGCGCCTCAGCCTGGATAAGGACGAGGATTTAACGCGCGAGTTGGCGAGGAGGCGGGCCGACTACCTTATATCGGCCTTAATCGAGCGGGATTTAAGGCCGCGGCTGCCTTTCGCCGCGGGGGACGATATAGCGCGTTATTACGAGGGCCACAAAGAAGATTTTCAAAAGCCCGAGGTGGCGGAGGCGTACGTCGTACTGATGCCGGATGGGAATAAGCTCCGCGCTTATCACGCCGAGGTCGGGAGCGGCAAAGACCTCGTCGTTTCGGGCGAAGCTTACAACTCGGAAAAGAGGCGGGCCGAGACGTTGCTGGAGGAACAACCGCCGTTGCTCCCCCCGGAGAAGGAGGAGTTTCTGGGCGTCATCGAGGTACCGCGGGAGCCGGGCGCGCTCGGCGACGAGACGCGCACACGCGATTCCAAGCTCGCGAAAGAGCTTCGGCCTATCGTCTTTCGATATGAGTTGGATGAATTGAGCGACGTTTTTCGAGTGAAAGACGGCCGCTGGGGTTTCTTCAAGATAATTTATTACCGCCCTTTTGAGCAACTGAGCTTGGAAGACCCTTACGTCGCGAGGGCCTGCCGCCGGGGCGCGGAGGGGGAAATTATGAATAGCGCTGAGGTCGTCGAGAAGACCCGCGCTTGGCTCGAGGAGTTGAAGGCGGGCCACGCGGTCGTAGTTGACGACGCGGCGTTCGCCGCGGCCGTCGCCTATATGAGGAGCCGTTAAAGCCGTTTCGTTTTTTCCCGCGGCAGCGACGGCTAAAAACAAGGTCGATTGAAAAGGCTCCCTTTAAGGGAACCTTTTTTACTAAGTTTAGCGTCCTGGTTATTACTTGAAGAGGGTCTTGATCTCGCCGAGGCTTACGGGCGTCACCGACGTCGTCGTGCCTTCGATGTCGTACTCATAGCACCACAAGCTCGCACTGCGGATCTCCCATACGACCCAGTCTTTCCCTGAGTGGTGCTTGCCGCAGTCGCCGCCGCAGCCGTTTCGGTCGGCCGCGCTCCAGGTCGCGATTACGGTACCGGTGGTGGTGCAGATGGCGTCGGTCTTGGCGCCGAAGTTGCTCGCCCAGATGTACGCGCCGCTCACGCCTTTGGCGGATCTCGTCCAACCCAAAGCGCCGACGGTAGTACCCATGCCGCCGATCATGATGTTGCCGGATAGGGAGCCGGCGGTCGTGTATTTACGCGCAAAGGTGGTTTCGTAATAGCCGTTCGCGTAGTAGAAATTGTACTGGGGGTCGTACGCGAGGTTCATCGGCCACGGGTTCATTGTTGTCGTAGCGAACGTGCTTGCCACGGAGCCGGTCGAGTGGTTCACCAGCGCGACGATGAGAGGCGCGTTGGCCTTTATGATGGCGTAGTAGCCGGAGCCGAGGTGGCAGCGACTCGAGTCGCGCCAACCGGTCCCTAAGGGGATGGTGTGGGTACGGACTAGGCTGCCGGCGGGCGTGCAGACGTACTGCGGGTTGTAGTAGGTGTTGACGATGACGTAACCTCCGGTTTCGCAACACGCGCGGGCGTTACTTCCCGCGGGCGTGGCCCACGATCCGAGGATTGAGCCGATACCGTCGTTGTCCAGTTTCCCTCCGGGTACGCTCCCTGGGACGCCCGCGGCATCTTCGCTTACTGCGCCAAACGCGGCGCCCGCTATCAACGTCACAAGTCCTACGTAAGCTATTTTTCTCATTCCGCAATCTCCTTTCTCCTACGTTTTAGAGTTTATTCCTACCCAACGGTTATTTTACGCATAAACGTACACCTTGTCAAGGAAAAAATTCGACCCGCGGGCCTTCGGCCCACGCCCTCATCCTAGGGCCAAGCGTTCTCCGGTTCCCCGGAAACCGGAAAAGTAATAGGCCTCCTTACGCAGCGTTATTACGGCCTCCGTATTATCGACCACGTTTCAATAGTAAAGCGATTTAATTTTACCGACGCTCGCCGGCGTCACGGCCGCGGCGCCGCGCGCGCCGACGTCGAACTCCATCGCGTAGACGCCGTCCGCGGCGTACCAGCCGGCCCAAACCGCGGCGCCGTACGCGGCCTTGTTCGAGGAGTCGCCGTAGACGAGGCCGTTGGCGTTGTGGGCCGGCGGCGTCCACGTCGCTACCAACAATCCCCCCGGAAAAGTGGTCATGCACATCGGCTCGCCCGCCGACCACGAGGCCCCGACGAAGTACGGGCCCGCGGCTTCGTTTCCGCGCCGGGCGAAGGCCGCGCCGCCGCAGTAAGTCATCGCGTCCGGCCACCCGGAGCAGGTCCACGTGCCGGCGCTCGCGCCCGAGGCGTCGTGACGGTAGAACGTGCCCCGGTTGGCCGGGCCGTTGGCGTAGTAGTAAGTTCCGTCCCAGAAGCAGTTGAAGGGGTAGGGCGAGCCGGCGATCGAGAACGACGTTACGGCTGAGCCGCCCGTGGTCCGGAAGACGTAGAGTTTGCGGCTTACGGCATCTACGAGGGCGAGGTAGCCGAGGCCGAGGTGGGCGTGGTCCGCGCCGCGCGGCGTCGACGTCCCGTTTATTACGTACGAGCTAACGCGTGTACCGGCGGCGGTGAAGCGGTAGAGGTAGTTCGTACCCCGCGAGTACATCACGCCGTAGACGTACCCGCGGTCGCGATAGATGCCGAGGGCGTACGGCTTGGCCAAACCCGACATCCTAAACGAGCTGATAACCGAGCCGAGGCCTTCGGAGGCCGGTACATCCGCGTACGGCGCGGGGCCCGCGGTCACCGCGTCCGGCGCTAAGCCGAAAGCCGCGCTCGCGATTCCGGCGCCGAGCGCCGCGAAAATTATTCTTCGAATCTTTTTCCGGCTTCTCCTCGCCGACGTAACTTCCATACGGTTAGTATTTTAAGTTAAAAAAGGGCCTCCGTCAACTCCGGGATTTACTCACGGCATCGCCGATTGGGAACTTCCAACGGCGACGGCCCGAAGGTCCCGCCCGGCGTTTACGTCTATACGCCGCGCGCCGGCCCGTACGCCGCGACGAAGAAACTCGTCGTCGCACGCTGACGCGTATCGCCGTAAGATTAAGCCGCCCCTCGGGACGGCTTTTGGATATTTAATTAAAAAGTATCGCGGGGAGGGGGTTGACTATTACGGGAAAAAATGTTAGTCTTTTTATAAGGTTTCGAACGGCCTTTTCGGTCATTACTTGCGCCGGACGACCTATGCGGCGTGCGGTCTTTAAGGCCGAGGGTGTTTTACACCGTAGGTGTTCTAACGTAACGGGAGGTTTTTGCCCCCCAAGCCGAAGGAGGACCGTTCGATGAAGAAATATTGCGTTTTAATCGCCGCTATCGCCGTATGTGCCCTCGCGGCGTCCGCTTTCGGGTGG
>CAZWAM010000112.1:2790-5711 GCA_964631855.1 uncultured bacterium | reverse complement strand
GAAGGGCTCGACGTATCTTGGGAGCCGGTGCCGGGCGCCGACGGCGGCTACGTGGTATTTTTTGTGCCGGCGGACCGGTGGGACCGTTTTACGGGCCGCGGGACGGGCGAGTTATATTCGAACTTTCAAAACCCGGTTTACGGCAGCACGCTGTTCATTCCTTACGACGCGGTCGAGGATTGGTGGGCCTACCCCGCCAAGTCGCGCTTCGTGGTGTTTTTGGTTGCGAGCGCGGGCGACGGCGAGAGTTATCAGGCTTCGGACAAGGCGCTAAGCAGTACAACGTGGTACAAGCCGGCGCCCCGGTAACGGGGGCCTCGGCGGAAGAATATGATTAAGCTTGCAGGGGAGCGGTTAATATATTATTTTATCCTGACTTAAATAGTGGGCATCAAAAGCGGGGTTGGCTATGGAAGCGGTCAACGTCAGGCCTATGGAACAAGCCGACCTCCGGGCCGTGTGGCAACTGGTTCAAAATAATAAACCCGAGTTCGCGCCGCCCGGGTGGCCGACGAGCTGCCTCGAGCTTCAGCGTATGGCGTTCCTTCACCCGCGGGCGCGCCGCGAGGGTTCGGTGGTCGCGGAAGCGGAGGGCGAAATCCGCGGCGCGTTGGCGTTCCACGATTACCGCGAGGAGGGCAACGCTACGATTTGCCTTATCGCGGTGGACGAGAGCGCGCGGCGCCTCGGCATCGGGCGGACGTTAACGGAAACCTGGGAGCAGAACGCCCGGGCGTTGGGGCTGAGGCGCCTTTTGGCGCCGGAGACGCCGGAGGAGGACGAGCGTTTTATCGAGTTCGCGAAAAGCTTCGGCCTAAAAGAGGCGGGGAGGATAATATCCTGGCTTAGGGGCGACGAACCGACGGAGGCGCCCGAGGACGAGAACGTCGTTCCCGTCGTCAACGTACCGCTTAGCGAGGTTACGGACGCTTTCAACGAGTGCTTCCCGGATATGCCGCGCACGCAGGACGACCTCCACGCGCTCATCACGCAATCGCAGTGGGGCCCTTGGGCCTCTTTGGCCTACGTCGAGGGCAGCCGCGTACTGGCGTTCCTATTCACCACGGACCGCGAGGGCAAGCCGTATATGCAGCACGTCGGCACGCGGCGCGAGGCGCGCCGCCGCGGCCTGGCCTTGAAGCTTTTGACGCACGCGCTTCACGTCTTGCTCGAGGGCGGCGCGCACGTCGTGGAATGCGAAGTCCGCGAGGATAACGTCGCCGCGGCTAAGCTCGCGGCCTCATTCGGTATGAAACCGGGGCGCCGCCGCGTGGCGCTCGTTAAGGAACTCGAGTAGGTTGGCCGGGAGCGGGGCTCACGGCCGCGGGAAAGCGTTTTCGCCGACGAGCGAATTATATTTCGGCCTTAAACCTGGAAACGTACGTGCTAAGCCGGCGTTTCAAAACGGGAGCGTAAACTATGGACTATCGGGACGAAGTGGCCGCGAAACGCCGCGGGATGATCGAATGGATGATGAAATACGTCCCGGGGTATCGCGGCTACGTGGAGAAGGAAACGCGGCGCGAGGCGGATAAGCTCTTGCGCGAGCACCTCGCCGGCCGGCTGCGGCAAGGCAAGGAGAAAATCCAGAACGTCCGCGACAAGCTCGTGGGGGAATCGAAGCTGGACCGCCTCGACGACGTCGACCGCGTCGACCTCATCTTTGAGAACGTCGTCGACCGTTTGGGCTTCGCCTCGTACGGCTACGCCGGCTTCTTCGACGCCGCGCGCGTGGGCGAGGACGCGCTCGACCGCCTTTACGAGTACGACGAGGCGCTGGCGAAGGCCATCGACGGCATCCTGGCGAAGGCCGAGGCCGTCGCGGCCGCGGGCGACGACATTAAAAAACCCCTCGACGAACTCAAAGCGGAGCTCCGCGCGTTCGAGGGTAAGCTCGACAAGCGCAAGGAAACCATCCTGGGGGTGAGCTAAGTGGCCGTATTCGACGTTATCGAATCGATGGACATGGGCCCCCAGGCCATCGCGCAGCGGTGGCCCGCGGTCGGCTCGGGCGAGATCAAGCTGGGCAGCCAGCTCGTCGTGCGCGAGAACCAGTGGGCCGTCTTCTTCCGCGACGGCAAGGGCTACGACGTCTTCGACGCCGGCCGCCACACCCTCACCACCGGCAACGTCCCGCTCCTCATAGACTTCATCGGCAAACACATAACCGACGGCAGCCCCTTCAAGACGGAGGTTTATTTCGTCAACAAGCGGCCCATCCGCGACCTCAAGTGGGGCACCGCGGAGCCGGTCCTCTTCCGCGACAAGGACCTGGCGATGGTCCGCCTCCGCTCCTTCGGCATCTTCTCGGTCCGCGTTACGGACCCGATGTTCTTCGTCAACAAGGTCGTGGGGACCGAAGGGCGCCTCGAGACGGGTGATATCGAGTCGTTTCTGCGCTCGATGATAGTTTCGCGGCTGCAGGACGTGCTGGGCGAGGTTTTAACCACCGTCCTCGATTTGGCGGCGAAGTACGACGAGCTCGGCGCGGCGATGAAGAGCCGCGTCCGCGACGACTTCGGCAAGTACGGCCTGGAGATTACGGACTTCTACGTCAACGCCATCACGCCGCCCCCCGAGGTACAGGCAGTCATCGACGAGCGGACCGGCATGGCCGCGGTGGGCAACCTCGAGCAGTACTACCGCTTCAAGGCCGCGAAGGCCGTCGAGAAGGCCGCGGAGCAACCGGGCGGCGGCGCCGGCGAGGGGATGGGCATGGGCGTCGGCCTGGGTATGGGCCTGTCCATGGCGGAGATGATGGGGGGCGCGATGCGCACCACCACCGAGCGGCCCTGCCCCAAGTGCAACAAGCCGATGCCGACCGGCTCCAACTTCTGCCCGAGCTGCGGCAATAAAATCGGCCTGCCGGACGAGACGCTCATCATCTGCCCGAAGTGCCGGGCGGACAACCCGGCGAAGGC
>CAZWAM010000112.1:0-2690 GCA_964631855.1 uncultured bacterium | reverse complement strand
AAGGTTCCGGTTACTTCGCGCTATTCGAGTATCCGCCGTTACCATCCGATTTTATGTACGTAATCAGTTATGACCTGGCCACCGGGTCGGTGGTGGACTCGATAGATATTGCGGCCCACACGATTTTTTGGGAGCCCCAAGGTTTCGCCTACGTCCCCGGTTCTCCTAATATGTACGTCGCAATTTATTACATGGAGGTTGGTCCGGGCTGGGTCCTACGGTGTACTACAACTGGTTCCATTAGCGGGAATATAGTCAAACTTAGCGATGACCTTGCGGCGACGCCTGTTTACAATTCTCTGGAAGGTGAGTATGTCATACTCGGGCGTAGCCCAAACCGCGTATTTACGTCGTCGGGTTCTCTTGTCGGCTCCTTCACGGTCCCCGGTTCTGCGTGGAATAGCGTTTGTGGCCCGGGCGCGCCGAGTTCCTATAAGACTACGTATTGGTACCTAACCCGCATTAACTACGAGTACTACTGTTACCAAATCGACCTCGGGAATACTACTAAGGTAGCGCCGACCTCGCTCGGTAAAATAAGGGCACTTTACCGTTAACGGGTTTAACTTAGCTACGTTTAACTAATCCCCAGGAGGTCGAGGAGATGAGGAGGAAAGGTTTCGTCCTCGTTACGGCCGGCGCGGTATTGTTCGCCGCGGCCACTTCCGCCTTAGCCGGCGTCGGCAGCGTGATCAGCTCTTTTAAGATGGGCGGTGCCCGCAACATATACCGCGACGCCGATTACGTCTATTGCGTCGTCGGCACCAACACGCTACGGCGTTACACCGTGGGCGGCTCCTTGGTCGGGACGGTGGCGCTCGCCGGCCTAACGGACCCCGGCGACGCGGACCATAGCCCGCTGGGGCCGGGTTACTTAGCTGTTATCGAGGGGTCGAACCGAATTTTCGAGTACCGGATTGCCAACGGTTCCCTCGTTCGGTCTATTTCCGCGGGCCCAAGCACGGTGGGTTATGCCTATTTCCCGGGTGGAGCTTATTTTTATACGCACACGGGAGCCTCCGTCTACCGTTATACGACGTCCGGGAGCCTCGTCAATAAGTTCGACGTGGCCTATGCCGCGACCGAGATTGCGGCAACTAACCGTTTCGACGATAAGGCCGGCGAATACGTTATTGTGGCTACGCGCAGCTTGGGGCGGACGTACGTCTATACGGGCGCGGGAGGCATAGTAACGACTTTTACCATCGCCGCGCCGCCCTCCGGCTGCGTCTGCGGCCCGCGTGCGCCATATACCCCTAGGACGACGTATTGGTGCAACGTGCCCGTGGGTGCGAACCGCTTCGCCTACCAGTTCGACCTCGGCAACAAGAACGTCGGCATAACGCCGACGTCATTAGGAAAAATAAGGGCGTTGTACAGATAGGTTTGTCCGAAAAAAGGGCCGGCCTCCGGGCCGGCTTTTTTAATTGCGCGGCTTGACGACGCGTTTTAAAAGGGTTATAATTTAACGTAAACCGCTCGAGACCTCGACGGCTGCGAATGCACGGGAGGCCCTATGAAGTTGAGAGCCGAAATAACCGTATGCATCGTATTATTTCCCCTAGTTGCCGCCGGCGCAACGCAGGCTTCCGTGGGGTCCGTTATCAGCTCGTTCAAACTCAGCGGGTCCGCGCCGCCGCTTGCGACGGCGATCTATCGCGACTGGACGTACGTCTACGGCGTCCTGCAGGCCACGGGTACGAACTATTTGAAGTCGTTCACCGCCAACGGCTCGGTGGTGGGCTCGCGCACCCTCCCGCGAGCGAATCGGCCGCGCGACGCCGACCACAGCGCTTTGGGCGGTGGGTACTTCGATACCTTCGACCTCGGGAGTAAGATGTTATTGACCTATACGACGGGCGGCGATTTCGTGAAGTCGAAGCCGCTTCCGTCCGACACTACCGCCTACGCGTACATACCCGGTAACAGGACCTATTTCATCGCGCGCGAAGAGATGATTTTCCGTTACACGTTGGACGACGTGCTGGTCAACAAATTTTACGTCGGCGGGACCATAGGCGGCCTCGCGGCCACGCCGGCCTATGACGGCCGGAACGGCCAATATATAATCGTCGGCCGCGAAGGCGCGGGCGGCTATTCCTACGCGTACACGGGCGGCGGTTCGCTGGTGGATTCGTTCGTGGTTCCGGGTTCGGGTACCCACGGGTCGGTGGTGGGCCGGGCGGCGCCGATGAATTTAGCCAGGACGTATTGGTGCAACCAGAATGTCGCGGGGGCGCGCTGGGCGTATCAGGTGGACGTCGGCGGTACGGGTATCGGCGTTGCGCCGGCGTCGATAGGGAAGATTAAAACGCTCTACCGTTGAAATTTCGTCGAACGGTTAACGTTAACCGAGCCTGAAGGGGTTGAGGAGATGGCGAGAAAGTTATTTGTTTTAGTTGGAGTAGGTGTCGCTTCGTGTATCGCGGCGCCGGCCTTCGGCGGCGTCGGGAGCGTTATCAGCTCCTTCCCGTGGCCTGGGGCGCTCAACATTTATCGCGACGCGAACTACGTCTACTCCGTGGCGGGCGCGAACACGTTGCGCCGGTATACCGTCGGCGGCTCCTTACTCGGGACCGTAACGCTATCGCGATTGACGACACCCGGCGACGCGGACCACACGCCGACGGGGCCGGGTTACCTGGGCGTCATAGAACGCGCCAACTCGATATTCGAGTACCGGATCTCCA
>CAZWAM010000111.1:1754-5772 GCA_964631855.1 uncultured bacterium | reverse complement strand
CGGCCTTGGGCCCGGCGGCAACTGCGTTTGCCCGAGCTGCGGGACTACGGCCCCCCACAAACAAGCCGTTCCCTGCTACCAGGAGAAATGCCCCAAGTGCGGCGCGCCGATGACGCGCCAACGGTAGGCGCGAACGGGCAATGCTGGTAACGATCGCCAGCGGCAAGGGCGGGACCGGCAAAACGACGGTGGCGGTCAACTTGGCCGTGGCCGCGGCGGCGGGAAGTGACGTAACCCTCTTCGACTGCGACGCCGAGGACCCGGACTGCCACGTCTTCCTAAAACCGGGGGACGTCACCGTCGAGCCGTTCGCCGTCGAGGTGCCGGCGTTTGCGCGCGAATTGTGTGACTTCTGCGGCCGGTGCGGCGAGATATGCCGGTTCAACGCCATCGCGGCTATGAAAAAAGACGTGGTGGTTTTTCCGGAGCTCTGCCACAGTTGCGGCGGTTGTTGGGAGGTGTGCCTGCGGGGCGCGCTGAAACCGGCGCCGCGGGTTATAGGGGAAATCCGTCGGGGTAGCGCGCGCGGCGTGAAGTTCGTAGAGGGCCGCCTCGTCGTAGGCGAGCGGACGCCGGTTCCCATAATACGCGAAGTGAAGCGCCCCGCCCCGGCCGAAGGGTTGGTCGTCGCGGACGCCCCGCCGGGCACCGCCTGCCCTATGGTGGCGGCGGCGCGGGGCAGCGATTTCGTCCTCCTCGTGACCGAGCCGACGCCCTTCGGCCTTTACGACCTGAAGCTCGCGGTCGCGGTCGTGCGCGCGCTCGGCGTCCCCTGCGGCATCTTGGTGAATCGCGCCGGCGAGGGGGAGGAAGAACTCAGAGCGTACTGCGCGAGCGAAGGCTTGGAGATATTGGGAACGTTGCCGGACGACCGGCGCGTAGCGGAGGTCTACGCCGGGGCCGGCCTTATCGTTGACGAGTTACCCGAATACCGCGGCACCTTCGAGGAACTCCTCGCGCAGCTCGACGGAAGGCCGGAATGAAGGAACTCGTTATATTGAGCGGCAAGGGCGGTACCGGCAAGACGAGTCTCGCCGCGGCGTTCGCTACGCTCGCCGCGCCGGTGGTAGTGGCCGACGCCGACGTCGACGCGCCGGACCTACATATTTTACTCGAGCCGCGCGTGCGCTCCAGGCGCGAGTTCCGCGCCGGTTTCGAGGCCCGCATAAGGCTGGACGATTGCACCGCCTGCGGCCGCTGCCTCGAGCTTTGCCGCTTCGACGCGATAAGCAAAGATTACGTCGTCGACGCCGCCGCTTGCGAGGGCTGCGGCGTATGCGTGGAAATATGCCCGGCGGACGCGGTCGACTTCCCCGAGAGGTCGGCCGGCGAGTGGTACCTCTCGCGGACGCGCGTAGGGCCGATGGCGCACGCGCTCCTCGAGCCGGGCGAAGAGAATTCGGGTAAGCTCGTCGCCGTCGTGCGGAAGGCGGCGCAGGCGCTCGCGGCCGAGGAGAAGCTGCCGCTTATCCTCGTGGACGGGCCGCCGGGCGTGGGCTGCCCGGTCATCTCGTCGGTGACGGGGGCCGCGGCGGCGCTGGTCGTCGCGGAGCCGACGCCTACCGGCCTTCAGGGTTTCGCCCGGGCCGCGGAGCTCACCTCCCACTTCGGCGTCCCTACCGCCGTCGCGATTAATAAATACGACCTTAGCCAGGCCAACGCCGTTGCAATCGAGCAGGAGGCTAAGCGCCGCGACATCCCCCTCGTAGGCCGGGTGCCGTACGACGGCGCCTTCACCGCGGCGCAGCGGGAGCGCAAGACGGCCGTCGAGGTAGGGGGCCCCGTGGCCGAAGCCTTGGCCGAGGTATGGAAGGCGTTGGAGGATTTTTTAGGCAAAAGCGCCTGAGTCAAAAACTTCCGCCCCTCGGGGCGGCTTTTTTCTTGACGGCGGCGCCCCCCTATCCGTTGACACCGCCGCGGGGGCCGTGGTAGGATTCCGCGGCCGTGGAATCGCGTCGCAAACGCGAGATTTTTTTAATACTCTTAGCCGCGGCGGTCGCCGTCGTCGCCGGCCTTCTATATTTATATTCGAACCTATCCTTCACGGACGGCTTCCTCACCCTCCCCCTTGACGACGCGTACATCTTCCTCCAATACGCCCGCAACCTCGCCGCGGGCCATCCGTTCGTATACAACGTCGGCGACCCCCCCACCACCGGTTTCACGTCGTACCTCTACTTATTAATTCTGACGCCGCTGGCGTTGGCCCTCCACGGCCCCGACGCGTTGGTATGGGCGACGTTCGTACTTAACGTCGCCTTTTACGGCGTGAGCATCTGGCTCTTCGCTAAGATAGCGGAAAACCTCTTCGAGGGCCGTTACGTCGTCGTTTCGACTCTCATCTTCGCGACGACGGGCCCGATAACGTTCCACGCGCTCGGCGGGATGGATACTGGCCTCTACATCCTGGCGCTACTCTTAGCCGTCTATACATATATAATATTCAGGGAATACGGCCACGTGGCGCCCTTCGTAGCGGCCCTCGCCGCGTTGACGTTAGCGCGGCCAGAGGGGATAATCGCGGCGGCGATACTAGCGGTATTGGCTTTGATGGGGCCGGCGAACCGGCGTTCGAAGTGGCTGGTATTGACGGGCCTCGCGCTCGTGCCGGCCTATTTCGCAGCGAATTACCTCGTCGGCGGCTACGTAACGTCGTCGAGTTTCCTGTCGAAATCCATTTTGAATTACGGTAACCCGCCTTGGCCCATGCGGTCCGCCCTAGTGCTCTCTCGCACGGTATACGTCGTTAAAAGCGTGCTGGCGGCGTCGGACGGCCACTACGTAAAGGGTCTCTTCAACGCGAATATTATCGAAGCCGCGGCCAACTATTTCGCGCCGCTGGCGCTCGCCTTCTTCTTAGTGGGTTGGGGCCGCGCCGCGCGGAAATCTTGGTCGAACCGCAAGCCGTCACCGGCGTTCGCCGCCGGGGTAGTTTTCTTGGCGTGCGTGGCCGCGGCGTGTATCGCTCTACCCTTCCCCGGCCATTTCGAGCGTTACATAGTTCCTTATTTCCCTTTATTCGTCATCGGCGTGCTGGGCGGGATAGACGGCCTCGCGCACCTCATCCGTTACGGCCGCCCCACCATAAGCCACGGAGCCATATTCTGGGCCGGCGCCGGTTATTTCCTGGCCTTCGGCCTTATTACGTCGCCATATTTCTGCGTCACGCACGGCATGTCGGCCCGCGACATCCGGTATCAACATATCGCCGTCGCGCGTTATGTTCGCGCCAACGTCCCCGCGGCAGCGAACATCTTCACCCACGACGTGGGCGCGTTGGCCTATTACGGCGGGCATAGAATCGTCGACTCCGAAGGCCTGGTGACGCGCGAGGGTTGGCGGTACGGCCACGAGGGGTTGGGCGGCTGCGCCGAGTTCGTCCGGCGCCGGGGGAAGCGCGGCGATTATTTCGTCGGTTATTTCGAACAATACCCCCTCGACGAATCGGGCGGAGTCTCGGCGGCGGAGTATTCCGCCCGGCTCTTCACGACTACCATCGCGGGAAGGCCCGAAATGTCGGTGGCCCGGTTTATCGACGACGTCTTTGAGCCGTCGCCCCCGCCTTCGCCACCGTTTACCGGTTTCGACTTAGTAGATGAGATTAACGTCGCCGACGCAACGTCGGAGTCAGCCCACGATTACCGCCTCCGCCGGCGGGCCGCGAACGACTTGGAGGGCTACGCGTCGGCGCGGCCGTTGTGGGGCGCGCCGGGCGTAACGGTGTTCGAAGGGGGACGGGCCGTTTGTGGGGTGGAGGAGTTTACCGTAAACGTCGTCGCGGGGCGGGATTTAGTCGCGGCGGTCCGGTGTGAACCGCCCTTCGCCGCGGAGGTACGCGTCAACGGCAAAAACGCCGGGAAATGGGCGGTGCGGCCGGTAGGTGCCGAGGTATTCCGCGACGCCTTCTTTACCATCCCCGCGCGGTATGTAGCCAGCGACCGGCTTCGCATCTCGCTCAAGACGCTCAGCGAAGACCTCACGTATAACGGGCCCGCGCATTACTATTTTTATTCCCGCG
>CAZWAM010000111.1:0-1654 GCA_964631855.1 uncultured bacterium | reverse complement strand
GCGCCACGGTAGTAGGCGCGCCACCCAAGGGGGACAGATGAACGAAGTACTGCCGGAAGTTGGGGTCGAGTTAGAACTTTTTTTGATGAAGGGTAAAAAGGTCGTAGAGCCGGCGTCTTTCGGTTTCCCGGCCGACGAGATGGGCTTCTTGGTCGAGCTCCGCTCGTGGCCTTCGGAGAACGTAAGCGATATAACCGCCAGCGTAGACGAGCTCCATTCGTTCGCGGAAATGAAGGCCAAAAAGTTGGGGATGGAGCTGGTCCGCGCGCCGAAGATGGAATTCGACGAGAGCTTCGTCGAGTACCTGTGGGCGAAGTACCAGTACGACCAAATGCCGGACCACACGAGGAATATCTACGTCGCGGACGGCCCCCACGATTCGCACCACGTCGGTTTATTCGGAAACAGGGCCACCTCCGGTTTGCACGTGCACTTCAGCCTTCGCGAGATCGGCGCCCGCGGCCTGACGGCGCGGGTGTTGCCGCTGCAATACCGGGAGATAACGAAGGCGATGGACGACGCGTTCGCGCGCGAGATTCGGGAGGCCGGTAGGATCGCCGGCGAGTACGAGTTGAAGACCCACGGCTTCGAATACCGCAGCCTCCCCTGCACGGTTGAAGTGAAAAACGCCGCCGCGGCGGCGTTGGATATCTTAGGCCGGTTCAAGGATAAGTAGTCTCGCCCCGGGGGCGGAAGCGTAAGCCGGCCTACCGCTCGGGTGGCTTCTCCCCCCTAAGCGAAACCCGCCTAAGTCGTTGACACCCTATATAGGGCGTGGTAGAATGCCGCCGTTTATGGAGGCGCGTCGGCAGCGCGACGTTTTTTTAATAGTCCTGGCCGCGGCGCTCGCGGCGGTAACGGGCGCATTATACATATATATTAACTTGTACTTCACGGACGGCTTCCTGACGCTGCCGCTCGACGACGCCTACATCTTCCTCCACTACGCGCGCAACTTCGCCGCGGGCCACCCCCTCGTCTACAACCTCGGCGACCCCTCCACCACGGGCGTAACGTCTTACCTCTATTTTTTAATACTGACGCCGCTCGCGTTGATATTCCGGACGCCGAACGCGCTCGTCTGGGCCTCCTTCGCGCTTAATGTAGTCTTTTACAGCGCCAGCGTCTGGCTCTTCGCCAAGGTGGCGGGGCACCTCTTCGAGGGACGCTACGTAATTCCGTCGACGCTCATATACGCGACGACGGGGCCTATAACGTTCCACGCCCTCGGCGGCATGGACGGCGGCCTCGTCATCTTGGCGCTACTCTTCGCCCTTTACTCATATATATTATATAAGGAGTACGGCCGCCTGGCGGTATTCGTCGTCGCGTTGGCGGCGTTGACGCTCGCGCGGCCGGAGGGAATAATCGCCGCGGCGATACTCGCGGCGCTGGCCTTAATCGGCGCCGGGCCGAAGGTCCAAGGGGGCGGCCCGGCGAGGCGGCGCTCGAGGTGGCTCGTCCTGCTGGGGCTCGCGCCGGTGCCGGCCTATTTGGCCGTAAATTATATCGCCGGCGGTTACGTGACGCCGGCGGGCTTCCTCTCCAAATCGATATTGGCCCACAAAACGCAGCCCTGGGCCCCGCGGCTCGTGGCCATAATCGCTTATACCATCTACGTGGTAAAGAGCGTTTTAGGGGGATTGAACGGGTA
>CAZWAM010000110.1:3000-6048 GCA_964631855.1 uncultured bacterium | reverse complement strand
CCGCCAGGTTCCGCTATAACGCCACACAAAGCTGCCGTAAGCAACGTAACGAATAGAACGGCGGCGTTGGTCGTCTTCGAGCGCATGGTTTTCTCCGCGTAGTTGAGAGCTCCGTTATTGTTTTGATGAATTCTACGAAAAAGTGACCGCTTTTTCAATAGCGTACGTTACGCGACCGTGGGTGTTGATTTCGGCCGCCGGTTAAGCTAAACTCGACGCCGATGGCGATAGAGAAAGAAGAGGCACGCGCGTACACCATCGGGACCGCGGGGCACGTCGACCACGGCAAGTCGGCGCTCGTGCGCGCCCTTACCGGCGAAGACCCCGACCGCCTGCCCGAGGAGAAGGAGCGGGGGATGACCATCGACCTGGGGTTCGTGCACGCCGATTTCGGCGACGGCTTAGTCGCGACGTTCGTCGACGTCCCCGGCCACGAGCGCTTCATCAAGACCGCGGTCGCGGGCGTCGCGGGCATAGACCTGGCGCTCTTCGTCGTCGCCGCCGACGAGGGCGTAATGCCGCAGACGCGCGAACACCTCGCCGTACTTCGTCACCTCGGCGTTGAACGCGGCGTGGTCGCGATAACCAAGATCGACTTGGTCGACGAGGATTGGCTGGCACTCATCCGCGACGACCTGGCGAAGTTCTTCGTAGGGTCCTTTTTAGAGAATGCGCCGGCGGTCGGCGTGTCGTCGACCACCGGCGAGGGCGTGGAGGACGTGCGGCTGGCGCTTAAGGAGGCGTTGTTGAAGGTCCCGCCGCGGCGTGCCGGGGGCGCCTTCCGGATGGCGATCGACCGCGTATTCTCGATGCGGGGTTTCGGCACGATTATCGCGGGCACGGTGGCTTCGGGCGAGGTCCGGCTTAGGGATGAGCTGGGGATTCAACCGCTGGGCCGTAAGGTCCGCGTTCGCGGAATCCAAAGCCGTGGTGAGAACGTAGAGGCCACGACTGTAGGAACGCGGACCGCGTTGAACGTCGCGGGCGTCGACCAGGAGGAAATTCGAAGAGGTCACGAGATAGCGGAGCTCGGTTTACTCGCGCCGACGCGACGGCTAGATTTAAAATTGAATCTGGACGTCGGCCCGATACGCCACCGCTCGCGGGTCCGCTTCAACAAGGGGACGGCGGAAGCTATGGGGCGACTCCTTTTCCTGGACGCCGACGTCGGCGAAGCCGGCGAGAGTCATTTCGCCCAGGTAGTACTTGAAGAGCCCATTGCGGCTATCCGCTACGAACCCTTCGTAATAAGGGAACCTTCCACCCTCCGGCTTTTGGGCGGGGGTAAGGTTCTGGACGCGTTCCCGACTCCGCATCGACGGCAGCAGTGGGTTTTGGAGGACCTCGCGAAGTTGGAGGCCGCGGAGGGCGACCCCGCGGCACTCCTCCGCGCCCTTTTCACCCGCACGCGCGGCCCTAAGCGCGCTTACCGGCCGGCCGAGTTGGCTTGCGTTCTTACCGCCGTGCCGCGCGCCGAAATGGAAGAATTACTCGACGGCTTAGTGGACGAGGGCGTGGCCGCGCGGCTATGCCCGGAGTACGTTCCGGCCAAGGACCTGGAGGCGATCAACGAGGCCGCGGTGGCGGCGGTGGGGAGCGCCCTCGCGCGGGACCCGATACGGGAGGCGGTTCCGCGGGAGGAGGTCCGGGCCAGGTTATCGTACGAGCTTTCGCCGGAGGGATGCGCGGCCCTGCTCGAGAAGCTAGCGGCGGAAGGTCGACTTGAGGCTTTCGGCGGCGGTTATCGCCTTTCCGGCGCGGCGCCGGCGTTCGCACCCGCGCACGAGGAGGCGCTCGCGGCGCTCGAGGAGTTTTTCCGTAGCGGGCCGCCGATGCGCGGTCGGGAAGAGGTTGAGCGGCACCTGGCCGGGTACGCGGAAGGTGCGACGATGCTGAAGTTCGCGCTTAGCCGGGGCATAGTCGTGATGTTGCCGGAGAGGGTTATCACGACGCCGACGGTGGTCGAGGAGAAGAAAAGCGAGCTCATAGAATATTTGAAAAGCCACGACACCGTGCGCGCCGCGGAATATAAAGATTTGTACGGCCTTTCGCGAAAACATGCCACGGCCTTGTTGGACTACTTTTACGAGCAGGGCGTGACGGTCCGGGAAGGTGGAACGCATCGCCTCGCGCCCCGCTACCTGAGGAAGGAAAACGAGTAAAGGAGGTCTCCGACTTAATGCATAGCGCGAAGGAGCTGATCTCGTACGAGGAGCGGTGGGGAGCGCGTAATTACAAACCGCTCGACGTCGTCTTGACGCGCGGAGAGGGCGTTTGGGTTTACGACGTCGACGGCAAAAAGTACCTCGACTTCCTGGCGGCCTACTCGGCCCTTAACCAGGGACACTGCCACCCGCGCCTCGTGCGCGTTATGCGCGACCAAGCTGCCCGCCTTACGCTTACCTCGCGCGCTTTTCGGAACGACCAATTGCCTTTGCTCGAAAAAGAACTGTGCGAACTTACGGCCTTCGAGAAAATGTTGCCGATGAACTCGGGTGCGGAGGCCGTCGAGACGGCGATAAAGATGGTGCGGAAGTGGGGCTATAAGGTGAAAGGTGTTCCCGACGGCCTCGCCGAAATCGTCGTTTGCGAAGGCAACTTCCACGGCCGGACGACGACCGTCGTCGGCTTCTCGTCGGAGTTCCAATACCGCGACGGCTTCGGCCCCTTCGCGCCCGGCTTCAAGTTGATACCGTACGGCGACGCCGCGGCCTTGGAGGCCGCGATAACGCCCCATACCGTTGCCTTTCTCGTCGAGCCGCTTCAGGGGGAAGGGGGCGTCGTCGTCCCGAGCCGAGGGTATTTAACCGCGGCGCGAGATATTTGCGCCGGGCATAACGTCCTCTTGGTGGCGGACGAAATTCAAAGCGGCCTCGGCCGCACGGGCAAGATGCTCTGCTGCGAGCACGAGGGCGTCAAGCCGGACGTAGTAACGCTGGGCAAAGCGCTTTCGGGGGGGATGTATCCGGTCTCGGCGGCGCTTAGCTCGGCGGAGGTAATGGATGTTTTCAAGCCCCAGGACCACGGCTCCACTTTCGGCGGCAACCC
>CAZWAM010000110.1:1533-2900 GCA_964631855.1 uncultured bacterium | reverse complement strand
AACGAGTTCCTGCGCGTATTATCGAGGCAGCTGATAGAGAGCTCCGGTTGTGACGGCGTGGAGATGGGGACGACTCAAGGCGACATAAAGTATCGATGGAAGGCCGAAGTTGGTTCCGACGGCGGCCTCGACTACGAGATGAAGTACTTTGGGGAGAGCGACGGGCGCGACGCGTTTTTGGCTTACGGCGGCGACCGAGCCTTGGCGGAAGTACGTACGAGGGTATTTTACGCCCGCGGTAACACGGGGCCGCGGTTTTTTACTGAAAACGGAAGCTTCTGGACCGGAGAGACCGCGGTCCCGGTCGTTCTCGAGAACGGCGGCGGGGGAACGGATTTATATATTGGCGGCGAGTATAAGTCGATTGCGGTAATGCGTTTCGAGATCGACCGGGGGAATTCCGGCCTTTTGGAATTAAAAAGTAAACGCGACAATTTTTTCGACGAGGGTGACGTAAATTTTTACGAGGACGTGGCCCAGGCTATAGGCATAGCGGTCGCCGACCGGCGCGCGCAGGCGGCGTTGCGAGAACGCGTCAAGGAGCTGACTTGTTTATACGGCATCGCTCAGATCGTGCAAAATCCGGGCGCGACGTTGGAAGGAATTCTCCAAGGCATCGTCGAGCTATTGCCGCCGGCCTTTCAATACCCGAACGTCGCCCGCGCGCGCATAATGCTCGACGACCGTTCGTACGAGACGCCCGCGTTCAAGGAGGGGGGGCCGGCGCTGACCTCGGAAGTCGTCGTGGGCGACGAAAAACGCGGGGCCGTCGAGGTAACGTACGAAGAGTCGAGGGAGAATATCGAGGGGCGAATATTCCTCAAAGAGGAGCAAAACCTCTTGGACGCGGTCGCACGCCAGGTGTCGTTAACCGTCGAACGGCGGCGATCGGAAGAGGACCGCGCGAAATTGGAGGAGCAACTCAGGCACGCCGACCGGCTCGCGACCATCGGCCAGTTGGCCGCGGGCGTCGCCCACGAGCTCAACGAGCCGCTCGGAAATATTTTGGGGTTCGCACAGCTCGCCATAAAGGGGCCCGACTTGACGGGACAGACGGCGCAGGACGTCGAGAAAATAGTGGCGGCGGCTTTGCACGGCCGCGAAATAGTCAAAAAGCTCATGTTTTTCGGCCGGCAGATGCCCACTAAGAAGACGTTGATGGATTTAAATCAGGTCGTCGACGAAGGCCTTTATTTCCTCGAGTCGCGCTGCGCGAAAGAGGGCATAGAGGTGGTGCGGTCGCTCGAGCCGGAGCTTCCCAAGGTCAACGCCGACCCCTCCCAGCTCCATCAGGTTCTGGTAAATCTTGTGGTTAACGCGATTCAGGCAATGCCGGAGGGGGGGAGGTTAATTATCAAAACCGGACC
>CAZWAM010000110.1:0-1433 GCA_964631855.1 uncultured bacterium | reverse complement strand
CGGAAACTGGCGGCCGAGGGTTACCGGGTCTTTACCGCGCCCGGCGTGGCCGAGGCCGTGAGCGTCTTGGCTAAGGAACCGGTGGACCTCGTCGTCACGGACCTGAAGATGCCCGGCACCAGCGGCCTCGACCTTGTTAGACACGTCCGGGAGAATATGAGAGATACGGAAGTGATGATGATTACGGGCTACGCTACGGTCGATGGGGCGGTCCAGGCGGTTAAGACGGGAGCGGAAGAGTACCTCCCGAAGCCCTTTACGGACGAGGAACTTTTTTCCGCGGTCCGTCGGTCTCTGGAGAAATTGCATACGCGTCGGGTGGCCGTCGGCGGTACGGAGCGGGCGCGCGCGGGGAAGTACGGCCTCGTGGGCGAGTCGGAGGCGATACGCGAGATCTTACGCGCTATCGATAAGGCCGCTTTGACGTCGGCTACGGTCCTGGTAACGGGCGAAAGCGGGACCGGTAAAGAGCTCGTCGCGCGCGCGATACATTACAGCGGCGCCCGTTCGTCCGCGCCCTTCGTGCCGGTTAATTGCGCCGCCATACCGGAAGAGCTTCTCGAGAGCGAACTTTTCGGATACGTTAAGGGCGCGTTTACCGGGGCCAGGGAGACGCGGGCGGGCTTCTTCCAAACCGCGGACGGCGGCACCATCTTCCTCGACGAGATCAGCGGGGCCGGCCTTTCGACGCAGGTGAAATTGCTCCGCGTGCTGCAAGACAAGGAAATTTTCATGGTAGGTTCTCGCCGCCCCCAGACCGTCGACGTACGGATAATCGCCGCGACCAACAAAGATTTGCCGGGCCTGGTTACGAAGGGTGACTTCCGCGAAGACCTTTTTTACCGCCTAAACGTTATCACGGTCGACGTTCCGCCGTTGCGCGACAGGGGGGAGGACGTCTTAATATTGACGCAATATTTTGCGAAGAAATACGCCGAGGAATTGGGGAAGGCGACGCCGCGGTTTTCGGACGGCGTCCTGAGAGCTTTGGGGAGCCACCCGTGGCCCGGGAACGTGCGGGAATTGGAAAACCTCGTCCAGCGGCTAATAGTTATGGTAGACGACGACGAAATCGACGTAACGGACCTCCCGCCTCTTATGCGTTTTTCGGTTAAAGACGAAAGGGGGCTCCAGCGCACGTTAGCCGAGGTGGAGGAAGAATATATAATAAACGTTTTGGAGAGCGTCGACGGTAACAAGACTAAGGCGGCTAAGATCTTAGAGATAGATAGAAAGACGCTACGCGAAAAAATTAAAAATATCCGCGGCCGGGAAGGGTCGTGATTTCAGCTCGCTTAACGTTCTCCAGTTCTGAGCGAAGATAGAAGTAAATATCTTGAGATACGCTCGCGCGTCGGCGCGGCGAGGGTCAGAATTCGACGAGGGAAAACGTAACAGTTGCAACGGAGGTGCGGAAGATGGCGGGTCGGAAA
>CAZWAM010000109.1:0-6104 GCA_964631855.1 uncultured bacterium | reverse complement strand
CCGGTGCTCCACTTCTGCGACGACGGCACCCAGCCGTCGACGAACTCTAGGGCGACGTCCCGGGCGCCGTATTCGATCTTGACGGGCAGCGGCCAGCCGTACCGTACGCGGCGGTCGCCGAACGGCGGGTCGTTGCGGATGGATTTGACGGCCCATACGAAACCGTCGCGGTCGAATTCGTTTTCGTAATCCACCTCGGTTATTTTTGCCCACGCCTCGTCGACGACGCCGACCAGGACCTTACCTTTTCGGCTTAGGGCGGCGAAGTAGTGGGTGCTGTCGGGGCGGCCGGTGGGGCCGTAGTGGACGACGCGGACCTCCTCCGAGCGCGCGCCCATTTTCCGCGCGGCCGCGCGGAGCGCCTCTTGGGGGCAGTCGGCGCCGACGAAGTCATCGAAGTTTCGGAGCGCTTCCGCGTGGCCTTCCGGCGCGCGCCGACAACTCGTGGAGAAGAACGCTGCGAGAAGGGTCGTGGCGAGCAGAGCTGTGGCCTTGCGCATATTACCCCCTATTCGGGTGTCTCTCGCCTTCTCGGCTTAGTCGCCGAGGCGAAAGTAAAGCCGCACCGGCGTCCCGCATTTCTCGCACGTCGCGTCCACTACCTCGAAGTCCCCGGAACGGCCCCGATACGTCCACCTCGCGACGACGCCTAGGTCGCCGCCGTCGGCGCCGTGGGTCGCTTCCGCGAGTAGTTTACGGTGCTCGTCGGCGGAGCCGCGGAACGCCGTCTCGAGCGTGCGCCCCGCGAGCGGCTCGGGGGGCTCTCGCTGGCGGGCCAGGTGCGTGAGCTCGGGGTACTTCTCGAGATTAAACATAAGCGAGTCTATGTTGAAATAGAACTCGGCTTCGGCGCCGTCCGCCGGGCAGCGGGCGCGTAAGACGTCGTAATGGTGGCCGCCCTCTTCGAGAAGCGCTTGGCCCGCGGATACGAAAGGCGTGCCGCAAGAGTGGAAGGTCGTCTCGAGGAATACGTATTCCTCGGTAATCGAGTCGACGGTTACCGCGCTTTCGGCGCCGGGGCAGGGGAGCTCGCCCTCGGCGGCGACGGCGCGGCTCTCCAGCTTGGCCTCCCGGAATTCGCCGAGCTTCCCGAAGCGAGGCGTCAAGTCGAAAAAGAAGAGGCGGTCTTCCCGGCACTTGGCGCAGCGCGTCGTGACGACTTCGTAGACGACGTCGCCTTCGTACTCTACGTAGTGGCCGTACGGCACGTATTCGCCGCCGTCGACGCACGGCGTCGCGCTTACGAGGTCGTATTCCTCCTCGACGGTCGCCGCGGGGGCGGCCGAGGCGAAGGAAGACGCCTCGGCTCGAGCGGCGTCGTCGGCGCCTAACGCGCCAGCGGCGAGCAGTAACGCCGCCGCGGTTGCGGATTTCAAGACCTTTTCCTTCACCGTCCGGTTCATTTTAAGGAGGCCCGGCGTGCGCCGGGCCTTTAGGCGGCACCGGGATTCGAACCCGGGAATAAGGGTTTTGCAGACCCTCGCCTTAGCCTCTTGGCTATGCCGCCGTAAAAGCCGCCGCCGTCAGGGAAGCCCCCGGCCGGCGGCAACGTCGTGAGCGGGAAACGGGGGTTGAACCCGCGACATCCACCTTGGCAAGGTGGCGCTCTACCACTGAGCTATTCCCGCGTCGGCTATTTCAGTAAAACATAACCGCGGGGCTTTGTCAAGCGCCGCCGGGGCATTCCGATTAATATAGTACTAAGCGGTGCAAAAAAAGTACTTGACAAGGGCTGGGCCGAGGTATATAATACATACGATTTTTGAGGAGGCGTAGTGGGTATTAAGGGAAAAGGCTTAAATGTTCCTGATATAAACTATCGTTACGCCCGCCGACGTAGGCGGGTTATTTTATTTAAACGCCACGGAGGTAATAAAAAATGCGAAACCTCAAATGGCTGGTGATTGGATTAACGCTAGTACCTATTAATACGGCAACGGGAGCGGTCGTAGCCAGTTACGTTACTTCTTTCCAAGTACCCATAGGTAACGCCCGGGCGCGTACGTGCCAAGGTATTACGTACGACGGGAATTATTTCTACCTCGTGGATTGTTTCAACTGGGACACGGGCAAGGAATTTCCGCGGATATTAAAACTTACGAGTGCCGGGAGCATCGAGGAAGAGAAAAAAGCGCCGGCTTATTTCCGAGACCACGAGGAAAAACCGCTAAGTTGTAACAAAGGCTTAACGTACGACGGCACGTATTTCTGGATGACCGAGGTCAACGGCAAGGGGGTTTATTACAAATTCCTCCCCGGCACCGAATCTATAATCGCATCGTTCGACACCCCTAACCGACACCCGCGCGGATTATCCTGGGACGGTACTTATCTCTGGGAAGTGGATTGCATTACCGGTATGGTTTATCAGTTAACTACGGCAGGGGCCGTCGAGGATTCTTTCCAGGCGATTAAAACCGAGAACGAAAGGTTCTTCGGTATCGCCTACGACGGTACGGGAAGCCATATATTTGTAGGCAAATACGGCAAAGACGACGGCTTCGAATGCTACAACTTAGACAAAACGTACGCAGGTTTCGCGGCGATGCCCGAGGGGCCGGGCGAAGCGCCGTTTCGCCACCCGCTCGGTATGACGACGTTCGAGGAAGATAGGATATGGGTCGTGGACGCAAACACGGATTCATTCGTAAAAATAAGGATGTTATTCCAATAAGGAGGGACTAAGGTATGAAAAAGGGAATATTAACCCTGAGTGCCGTCCTCGTTTTTACGGCGGCAACGGCTATCGCCGACTACAAAGATTTTACAATAACGTACGACGAAGACGATTTCGAATTCGAGACGATTACGTACGAGGACACCGATTACGACCGGATAGTCTATAAAGACGGCGGCATTTACGCGCCGCTGGGCGAACCTTCCATACCTACGAAGGGCTTCGACGTCTTAATACCGTACGGCTCTACGGACGTAACTTTCGAATTGTTAGATTACACATATACCGAACTGGACGAAGAGTATTACTTATGGCCCGGCCAAATGGCGAAGGACATAGATAACGAAGGCGAACCTTGGGAGTTTACGCCGCCGAGTGATACGTACCAAACCACAGGGCCGTATCCTGAAAGCGTTATACTAAGGGTAAGGCACGGTTTCATACGGGGCGGCTTCTTATTCCAATGGGACCCCGCCACTATCCAATACATGCCTTACTCAAAAACCGTTAGGCTTTACAACTACATTGAATTGCGGGTTAGTTGGGACCCCCCCGAAGTACCGGTAGCGCCTACGCGCTACGAGTGGAAGGAGGTTTACGACTATTGGGGAAAACTTTACGAGAAAACGGCGCTTAACCCGGAAGACTATTATGATTACCGCGAGCCGGTGAACTTCGTAGACATTATGGAATATTCGTCTTACGAAGAGAACGGCGAGACAATACCCGTAGTAGCCGCGGCCGAGTCCCAATATTACAGCCTTAACGCGCCGGACCCGGGGGACACGACGTCCCTTCCTAGCGAACAGACTTTCGCCTACAGGTACGTCATAATAACCAACGATTACGCGTACCACGAAGACGGCGAAGTAGAAGGGGTTTTCCTTACCGAAACGCCGGAGCTGGAAAACTTAATAACGTGGAAGAACGAGAAGGGTATCCCGGCAACGGTCCGCACCGTAGATTGGATCATGGATAATTACGAACCGGGCGCCCAAGAATACGACGACCCGCAAGTGCGCGTCCGTATGTTTATAGATGACGCTTGGCGCAACTGGGGAACGGAATTTATACTAATAGCCGGCGACGTCGACCCCTACTTTTACGCCCCCCCGACGTACCCGTACCAGCCCGATTTCGGCAGATACGGCATAGTACCCATAAGGGTCTTCAATGCCAACCCCGAAAATTGGGTACGTAACCTCATACCTACGGACGTTTACTACGACTGCCTCGACGAAGATTGGGATAAAAACGGTAACCACGAATGGGGCCAAAACGGCCCGCTACCGGGTGGTGATGACCCGAGCTTTAAACCCGACATGGCGCTCGGGTGGATACCGTGCAAAAACCAGGAGGAATTCGGTAATTGGATAGACAAGCTACTCAAATACGAAAAGGACCCGCCCCTAACAACCATAAACGGCCGTACGTACCTGAGCCGTTTCGCCCAAGTGGCCGCAGACGATTGCTTAGATCTGAGACGCAAGGAAGGAACGCGATATTTAATAAACGACTATATCGTCCCGGCGGGATACGAATGTAAAAAATTATGGGAATCCACAATACCCGAGGAAGAACAAGAAGAAGGCCACTTAGCTCAATGGCCTACGTACCCCGAACCGGGCGACGTAAACGATGCCATTGACGAAGGTTACGGCATAGTGGAAATCGATACGCACGGTAGCCCCTATTTACATTACATCCTAACCCAAGAAAAGAACGCCGGTCATTTACAGTCGTGGACCGCGGCCAAGGATTTAAATACTAATTGGGCCATGATATTCCCGTCGAGCATCGCCGAACTTAACAACGTCCCTCGGTACCCTATAGCCTATTCTTATTCTTGTAATACAAATGAGTTTACGAAGTTACGATACGGGCGCGTCGTTTCCGAAGAATGGCTCTTCGCCGAGGAGGCCGGCGGCATCGCGTACCTCGGTAACACACGTTCCGGTAAAACGTATTACGGCCCGGAATTAGCGCGGATTTTTTATAGGTTTTTACTAAATAAAACGCCGCCTCCGAAAAACCCGGAACAAGTAGGGTCCGACGACGACCATTATTTCCTCGGCATAACGCAAATATGGTCTAAATACGGGTTTTCGTTTGACTCCGGTTTACCTTATCTAGTATGGCATACGGTTTATACCCACATGCTCGACGGAGACCCAGAGACGAACGTCTATACCGGCGACCCGGCTAAGTTAGCCGTTAGTTACCAGACCCAACCTGGCCCGGGCGCTGGCGAAACTACGGTAAAGGTAACGGTAACGAAGGGCCTTACGCAACCGCCGGGGCCGCCGGTCTACATCGCGTACGTCTGTTTGTATATACCGGATGACCCGGGGCAATGGCTTATAAATATAACGAACGACGAACGACATTGCGATTTCGTCGTCACCGTCTCGGCCTTAGGGGCTAAGATAACGGCAACCAAGCACAACTTCGTCCCGGGCCAGAAAACGGTTACTGGGCCGTAGTTTTCAGGGGGTTTTTATTATGCGCAAGCGCAACGTAATAATGGCCGCGGCCGCGGTTTTGGCCTTTACGAACCCGGCGGCGGCAACGAGGTGGAAAATGGCGTGGTCGCGGCCCGGGCCCGCGCCCAACGTAAGGGGCTGTTCTTACACGGCATTTGTGCTAAGCGACGGTACGCCCCCGCGCGTCTGGCCCGTCCTCGAAACCGGCTACGGTACGCCCGTTCCCCTTAACGTACCCCGGGGCGCCTGGGGTCTGGAATGGTACGTGTCCTCGGGCGGTTGGGTATCGAATTATAACAATAGCTACATTTACCAGGTAACGGCAACGGGCTCGGTAGTTTCCTCCTTCCGCTGCCCGCGTCTTCATCCCGCGGGAATAGCTGTCCGTACGGTCCCGTACGGGGATATAGCCGTAGCTTTACCGCAGGAGAATCTAATATTGTTCCTTACGGATACGGGAAGTATCGTCAGGTCCGAACGCGGCCCCGGCACACGTATAACCGCGATATCGTATAACTCGCGCCGTTCCTGCTTAGGAGACGCGGGCACCCACAAGGTATATACCTGGGACGGTACGTTCGACGTACGCGCCGTTGGGGGCTTAGCTCCGGGTGCGCCTATGTCGGGTCCCTATAAAGCTATATTATTATCCGACACTATTTCGAATACCGTCCAACTTTGGGCTTACTCCGGCGTCCACCCCTTCGTCGCCCCGACCTCCTTCGGCCGCATAAAGACGTTGTTTAATTAACTCGAGCCGACCTTAAATAATAAAAGCCGGGCTCGGCCGTAGGGCGCAAAGATAACGGCCACTAAGCACAACTTCGTACCCGGCCAAAAGACGGTTACCGGGTCGTAGTTCTTAGGGGGTGTTGATCGTGCGCGTACGTAACGTAATAATGGCCGCGGCCGCGGTTTTGGCCTTTACGAACCCGGCGGCGGCG
>CAZWAM010000108.1:0-6122 GCA_964631855.1 uncultured bacterium | reverse complement strand
GCCGCGATCAGCGCCGCGCCGCCTAAGGCCGCGCCCGCGCCGGCCAGGAGCAGGCCGAGCCGGACGTCGGCGCGGTCGACCGCGGCACCTATCGCCGGCGCGGCGGCGATGAACATTAACCGCGAGGTCAGGTTTTTTATCGAGATTACGGTGGCGCGTTTATCCGACCAGGTGTGGCGGTTGATGTAGTCTTGTATTACCGGGTGCGAGAAGCCGCGTACGAATTGGGCGAATAGTACGACCAAGAACCCGAGGGGCGTCACGAACGCCGCCATCGCGAAGAGGGATGCGGCCAACAGGACGGGCAAGGAGATGAGGGCCAGCCGTTTTCCGAGGACGCGTTCCACCGCGAAAGCGATTTTGCCGGAGAAGGCCGCGAAGACGTTGAAGAGCGCGAAGATTAAGCCGAAATAATGCAGCGGAATCCGGCACAACTCGAAGTAGGGCTGATATAACCAAAAGCTTACCGTTCCCAGGCCGTTGACAAGCGCGGCGAGCAGGATGAGCCAACGCACCTCGACGTTTTTGTATAGCGCGAACCGGCCGATTTTATACAAATAATAGAGCTCGCCTCGGGGGTGGCCTCCCTTCCGGCGCGGCGCCTCGCGCAGGAGGAGCCCCGCCAAGACGGCTACGGCGAGGGCGGCCGCGGTTACGTGAAACGTAAGGCGGAGGCCGGCGGTCGCGACGAGGCCGCCGACGACGGACGCCCCCGCGGCCCCTGAGAGTGCCAAAAAAGACGCGTAGCCCTCGATTTTTTTATATTCTTCCTCGCGGCCGAGGGCGAGCAGCGTATCGTAGAGCAACGCCGCGTCGGCCCCGGAGATGAGCGAGGAGCCGAGGGCCCACAACATTTCCGCGATCAGAAATTGGCCGAAGCCGTGGCCTGTGCCGTAGACGACGCACGCCGCCGTTACCGCGCTCGCGCCCAGAAAGATACTCTGCCGCCGGCCTACGCGGTCCGCGAAAAAACCGGAGGGGACTTCCAACGCTACGACGGCTAAGGCGAACGCCGTCTGCAGGACCATGACCTGGGTCATCGAGAGCCCCTGACGCTGGAAGAAGATGACGATGACGGGAATGAAGAAGATCAGGTTCCCGCAAAGGCGCGCGGCATAAAGGAGCGGAATGTTGCGATTTAAGCTCTCGTCGGACACGGCGTGTATTTACGAGAATATTAATAAAATTAAGGGGCAGCTTGCGCCGCCCCTTGTTTTCGAATCGACTGCGATAAGGCTGCGTATAGCGGTTACTTCTTGTCGCGCTCGGCCCACTTGCGCTTCAGCATCTCGCCCTCTTCGTGTTTCTTCTTCTTAATGAGGTCGCCCTTCCATTCCGGGATGGGCTCCTTTATCGGCGCGGGCCCGGAGATCATTCCCTTGACCGTCGCGCGGATGGTGCGGATCTGCTTTTTCTTGTCTTTGGCGTCTACGCTCGCCGGGTCGATACCCTCGCGTTTGTCGATTTTCTCTTCGACCCACGTCTTGATGTTACCGAGGTCAGCTACGGCGTCGTTTATAAAGGTGCGGTTGTGGGTCCCGGGGGCGTAGGCCGGCTGGAGCTCCTCGAAGAGGCCGACGGTCTTGTCGAGCGTGATGGAGCAGAAGATGTCGTCCCAACCGAGCGTATCCTCGGCCGCGCCGAGGATGTCGTCGAGCATGTTGAGGTTGTCCCGCTTAGTGGGATGGTAGACAGGCTGTTCGGGGAAGGTTGCCTCCTCGACTTCTTCCGGCGCCGTCACCTCTTCCACCGTAATTTCTTCGAATTTGCCCGTCTCCTTGGCGGCCCGGCCTTTGCAGCCGAACGTTACGAGCGTCGCCGCCAGCGCCAGGACGAGCGCCCACCATAGATATTTACTTCTCATAAGGACTGCTCCTTTCCCGAGTATCGATAGGAATATGGCTGAAAATATTCGACCCCCGCTTATATTATAATTCCCGGGTTAAGTCAACGGAAAAGTTACGCCCGCGCGGCGCGTTCGCCTTCAACGGCCGGCGGCCGTCGACACAGAATTTTACGTAAGAGAAGGGCGGCCTAAGGCCGCCCGTAAGATGGAAACGGCATTATGACGTTATTTCTTGTCGCGCTCCGCCCATTTTTTCTTGAGCATCTCGCCCTCTTCGTGTTTCTTCCTTTTGATCTCGTCGCCTTTCCACTCGGGGATAGGCTCCGCCTTCTTCGGCGCGGGCGCGGGCCTTATCATGCCTCTCACGCGGGAGCGGATGTTGCGTATGGATTTCTTCTTGGCCTTGGCTTCCGTCCCGTTGGGGTCGACCCCCTCCGCCTTGGCGATTTTATCTTCGAGGAAAGTTTTGATGTTGGTGAGGTCGTTGGTGGCGTCGTCGATAAACGTACGGTCGCGGGAGCCGGCGGTGTAGTGCTCCTGGAGCGCGCCAAAGAGCTCGACGTTCTTCTCGAGCGAGATGGTGGCGTAAATATTATCCCAACCGAGCATGTCCTCGCTCGCGCCGAGGGTATCGTCGAGCATCCGCAGCGTCTCGAGCTTGCCCGGCGTGTAGACCGGGGCCGGCGGGGCTTCGGGTTCCGCCGCGGGTTCCTCGGCGGGCGGCGTTTCGACGGAAATGGGAGCTTCGGCCGGTTCCGCCCTCTTGGCCTTAGGGCAACCGAGGAGGGCGACGCTTACGGCCAATACGACCGCCGCCAGCCATAAAAGTTCTATTTTCTTCATTTACGGCAACTCCTTTCGTAAATAGTTTTTTCGTTAAAAAGCGTTTTGGCCGCCTAGTATAATCGAGGCCGGCGCCGAAGTCAATATTTAATTTAGGCGGAGGCGATATATCTCCTTGAGCCATAACTCGAACGCGGCGGGCTCGAGCGTCGTGAAGGCGCGCTGGGTGAGCGCCACCGTCAAGTTCATGCGCGCCAACTGCCGCTGGAGGTGGACGGCCGTAACGGTTACGATGGCGAGGACCAGTATCGCCTCGATGACGAGCGTCAGCTTGAGCGCGAGCGTATTGCGGAATCTTATTCCCTTCGCAGCCATAAGCCTTCGCCCGAGTTTAATCGCGGCCGCGGCGGGTGTCAAGCCGAATTTATGTATTGAGGTATAACGCCGACGCCGGCCCCGCCTTCGGCCGAGAAGGTTGGGGCTTTGTTCCAAGGACGCCTATACCTTATAATAAGCCATTCCCCGGCCGGTTTTTCTATTTAAGGCCGGCCAAATTGGGTTGCCGGGCCATAAGCCGTGTGATATTATAATAGTTGGAAATGCAAGTGGATGCGCTCTTTAACCTTCGGCGGTCGGGGTCGGCCGTATCGCTCGCGGCCGCGCTTTTTTTTATGGCCGCCGCCGCGCCGGCCCAGGGCGAGCAGGCCCTCGGCGCCGAGCAGAGCGCCGCGGCCGTCCCCATTCCCGAAGGGCACCTGACGGCCGTTTACGCGGACGTCGCACCGCGCATAGACGGCGTCCTCGACGACCGCTGCTGGCGCGACGCCGCGCGGCGCCCCACCGCCACCGCCTCCGGCTTCACCTACCGCGGCTTGCCCTACCTGCTTTGGGCCAGGGAGCAGACCACCGTCTACGTCGCCTACGACGAGGAATACCTGTACTTCGGCGGCAGGTGCGAGGTCGACAGCGCCGACCACGTCGTCGCTCGCATCCTGATGCGGGACGCCAACCTGTGGTACGACGACATGTTCGAGGTCTTCCTCGACACTTTCCACGACCGGAAGTCGGCTTACTATTTCGCCCTCAACCCCGTCAATACGCAGATGGACGGTTACTTTTCGGAGGAGGGCGAAGTCGAGAACCGGAATTGGGACGGCGTCTGGTATTCGGCGACTGACGTGGGGCACGACGCGTGGACCCTCGAGATGAAGATACCCTTTCGTTCGCTCAGGTTCGGCCTTTTTAGCGACGAGTGGGGTATAAATTTCGTCCGCTTCCACAAACGTACGGGCGACCAGACGGTTTGGAGGGACCCGGGGGAGAACCTGTTGCGCGTTTCGCGCTTCGGCACCATGGACGCGCCGCCGCGGCGCCAGAAGCGGCCCGTCGTCGACGTACGGCCGTACGTCTCGGGCTCGTACCGCGACCTGGTCAAGACCGATAAGGGGGAGCTCGAGCACAAAGAGGGCCTGGACGTAGCCGCGCGTCTTTTGCCGAATATGAGCGTCGTTGGGACGTATAAGCCCGATTTCGCCCAGGTAGAGGCCGACCCGTACCGCATAAACCTTACGGACGAAGAGCTTTTCTACGCGGAAAAAAGGCCTTACTTCCTCGAAGGGCAGGAATATTTCGACACGCCGATACGGGCGTTCTACAGCCGGCGTATCGGCGATATCGAGTACGGCGGCAAGTTTTTGGGCCGCGTCGGCCCGACCCACCTGTACGCCCTGAGCCTCGACGCCGCCGAATACCTGGAGGACCCCGAGAACCCCGGCGGCCCCCACGATTACAATTTCAGCGTCGCGCGCGTGAAACAGGATATTACCGAACATGCCTCGGTGGGCGCTATGGGCATCCGGCGGACCGGCCCGACCTGGCGCGACAACGACGGCCTGAGCGCCGACGCGACGGTTTCTTTCGAGGACGAGGTTATTTTCGGCGGCCAGTTCCTGCGCGTCCTGGACGGTAAAACCGGCCTCGCCGAAAACGGCCTCGAGCTCTCGCTCGCCCGCTGGACGTCGGGCCTCTCCTTGGGCGGCGGATTTCGCGACCTCGGCCCCGACCTCGACATCCTCAAGACCGCGTACATCCCGTACGACGACGTGCGGGGTTATTCGGCGTGGGCCGATTACGACCTGTGGCTCTACCGCTGGGGCATAAAGAAATTTAATTGGAACGTCGAGCACGAGCGTTACCTCAACCACGGCGACATAGTCAAGACCCCTTACGGCCGCGACGACCAAAGATTACAACGAGAGGGCGTCAACGGCGAGTTCGGCGTTTACCTTGAGAACAGGGTGACGTTCCGCGCGTTCGCCGAGGCCAATTACCGCGCGGAGCTTTTTAAAATTTTATACGACCCGCCCCCCTTTGACCCGCCGTACGCCTTTCCCGTGCGCATTAACTTCGAAAACCGTTACTACGCCGGCAGCGTGGGTTACAACTTGGAGGAGTGGTCGTCCGTATACGCGTTTTACGAATGGGGAAAACACTACGACTACGATTTGGATTACTGGGGCGGCGGTTTTTCCGTCAACCCGTTCTCGCGCTTGACGCTGGCGTACGACGCCGATTACGAGGTGCTGGACGGTGTCTTTTACAACCCGGCGAAGCAGGGACCCGAATGGGAACATTACGAGTTCATAATCAACCGCCTCCACGCCGATTTGAATATAACCGACGAGCTGGCGGCGAGGTTCTTCGTCCAGTCGTCGAGCGACCTCGGCCATTACGCGACGAACGCTCTGCTCTCGTACGAGTTCGCGAAGGGCAGCCACGTTTACCTCGTATATAACGAGAAGCGGCTTTTCAAGGAACGGCTGCGCGAAAAGTTCGAGCGTCGTTTGCTCGACCAGCTCGTCTTTCTAAAGGTGGATTACTTACTGGGGTTGTAAAGGGACGCTGTATGAGTTGGGAATCGATTCTGGACGAGGCGGCCCGTTATCGCGAGGTCGACGCGGGCGACGTAGGTTCGCTCGTGCGCGACCTTCCCGAGACGCTGGAGGCGGGCGAGGCGTTGGCTGAGGAGGTCGCGCGGCGCGGGGCGCACGAGGGCGTCGCTCGCGTAGCGGTTTTGGGGATGGGCGGCTCGGGCGTCGTCGGCCGCGTTTTGGCGGCGTACCTCGAGGCGCGATGGCCGGTGCCGGTGGGAGTCGTGAGAGAGTTCCACGCGCCCGCCTGGGTCGGCGAAGGGACGCTCGCGATTGCGGTCTCTTACTCGGGGAACACGCTCGAGACGCTGGCCGCGACGGAGGAGGCCGCGGCGCGGGGTGCGTCCCTCGTGGCGTTGACCAGCGGCGGCAGGCTGGAGGAGTTGGCGCGCGGGTCGTCGTTTCCCTGCGTCAAGGTTCCGGCGGGCCGGCCGCCGCGTTGCGCGCTGGGCTACATGGCCGGTGGGTTGATGGGGTACCTGCGTCGGGCCGGCGTGTTCGAGTTCCCGGCGGCGGCGGCGGTCGCGGCCGCGGCCTGGGCCCTGGCGGATCACCCGGGCCGG
>CAZWAM010000107.1:2230-6286 GCA_964631855.1 uncultured bacterium | reverse complement strand
GCCCGGGCGGCGGCGGGCGAAGATATCCGACCCGTGGCCGTCTCGTTGGCGGGCGTGTGGCGGCCTTTCCCGTGCGACATCTTCGACGCCGCGGGCGCCGACGACTTGCGGCCCTTTGAGGGTATGAACGCAGCTGCGGCCTTCGCTTATGCCGAGACGGAACGAGCCGGGGAGCTCGCGGCCGCGCGCGGCAACGTAGAACGGCGTTTACTCAGCCGGGTGAAGAGGCTCGAGCGCCAACGAGGAGTGCTCGAGCGCCGGCGTGAGGATTATAGCCGCTACGGCCGGTATCGACGAATGGGCGAGGCGTTGAAGTATAACCTCGCCGCGGTCCGTAAAGGTATGGCCAGCGTGAAGCTGCCGGACCCTTACGGTTCCGGCGACGTCGACGTGGAGCTCGAGCCGGCGCTTTCGCCCGCGGCGAACGTGGAACGCCTTTTCGCCCTTTACAGGAAAAGCAAACGCGGCGTCGAGGCCGTAGGTGCGCGGCTCGGGGCGCTGGCGGAAGAAATCGGCCGCGTTCGCGACGTCTTGGAGAGGGTCCGGCGAGCCTCCGACGTGGGTGAGCTCGAGCCTTGGCTCGAGGAAAGAAAAGTTTCGGGGAAAGAACGTGAAACGGCGGCGGGGCCGGGGCGCCGTTTCCTCTCGACGGACGGCTTAACGGTTTTGGTCGGCCGGAGCGCCGCGGAGAACGACGAGCTAACTTTCAAGTACGCGCGCCCCTGCGACCTCTGGCTTCACGCGGAACAGGCGCGCGGCTCGCACGTCATCGTTCGGCGCCCGGATAAGAACAAACCCGTACCGCGGCGCACGGTGGAGGAGGCCGCGGCGCTGGCGGCGTTTTATTCGTCCGCTAAGCACGCCGGCTTAGTACCCGTCGTCGTGGCGGAGCGGCGTCACGTGCGCCGGGCAAAGGGTCGCGCGGGCCGCGTCACGTACGGCCGGGGCGAGGTCGTCTTTGTCGAACCGGCGCAAAAGTTGAAACCCGCGCCTTCGCGCGGGCCGGAGTATTCCCCACGAAGTTAGTATTTTAAACTACATACGCGACGGCGCGCTCACGCCCAGGAGGCGCAGCGCGTTTTTTACCGTCTGGCCCACGGCGCGCGCGAGGGCGAGGCGGGCTTGCGCCTTAGCCGCGGAAGGTGTTTGCAGAACGCGGTGGTGATGATAGTAATTGTGGAAGCGGGCGGCGAGGCCGGTGGCGTAGGTCGTAAGGCGGTGGGGTTCGCGCCGCGTCGCGGCCGCCTCGACCGCCTTGGGGAACTCCCAGATCGCGCGCGCCATTAGCCGTTCTTCCGGCAAGTCCAGCTCGCCTAAGTCCGCTTTTTCCGGCGGCGCGGCGGCCCGTTCTTCGCCCGCCTCCCCCTTAATGCTTTCGACGCGCGCGTGGCAATATTGCGCGTAGTAGACGGGGTTCTCCGGCGTTTGCTTCCGCGCCAGCTCGAAGTCGAAGTCCAAGTGCGACGACGGCGACCGCATCAAGAAGAAGAACCGCGCCGCATCCACGCCGATTTTATCCATCACTTCGCGCATAGTAACGAGCGCGCCGGCGCGCTTCGACATCTTCACCTTCTCGCCGCCCTCGAGCAGGTTGACTTGTTGGGAGATGATTACCTCGAGCCAACCTCCCGGCAAGCCCAACAACGCCGCCATGGCTTGGAGCTTCTTGACGTGGCCGTAGTGGTCCGGCCCCAGGACGTCGACTACCTTGGCGAAACCGCGCTCGTATTTGTCGAGGTGGTAGGCGATGTCGGTCATGAAATACGTCGGCCGGCCGTCCGCGCGTACGACGACGCGGTCTTCGTCGTCCCCCGCGGCCGTTGTCCTAAGCCAAAGGGCCCGGTCTTTTTCGTAACTTATGCCCCGGCTTGCGAGGATATCGAGCGTTTTCGGGATTTTGTTTTCGCGGTATAGCGAGTCTTCATAAAACCAGTTGTCGAAGCGGACGCGAAAGCCTTCCAAGTCGCGTTTTTGACCTGCCAGAATTTCTTCCGCGGCGGCTTGGCCGATTTTTTCGTGGCCGTCCTCGGCCGAAATCTTGCCTTGTTCGCAAAGGGCGTTCGCGATCGTTTTTACGTATTCGCCGCGATAACCGCCCTCCGGGATTTCGGTTTGCTCGCCCGTTTCGCCCAATAGCTTGAGCAAGCGCGCGCGCACCGATTGGCCGAGCAAATCCATTTGGGTGCCGACGTTACAGACGTAGAACTCCCGCTCGACGACGTGGCCGGTGAACTCGAGGAGGCGGCTGAGGGCGTCGCCGTACGCCGCGGCGCGGGCGTTGACGGCGTTGAGCGGCCCGGTGGGGTTGGCGGAGACGAATTCGACTTGGACGTTGGCCCCTCGGCCGAGTTTGCTCCGGCCGTAGTCGTCGCCCCGGCGAAGCGCTTCCGTTATGGCGTTAAAGATGACGTCGTCGCCTAAGCGCACGTTGACGAAGCCCGGGCCGGCGACGTCGACCGCGGTCGCTCCGGGGGCGCCCCGCAACGCCCGGGCGACGTCCTCGGCGAACTTACGGGGGTCGGCGCCGAGCTTTTTCGCGAAGACGAGAACGGCGTTCGTCGTAAGGTCGCCGTGGCTCGCGTCGGGCGGGACCGTGAACTCGGCCTCGCCTTCCCCTACCTCGGCGCCGGCGCGCGCGAGGGCCTCGTGGAGGAGCGTTTGTAGTTTTTCCTCCGTCACTTCGTCGCGGCTTCGTAGGGTACCAAGGGCGCGTCGCCCCAGAGCCGTTCCAGTTCGTAGTACTCGCGGGTATCGGCGTCGAAGATATGGACGACGACGTTATTGAGGTCCATAAGGATCCACCGGGCCAGCGCGTAACCTTCCCCGTGGTGTACGGCGAAGCCGTTTTCGTCGGCGGCATCTTCCAAGCGGTTCGCGATGCCGCGCAGGTGCCGTTTGGTTTCGCCGGTGCAGATGACGAAATATTCCGCCAGAGCGGGGAAAGCCCGGACGTCGAGTATGACGATGTCTCGGGCTTTCAGTTGGTCCGCTTCTTTCGCGGCTAAAATAGCCTTTTGCTGGGAATTCAGTTTTTCGCCGGGGAACGTCGTCCCGTTGGCGGGGGGTTGCCTTTTCCGCACCACTTACGCAGTCCGTCCCGGGTACTGCTTGAGCCCTTCCGCGAGGCAGGCCATCGCGTGCACCAGTTCGCTTTCGTCGAGGACGTAGGCGATGCGCGCTTCGCGCGTGCCCCGCCCCGGGGTAGCGTAGAAGCCGGCCGCGGGCGCCAACATCGTCGTCGCGCCGTCGAGCTCGAAGTCGGTCAGCATCCACGCGACGAACTTCTCGGCGTCGTCCATCGGGAACTCCGGCACCGTGTAGAAAGCGCCCGCGGGTTTGTGTACCGCGACGCCCGGCATCTCCGCCACTGCCTCGTAGACGACGTTGCGTCGCCGCTCGAATTTCTCTATCATCGGTTGGACGTATTCTGCCGGCGGTAGTTTAAGCGCCGCGGTTGCCGCGAACTCCTCCACGACGGGCGGCGAGAGCCGCGCCTGGCCGAGCTTAAGGGCCGCGGCGACGACCTCCTCGTTGCGCGACACCAGGCACCCTACGCGAGCGCCGCAGATGCTGAACCTTTTCGAAAGGCTGTCGGTCACGACGACGCGCTCGGCGACGGCGGGCAGGCTCAACGTCGACGTATGGCTTCGGCCGTCGTAGACGAACTCGCGGTAAACTTCGTCCGCGATGATAAAGAGGTCGTGCTTTTGGGCGAGTTCCGCGAGCATCTCGAGTTCGTCGTCGCGGTATACGGTTCCCGTCGGGTTGTTGGGGTTGCATATCGCGATGGCGCGCGTACGGGGGCCGATGGCGGCCTCTACGGCGTCGCGCGGCGGCAGGTGGTAGCCGGCGGCGGGTTCGGTCGCGAGCGGCTTCAGCGTGACGCCCACTACCGCCGCAAAGCCGTTGTAGTTGGTATAGAAAGGTTCGAAGACGATTATTTCCTCGCCCACCGCGGCGACGCAAAAGAACGCGAAGAGAAGCGCCTCGGAACCGCCCGTCGTAACCAGGATCTCGCCCGGGGAGAGGTCGATCCCGAAGCGGCGGTAGTATTCG
>CAZWAM010000107.1:0-2130 GCA_964631855.1 uncultured bacterium | reverse complement strand
GCCTAAAAGGACGTTCGTAGGTTTACTGCTTAACGGTAAAATATAACTGATATCCGCGCTTCGGTCAAGCGTAACCGGCGGGGACGCTATCGGCGGGCGAGCTTGACGGCCGGAACCGGCGCTGTTATAATTGTATTTAAAATAGAAAAAAATAACACTCTCGCGGGCGGCCTGTTCCTATGGCAGTAATCGGCAGCTTAAGGGACCTGACCTTAGTAGACCTTTTCCAGATAGTCCAGTTGGGAAGGCGCACTTGCGTCCTGACGTTGGACGACGAATCCGGCGTGTGGTACCGGACGTACTTCGACGACGGCTTCGTCGTTTACGCCGACTCGAGCAAGCGGTACGCCCCGCTGGGAGAGGACCTCGTCAACGCCGGCGCGATCACGCGCGAGCAGTTGAAAGGGGCGCTGGCGGATTACGAAGCCCTGGGCCCCGACCGTCCGCGGTTCGGCACTTACCTCCTACACCGCGGCACGATCGACCGCGAGACGCTCGTCGAGTTTATCCAACGAAAGATAAAGATCAAACTCTTCGATATGTTCCTCATCGAGGAGGGGACGTTCACGTACGAGCTGACGCCCTACCGCCTCGACGAGGATATCACCGTCTCCATCTCGGTCACCGAGCTCGTGATGGAGTCCACCAGACGCGTCGACGACTACAAACGCCTCAGCAAGAAGATCCCGTCCGTCGACCTCGTCGTTCGCAGGGAGACGAGGCCCCTCGCCGAGTTGCTGCGAGGGGATTACGAGTTCTCGGACGTCGAGAAGGAGGTCCTCCGCCTCGCCAGCGAAGGTTCCACCATTCGCGCGATGGCGGACGCGTTAAACATCGACGACCAGCTACATATATTGAAAATCGTCAACGGTTTTTTAAACTTGGGTCTGGTACACCTCGGCATGCCGGAACCGGCGCTCGACTAGCGAAGCGCCCCCGAAAGGCAAAGAGGACGCCCCGCGGGGCGCCCTTTTTTTGCCTTGTCGCGGGTCCGCGAAACCGAAACCACATACCCCCGCCTTTCGCTATTATCGCCGGTGGCCTCGGCCGTCGCCGCCCCCCTTAGCGTATCACTTTGGACTCGTCGGTACTGACTTTCAACGATAGATCGGGGACGCCGTGCCGCCAGCCTTCGCGAAGCACGACGACCGTGTGGGCAGGATTTTCGAATATTACGGCGTCTTCTTTCAACGCGCGGTAGAAGGACTTTATTTGGTGCCGCGACCTTGCGTTTACGAAGATGGCGACGCGTACGTCGTTAGCCTTGAGGATATACGGGAGATACCAGAGGTCCCGTTCCGTCTGCCAGGCCGGCCTGATGAAAAAGTTGAGCGGGTGGTTGCTGTAGGTCTGGATGGCGTAGTTGTTGTAGTTAACTTTATTTTCTTCCATGTAAATAATCTCGTTCCGCTTGAGCTCGCCCCGGCGCCACAGCTCGCGTAATTTAAGGGCCAGCTCGGCGTCTACGCTAAGGCACGTGCAGCAGGGGCCGGGGTGGCCGTATCCGTAGTTTCTAATAGCGCTGTCGAAGTACGCCGTATAGGCCGTGGCCGCCGCAAGCCCCAGCGCCACGGCCACCTTCGCCGCCCGCCGCCTCGCCCGCCGCCAGATTTCCACCGCCGCGAGGCCCGTAAAGGGGAAGAGAAGCATGAGGACTATCGAGAAGTGCCGCTCCGGGCAGAAGCCGACGCCGACGATTACGAAGATGGCCGAGAGCGCCGCGAAGAGGATAACCGCCCCCGCCCAAATGAGGAGGCGGCTTTCGTTGCGGATGCGGCGGGCCCAAACCATAACGGCGCCGAGTACCCCCAAGACCGCGACCAGGCGGCCGTCGATCCATAACCGCTCCAAGCCGTAGTAAGTTCGCCGGTACCAGTGTAGGTTCGTGAGGACGTACGCCATGTCGGCCTTAACGCCCGAGAGCGCGGGCCAGAAGCCGCGCCCCGTCCCGAGGAAGGCCCTGTGGCCGAGCAATACGCCAGCCAAGGCGAGCGGCGCCCCCCACAACAGCCAACCGGCGACGCCGCGCGGCCGTAGCCTGAGAAGACGGTAAGCCGAGTACAAGATGAGCAAGAGCGCGCCCTCGTAACGCGTAAGGGCGGCCGCGGCCAGGCAGAAACCCGCGGCCGC
>CAZWAM010000106.1:0-6347 GCA_964631855.1 uncultured bacterium | reverse complement strand
CGTTGGAATGTGCCGTCGTCGTAGGCGACGACGGGCCGCTCAATAAGGACGGGTTGCGTTTCGACGACGAGCCGGTGCGCCATAAAGTTTTAGACCTGATAGGGGACCTTACGTTGTTCGGCGCGCGCTTCCGGGGCCACATAATAGCGATGCGCTCCGGCCACGCCGTCAACGTGGGTATGATAAGGAGCGTGAAAAAATATATGGAGGAGAAAAGCGGCGTCCCGTCGTTCGACATATCGAAGACGCTCTACGATATCAACGGGATAATGAAATACCTGCCGCACCGTTACCCGTTTCTTCTCGTGGACCGCATCGTCGACTACCGCCCGGGCGAGTACGTTATCGGCGTCAAAAACGTAACTTTCAACGAGCCGTTTTTCGCGGGCCATTTTCCGGGAGTACCGGTGATGCCCGGCGTCCTTATCGTCGAAGCGATGGCGCAGGTGGGCGGCGTCCTGCTCATGCAAACGGTCGAAAACCCTTCCGATACGTTAATCTACTTTATGGGGATAGACAGGGTCAAATTCCGCCGGCCGGTAGTCCCGGGCGACCAACTCGTCTTTAAATTGGTTCCCCTCAAGTTCAAGGGCAAGATCGCGGTAATGCGTGGCGAAGCTTTTGTCGGCGGCAAAGTAGTCGCCGAGGGCGAATTTAAGGCTTGCCTGGTCGAAAAAAATTCGGCTGAGAATGAGCGTGAATAAACAACACCCGTTATTGTTGAAAATCACGGTAATATCTTCATAACATATTATTTTTGAATTATTTGGATATATAATATTAAAGGTTAATAATAAGTTGAAAAGGTGTAGAGTTCGTGGCGGAAATACACGAAACGGCGATTATAAGCCCTCAGGCCGACTTAGGGGAAGGCGTTACGGTTGGGCCGTACGCGATCATCGATGGCCCGGCGGTGATCGGCGACGGTACCGTAGTCGGCCCTTACGTATTGATTGAGGGGGCCGTCTCGATGGGGCAACGGTGTCGCGTTTTCTCGCACGCCGTTTTGGGGACGATTCCGCAGGATTTGAAGTTCGAAGGCGAAGAATCGAACCTCGTGATCGGCGACGACACGACGGTCCGCGAGTTCGTTACGGTCAACCGCGGCACGAAGGCGTCGGGGACGACGCGCGTGGGCGCCGGCTGCTTACTAATGGCCTACGCCCACGTAGCCCACGATTGCGTATTGGCCGATAACGTTGCCTTAGCCAATTGCGCGACGCTCGCGGGGCACGTCGAAATCGGCGATTACGCGTTTATCGGCGGCTTAGCCGCGGTCCACCAGTTCACGCGCGTGGGTAAGCACTCCTATATAGGGGGTATGAGCCGCGTAAGCCAGGACGTAATTCCGTACGCATTAACCGCGAGCGACCCTACGCGCGTCGTCGGCATAAATATCGTTGGATTGCAACGCCGTGGTTTTCCGCCGCAGGCGCGCTCGGCACTCAAACGTGCATACCAGATAATATACCGCGAGAATTTAAACAAAACGCAGGCCATAGCTAAGCTGGAAGCCGAGCTTGGCGACTTCTCAGAGGTTAGAGACGTAATCGATTTTTTGAAAAGTTCCGAGCGTGGCATATTGAAATAATTCGGATAAAGTCACTTGCCTATGGAGAGCCTCGACGGTAAAATAGGTATTGTAGCCGGCTCCGGACAGATCCCGTTATTGGTTGCGGAAGAAGCGATAGCGCGCCACCCGGAGGGCGTGGCCGGCGTTTTCGCCGTCTGCGTAACCGACGAAGCGGTGCGCCGTTTGAAGGACCGTATTCACGTCGAGCGCGTGAGCTTGGGCCAGGCCGGTCGGGCCATAAAACTCTTGAAAGTAAATAACGCTAAGTATTGCATCTTCGCCGGCAAGGTGGAAAAGGCGCCCGTTTTGGCGGGGCTTCGGTTCGACGCTCGCGCCGTGAAGATACTCGCGCGCGTCCGCGATTTTACCGACGACGAGCTGATGGGAGAGTTGGTGCGCGAGCTCGAGGGCGAAGGCTTTATCGTCCTGCCGCAGACGGAAATCCTCGAGCGTTACGTAGTGCAGGCAAAGGTATATACTAAGCGAAAGCCCGGTAAAAGGGAACGCGAGGATATTAAGTTCGGGTTCGAAAAAGCCCGCGGCCTCGCGGCCTTGGGTGTCGGCCAAACGGTGGTAGTGCGCAATAAGGTCGTTCTCGCCGCGGAAGCTTTGGAGGGAACCGATGAAACGGTCCGGCGCGGCGCGAAGCTGACGGACGGCAAAGGCGGCGTCGTAGTCAAGGCGATGAAGCCGGAGCAAGACCGCCGCTTCGATATCCCCACCGTCGGCCTCGCGACGTTGAGGTTGGTGATATCGGGCGGTTTGAAAGTTATCGCGCTCGAGGCCGGCTCGTCTTTTTTGATAGACCGCGACGAGGTTATCGCCGCGGCGAACGGCGGCAAGATAACCGTCGTAGGCGTGGGTGGGCAATAGCTTCGGGCGACGAAGGGTTAACGGCGCCGCTTATAGCTAATTTTAATATCGCTTCCGCTTTTTTCGCCTCGGCGGCCTTCTTTGCCCGCGGTACCGCCCGCGCCGGGTGGGCCGCCGTCGGCCTCGCGGAACGTTCCGGCCCTCGTATTACGCCATGGCAAATATGAACGCTATAGCCGGGAGCCTCCCCTCAGACGCGGCCGCGGCGGCCGTGCTTCGCGGCTTCAAGGCCTACCTCGTCGCCGAGGCCGGCCTTGCGGAAAACACGGTCGCGGCGTATCTGCGGGACGTCAAGAATTTCGTAACGTTTCACGGGGGCTTCCGGGACGCGGAGTTGGGCGACGTCGTCGCGTACGTACAAAGGCTCTCCGCGTCGGGGGCCGCGGCAACGTCGCTCTCGCGTCGCCTATCCTCACTCCGCGTTTTCTACCGCTACCTTTTGGACGAGGGGGAGGTCGTGTCGTCGCCGCTCGAGTTCGTTGAGTCGCCGAAGACGCCGTCGCGGCTGCCGGACTATCTCCAAATAGAGGACGTGGAGGCGATAATCGGGGCCGCGGCGCGGGCGTTCGATACCGTGAAAGCGGTCGGCGCATCGGCGAAAAAGCGACTGAGCGCGGCGCGCGACGTGGCCATGCTCGCCCTGGCGTACGGCTGCGGCCTGCGCGCCAGCGAACTGGTTGAATTGAAAAGGGCCGACGTCGACTTAGCGCTGGCGCTTTTGCGCGTCCGGGGGAAGGGGGGAAAGGAGCGCCTGGTCCCTTTCGGCGCGGTTGCGAAGGCTTATTTGGATAAATACATCGAGTTGCTCGAGGCGCAAGCTCTCGGAAGTCCGTTTCTATTTCCCTCGCCTCGCCGCGGGGGGCGCTCTCTAAGCCGGCAATCGTTATGGAAGGCCGTCAAGCGATATGCCGCTCTTGCGGGCGTAGAGGGCGTGAAACCTCATCTTTTCCGCCATACTTTCGCAACGCACCTGATTCAGGCCGGCGCGGACGTGCGGACCGTCCAGGAATTATTAGGGCACGCAAATATAGCTACCACAAGAATTTACGCTCATTTAGATACGAAAACCCTTAAAGAATTCCACGAGAAATATCACCCCAGGAAGTAGGATATGTTTACGACGGAATGGTGGCTCGACAAGCTGTACCTCGCCCCGGGGATCCTATTCGGCCTGGTGATACACGAATTTTGCCACGGCTATGCCGCCTGGCGCCTCGGCGACCCGACCGCTAAGCTGGCCGGGCGGCTCAGTTTTAACCCGCTAAAACACCTAGACCTGTTGGGCACGGTGGCGCTCTTCGTCGCGCGCATAGGGTGGGCCAAGCCGGTGCCCGTAGATGCTCGAAACTTCCGCGATCCCCGGAAGGGTATCCTAATTACCTCGCTTGCCGGGCCGGTTTCGAATTTGGTATTGGGGGTGGTTCTGGCTTTCGGCCTGGGCGGCCTTTACGCCTACGGGTCGCACGCGCCGGCCATTTTCGCGTCGTCGTGGCTTTGCCTCCTTTACCTAGTGCTCTTTAACGCGGTGTACATTAACTTTATTCTCGCCGTCTTCAATATATTGCCCATACCGCCGCTCGACGGTTCGAACGTCCTTTGGGCAATTTTACCGCGCGACGCCGCGGCATCCTACGGCCACTTTATCGCGCGCTACGGCCGAACGGTCCTCATAGTATTCTTCCTCGCGATATTTTTCGGCCCTACCGTCGGCTTGCCCGTCTTCCACTGGCTTATCTTGCCGCCGGTTGACGCCCTGGTCCGCGGGACGACCGGCCACACCCTCGGCGAACTTTGGTACGTCTACCGCGCTTTGTTTAATTTGTGATGATTCGGGAAAAAAGCCGCCCCGCCGGGCGGCTTTTTTATTAGTGTGCGACTTGCGTCTACTTGTACGTCGCTTTTATCTTACCCATGGAGGAGGGACTCGTGCCGACGTTGGGTATGACCGGGCAGTGGACCTTCCATATGCGGTAGGGGCTGGAGAGGTTCACGACGTAGAGGTATTCGTCGTGGTAGGCTATGCCGTAGGGATTGTTCGCGGGGGCGTTGAAAGACGTTACGAACGAGCCGGTGGTGGTGACGCCGTAAACCGGCCTGCGGTCCATGCCCCCCCAAATGACCTTGCTCCGCCAGTCGTACGCAATATCGTGCATGTTGTAGGGAGCGGCGAACGACCGTTGAACGCTCCCGGCTAAGCTGAGCTGGTAGATACGTTTTTGCAGGTAGTTGGACGTGAATAGGGCCGTCGTGCCGGCGCCGCCGTCGCCCGTGGCGAGGGGCGCGACGCCGTAGCAAGCGGAGGGGTGGGCGTACGAGCGGTATATGCTGCCGTTCTTCGACGCCGTATCGTAAACGTAGTAGGGAGGGCTATAAGCCCTGCCCTGCCACAAGTGGCCTCCCCAGGAATAAGCTAAGCCCCGGCAATTGGTCCCCGCCGCGGCGCGGTACGAGCCGTAAACTGAGCCGGTGCTCGTAGTCATGCTATAGATGGTGCCGCCGGCGGTGTTGCAGAAGACGTACATGCGGCCGTTGCTCCGCGCGACCGCGGCCGGCATGCTGCCGGGCGAAGGCCACGAGGCCACGACGTCGCCCAGCGCGCCGAAAGCAGCGCCGGCACCGCATAATGCAGCCATAACTATTGGAAAGAGTTTTTTCATCTTGGGCCCCCTTACCTTTTAACCGAGCTTATTTTTATGTAATTCGGCATGGCATGTACGATGCACGCGGAAGGACGCGCTTCGCTGGAGCGGTGGGCCCTTTCGTGAAGTCCTCAGGAAACCAGACCTTACTGGAATAGTAACAGACTAAAATACGCTTTGTCAAACTGAATAACGGCGGTGGTGGCTTTTTTGAAACGCGTATTGGCGGAACGGAAGTCGCGCCTAAGAGGCGCGTTTCCGAAAATGGTTTTTCTCCTCAGCCGGGGAAGAAAAAAAGCCGCCCCGAAAGGCGGCTTTTTCGGCTCAATTCACTCGTTAATCGAATAGAGCTTTGATCCTGCCGACGGACGCAGGGGTCACGCCGACCGTGCCCGGGCATTCGAAGACCCAGATGTACTCGTCGGGCGTACCGCCCGAGGTGCTCACGTAGAGATAATCGGGCCAGTAGGCGATGCCGTAGGGGTTTTCAGGTCCGACCGGGAGTCCGAACTTCGCCACGATAGAGGCATTGGTGTTAACGCCGTAAATGAATTCGTCGTTGTAGTTCCCGTACCAGATCAGGTTGTTGTTCCAGTCCCAGGCGAGGTCGTAGGCGTAACTGCTAACCGGGGCCCGGAAAGCGCGTTTCTGGCTGCCGGTAAGAGTGGACACCCACCACGTACGGGTGTAGTTCTGGTAGATGTTGGTCCCGGCTGATGTCCCTTTGTGGTCGACGCAGATGCCGTAGCGGGAGCCCGAGGGCCAGGTCCAGGTGCTGAGCAGCTTGCCGTCCGACGCGCGGAACCTGGTGACGTAGTGGCGAAGGTAGTTATTGCTGTAGAGGTTGCCCGTACCGTCGTAGCACAAGCCGCGGGTGTATTGCGGGTCGGTGGGGCCGGGGGCGGGATAAGTCTTCACGAAGGCCCCGTTCGTCCTTTTCAACGTGACTATCGGGTAGTTGAAGGGGAATCCCACATTCCAGTACGAGTAGAGGTAGTTGGCGTCCGCCGCGAGGCCGTAGTGGCTGCCCGCGCCGAAGTTGCTGAACGACGCTACCAGGTCGCCCAACTTCGCTGAGGCGCTACCGGCCAACAGCGCGAGGGTTAATACAATCATTATTCTCTTCCGCAAAGCAAATCACCTCCTTTTTTAGTTTGCGCCCAAATGTATACTAACAAACTTCCCGTAAAAATGCAAGCTTTTTTTACGCATATTTAGGTATTAAATTTTTCCCGTTTATTCGGGCCGCGGGCCTCGTAAAT
>CAZWAM010000105.1:0-6433 GCA_964631855.1 uncultured bacterium | reverse complement strand
CAATACTCGCATTGGCCCGCCAAGTCCCTGGACTTAGAAAACCAAGTTCTACTCGGGGCCGAATTTTGGGATTTAATCGGGGGCCGCGGTACGTACGCGGAACTACTAAATATTTACCGCAAAGTAGGTAAGGAAAAAGGCCCGGATATCATACGGAGTCTGGTTCGAACTTAGTAACCGCCTTTTGGCCGGATATTCGTGACTAATATACTTCACCCGGTCGCGAGGCTGTTGGGCCTCCCGACCGCGCACGCGTATACGTAAAGGTTGAACCTAAATTATGGCCAAGGGCGCATTAGGCGTAATTTGGAGATTATTAACCTCTCTCGAGGTCGCGGTGGTCCTCGTGCTCATCCTGACGGCCTTCATGGTCGTCGGCGCGCTCGTGCCGCAGGGTATGGACGACGAGTTCTACCTCAAGGCCTGGGACGAGGGGACGTACCACGCGCTGCGCGACCTCGGCCTCCTGGATATTTTCCACCGGCCCATATTCCTCGTCCCCGCGGTCCTCTTGGGCGTCAACCTCCTCTGCTGCTCCGTCGAAATCTTACGGAAATTTTTCCCGAGGAATATAACGGCCCATTTCGCGGTCTCGGCGCTCTACCACCTGGCGCTGGTGGGGATGTTCGTCGGCTTCTTCGTCACTTATCTTTTCTCCTACGGCGGCGAAATTTGGCTCAAGCCGGGCGAGGCGACGCGCGTCCCGCTGAAGAGGGGCGAGACGACCTGGGCCAGGCTCGCGCCGAAGCTCGGCCTCGAGGCGCCCCAAAACGAGGAGACGCGCTACGAGCTGCGCCTCAAAAGCTTCGAAACCGAGTACGTCGAGAAGGACGGCCGCGTATTCGTTAAGGATTGGCTCAGCGCGCTCGAGGTCGTCGCGGAGGGCGACGTGGTCGCCGCTAAGCGCGTCGAGGTCAACGACCCGCTCGTCTACGGCGGCATGAAGTACTACCAGGCGTCTTTCGAGCAGAAGGTAAAGTTCGACGTGGACGGCGACATCCGGGAGCTCGAGGCGGGCGAGCCGCTCGCGGTGGGCGACGAGACGCTGATGGTTTCGACCGTCACGGGCGGTACGCTGCTCGGCGACGACGGCCCCAAACCTATCGGGCCGTACGTGGAGCTCAAGGAGATGCCCGAGGACAAGTGGCACCGCGTCACCAAGGACGTGCGGCCCGGCGTTCGCCTAAGTCAAGGCGAACGGACCGACGTCCGCGGCCACGACGTTACTTTCCTGTCGTACCGGGAGGCGAGCGGCTTTACGTACAAGCGCGACCCGGCGGTGAAATTCTTATGGGTCCTTTGGATATCGTTCACGGCGTTGATCGCCATTCGCATATACGTCCAGGAATCCGCGCTGACGTGGTTCCGGAAAGGTCGTTAAGGCCGCGTGGGCCCGCGCCGCGGGCTTTTTTGTTGGGCCCGGGTGCGATAAGGCCTTGCATAACAAGCGTTAAAGATATATATTATATACGGAAAAGGGTCATACGGACGGCCGGAGGAACGTTTTGGCGCGAAAGAAGAAGATAGACGAAAAGCTCGAGGCTAAGATAAAAGAGCTCGAGGAAGAGCTGCTCGCGTTGAAAGCGGATTACCTCGGCGCCGCGATAGACGAGCTGCGCCTGCCGAAGGGGCATTTTACGGTCGTGACGTTCCGCGTGGGCGGCAAGACGTACGCGCTGCCACTTTGGTCGGTCAAAGGGATCTCGCGCGCGGTTACGATAAAGGATGAGGGGGAGCTCGGCCCGGGCTATACGGGCGTCGTCAATTTTCACGGCGAGCTCGTACCCGTGCTGGACGCGGGCGCAACGTTGCGGACCGAAAGCAGGGAAATGGACGTGGGCGACCACGTCCTCTATTTCGCCGCGGGCGGCCGGCGGGTCGCTATGGTCGTAGAGGCCGTGATCGACGTCGCGACCCTCGACGGCGAAAAGATTATTCCCGCGGGGGACGCCGGCTTGCCGCGACGGCCCTTCCTCGGCGCTTACGACGACGGCGGGAACCTTATCCGCGTTCTCGAGCCCGCGACCCTTTTACCGGATGCGGCCGCGGCGCCCGAATCCGCGGAACCGGAAGTGCCGCCCGATCTCGAGCTCGGCGCGGAGTCGGCGGAATCCGAAGAATGAGCGATACCTTCGAGTTGGACGGTAAAAGATTCCAGCTGCTGAGCGCCTTCCTGCGCGAGCGCTTCGGCTTGGATTACTCGCCGCAAAAAAGGGTGGAGTTGGAAAAAGCGTGCCGCCGCGCCGCCGACGGCCTGGACGCCGCCGAGTTCTGCCGCGGCGTTACTTCGCCCTCCGGCTCGGAGGCGCTCCAACGGTTGATTAACCAATTGACGGTGGGGGAGACGTATTTCTTCCGCATCCAGGCCCACTTCGACGCCCTCAAGAACGTCATCTTACCGGGTATATACAAAAGGCGTGCCGCGGAACGGCGGCTCCGAATATGGAGCGCCGGCTGCGCGACGGGCGAGGAGCCGTATTCCGTCGCGATGCTAATCCTGGAGACGCTGCCCGACGCCGAGGATTGGAAAATAGAATTCCTCGCGACGGATATAAATACCGACTTCCTGGAAGCGGCGCGCGAGGGCGTTTACCGCGAGTGGTCGTTCCGCAAGGTGGACGACTATTGGCGCGCGAAGTACTTCGAGGCGAGGGGCGAGGGATGGCAGGTTGGGGGGGAAGTGCGGGACATAGTCGGGTTCGTCCGGGCCAACCTGCTCGACGAACGGGATAATGTCTTGGCGGCGGGCCCGGCGCCGTTCGATTTAATCCTCTGTCGGAACGTGTTCATATATTTCGACGACGCGGGCATCGCGCGCGTTTCCGCGTTGTTCCGACGCTACCTCGCGCCGGGGGGTTGGTACGTCGGCGGTCACGTCGAGCCGCTCGTCTTTACGGAAGGTTTCGAGACCGTGCACTTCCCGGGCGCATTCGTCTACCGGAAACGGGCGGCGGAAGAGGTGGCCGCGGCACCTAAGCGACGCCGGCCGCCCGAACGGCCCCGCGTGCCTTTGTACAAGCGGCCGGCAGCAAGCGAGCTGGAACGAACGGACCGCCTCGTGGCCGCGGGCGACGACGCGCGAGCGTTGGAGCAGCTATCGAAGCTATCCCGCGCGCGCGAGGATGCCGAAGTTTGTTGGCGTATGGGCCGCATCCTCGGGAACCTCGGCCGATACGAAGAAGGGTTGGAGTGGTGCCGCCGCGGCGAAGCGCTCGATAAGACGAATGCCTACGTTTATTACATCGCGGCCCTAATCCAGGACGAGATGGGCCAAAACGAGGAGGCGTTCGAGAACCTCCGGCGCTCGCTCTACGTCGAAAAGAATTTCGTCCTGGGGCATTTTTCGATGGCGAACTACCACCGTTGGCGCCGGGACGAAGGGCGCGCGGCCCGTTCGTATCGCAACGTGCTGAAGTTGCTCGAGGGGCGCCGCGACGACGAGGAGATGACGGGCGACGGCCTGACCGTGGGCCGCCTCCGCGAAATCGTTAATCAGGTCCTCTGAGATAGGCCGATATGGAAGAGGAACGCGACGAACTCGAGGCGAAGGAAGAAGAAAAACCGCGCGAGGCGGTCGACTGGTCGGCGCTCTTCGACGCCATGGCGGATATGGTGGAGGACGAGAAGCTCGCCGACGTACTGGAGGAACGCGCGAGCGCGCTGGCGGAACGCGAGGAAGAGGAAACCGCGGATGCCGGCGACGTTTATACGCTCTTCACGTTGCGCGAAGAGAAATACGCCTTGCCCGCGGCCGTGACCGGCGAGGTTCTCGAGCTCCCGAAGATAACGCCCGTACCTAAGGCGCCTACCGTGATAGCGGGCCTTTTCCACCGCTGGGGCGGCGTATACGTCGCGTTGAATACGAAGTATTTGCTCGGCTTGGAAGAAGACGGTTCGTACGGCGAAGCGCTGGTGCTTATGGGCGGCGGGGCGCGCGTGGCCCTGCTCGTAGACGCGGTCGAGGCTACGCGGCATATACCCGCGGCGTACGTTCGCTCGAGCGACGTCGGCGGCCGGGCGATCGCGGGCGTCACGCCGGACCGGCATATCGTTTTGGACGGAGAAGCGCTTTGGTCGGAGGTCCGGCGCGCTTTGGAGCTTTAGCAAGGGACGTATAAAAGTGGCGTTACAGGGGAAACTAGAAGACATGCCGGTGGTCGACGTTCTGCAGTTCATCTACGCCAGCCGGCGCAGCGGGACGCTCTATTTGGAAAGCCGGGACCGTCGGGGCTTCGTAGTTTTCCGCGACGGCAATATCGGCCAGGCCTCGACCAACGCCGCCGAGAACAACCTCGGTAATATTCTCATGGCTAAAGGGCTCGTTGCGGAAGAGGAGTTGGCGCGCGCCGTCGCGGCCCAGCGGCTGGAGTATAAAGGCACGCCTTTGGGCCGGGTATTGGTGGAGATGGGCCTTCTTGGCGAGGAACAAGTGAAGTCGGCGGTGGTGGACCAGATCGAAGCCGCCGTCCGGGACTTCGTCCTCTGGCTCGACGGCGATTTCGTCTTTGAGCTGGGCGCGGGGAGGGAACCGCCGGGCGACGTGGCCGTGTCCGTGGAGGGGCTGCTGCCGGGCGTCAACGTCGACACCCAACATCTCCTTTTGGAATGCATTCGTATTTTCGACGAGAGGAACAAAGCGGCCGCGGGAGCGGCGCCCGAGGAGCGCGAGGCCCGGCCCGCGGCGGAGGTTACGCCGCCCGAAGAAATCGAGGCGCCGGCGCCGCCGGAGCATACCGTATACCTTTATTCCGACAGAGAGGACTTATACGCCTTGCTCGCTTCGGTTGCCGCGAACAAGAACGTCGAATGCCGAGCCTTCCAATCCTTCACGGAATTGATGTTAGCGGTGGAGGGGGTGATGCGCGGCGGCAGGTTGCCGGTCGTCGTACTGGACGTGGATTTCGCCTCGGCGAGCGGCCGGCAGGGCGGCGCGGGACGGGCGGGGGAGCTATTGTCCAAGTTGAAGGGTGCCTCGCGGGCGACCGACGTCATTTGCGTCGCCGAGCGCGTGGACTACCCTCTCCGGCTCGCCCTCCTCGATAAACACGCCCGCGCCGTCGTCGCTATGCCCCCGCCCGCGCTTTTAGAAGAAAGGCCGCGGCCACCCGACGTCAGGAATTTCGTCCGCGAGCTTTGGACCGTCGTCGTCGAGTCGTTACGTAATTACGAGTTGGTTTGCGTGAAGCGGCAGTGGCGTGAGCGGATCAGCTCGCTCGAGGCGTACCTCTTGAAGCTCAAGAAGTTCGTTCGCGAGGCCCAACGTTCCGACTTTACCTTCCTCGTATCCCTCGACCTGTTGAATATTATATCGGAGAACTACGAGCGCGCGTTATTGTTCGTTGTAAGGGAGGGCCGCGCCTACGGCATCGGCGGCTTCGGCGACGCCGACGACGGCACGCCGTTGGGTATCATAGCCAAGAACGTCGAAATACCGCTGGACGGTGCCTCCGTCTTCCGGTCCGTCGCGGAGCGGAGGGCCACGTTCCGCGGCAAACCCGACCCCGGCCAACCGGCCCACAAGCTCCTTTTCGAGAAAATAGGTAGGCCCAAAAGCGGCGATGCAGTAGTCGTTCCCCTTATCTCCCGCGGCCGGACCCTCGCGATGGTATATTGCGATAACGGCGCCTCCGACGCGCCCCTCGTCTACGACGAGCTGTTGGACCTGCTTTCCAATCAGACGAACATCCTGTACGAGCGGATGTTGGCGGAGACGCTGCCGCAGGCCGCGACTGAGTAGTGGCGCGGCTGTTGTGCACCTTGCGCCTTCCGGCGATTTTTAGTATAATAGTACCGTTAAACGCCCGGCCTCGTTGCCGGGTCGAAGCCTTAAAGGAGCGAAGCGCGCGGGAGGTGCCTGCGATGAATAAATGGATATTATTGTTGGCGTTGATCGCGACGGTTGTCGCGTTCCCCGGCTGCCGGCGGACCGGCGGCGGCCCGGCCTATTACGGCGGCGCCGAGGAGGAGAACGTCGTCGAGGGGTCCGTCGTGGTCGGCGAGATCGTCCCCGCGGATACGGACGTCGGCGAGGAAGTAGACGAGTTCGCCGCGGGCGGGGAGTTCTCGACGGGCGCGGCCGGGCGCGTCGAGGCGGGGAAGGCCAAGGCGCCGACTTCGGTAGCGGCTCCCTACGTCGGCGGCATCGTGGACGGGTACCGCGTTCAGGTGGTTGCGAGCTCGTATCAGGACAACGCGAACGGCGTCGCGGACCAGGTCCGCGCGGCGTTCCCGGGCACCGGCGTCTACGTCGAGCATATCCAGGGCCTTTACAAGGTCCGCATCGGCGACTATACGGACCGTGCCGCGGCGGAGGCGATGCGCGACCGCCTGCGCAACGCCGGCTATCCCGAGGCCTGGATCGTCAAGGAGCCGGTGAACCAGTAACGGTTATATCTTCCGGAAATAGAAAGCCCGCCCGAGAGGGCGGGTTTTT
>CAZWAM010000104.1:0-6440 GCA_964631855.1 uncultured bacterium | reverse complement strand
ATCACCCTCTTCATCCTCGCGCTGCGGCGGGCGTTCCGGCGGTAGTGTAGTCCCCAGACAGGAATGTCTGGGGCACAAAATTGGGATATGTGGACGTACCCGCAAACGTACGACTTAGTCGTGGTGGGCGGCGGCCACGCGGGAATTGAAGCCGCGCGAGCCGCGGCCAAGATGGCCTGCCGGACGCTCCTCCTAAGCGGCCGCTTCGACACCATAGGGTTGATGTCCTGCAACCCCGCCGTCGGCGGCGTCGGCAAAGGGCCCCTCGTCAAGGAGGTCCACGCGCTCGGCGGCGCGATTGGCCTGCTGGCCGACGCCGCGGCCATTCAGGGGCGGATATTGAACCGCTCGAAGGGGCCGGCGGTCCGCGGTACCCGCTTGCAATGCGACCGCGACGACTACCGGCGCCGCGCGCGACGGCTGCTCGAGCGTACGGCCAACCTCGAGCTCCGCCAGGCGGCGGTAACGGCAATTGTAACGGGGGACGCCGGCATAGAAGGTGTGATTGCCGGGGACATATTCTTCCCCGCGCCACGAGCAATCCTAACGCCGGGGACGTTCCTAAGCGGCCTCCTGCATTTCGGCATGCGGCAAGAGGCAGGGGGCCGCGTCGGCGAGCCGCCCGCCGAAGGTCTGTCCGATTCGCTGCGGGAGCTGGGCCTCGAGCTCGGCCGCCTCAAGACCGGCACGCCGCCCCGCGTCAAGGCGAGCTCGGTAGATTTAGATAAAACGCGGGTCCAACTGGGCGACGAGCCGTGCCCAGCGTTTACGAAGCCTTCCCTTAAAATAAAACAGCTCCCCTGCTATATCACGCACACGAACGAGCGGACGGCTAAGTTGCTGACGGACAACCTGGAGCGCTCGCCGCTGTTCCAGAAGGTCATCGTGGGCGTCGGGCCGCGGTACTGCCCGTCGATCGAGGATAAGGTGGTGCGCTTCGGCCGCGAGCGCCACCAGCTCTTCCTCGAGCCGGAGGGACGCCGCCTCGACGAGTTCTACGTCAATGGCTTCGCGACCAGCATGCCCGTAGACGTTCAGGAGGCGGCGCTGCGAACGGTCCCCGGCCTGGAAGAGGCGTGGATGACGCGGCCGGGCTACGCCGTCGAGTACGACTTCGTCCCGCCGCAGCAGCTCGAGCCGACGCTGGAGGCCAAAGCGGTCCCGGGCCTCTACTGCGCGGGGCAGATAAACGGGACCTCCGGCTACGAGGAGGCCGCGGCCCAGGGCTTAGTCGCCGGCGTCAACGCCGCGCTAAGCTGCCGCGGCGACGAGCCTTTTACGCTCCGCCGCGACGAGGCGTACATCGGCGTCCTTGTCGACGACCTCATCACGAAGGAGCACGTCGAGCCGTACCGGATGTTCACGGCCCGGGCAGAGTATCGCCTGCGCCTCCGCGAGGACAACGCCGACGACCGCCTCCTCGAGTACGGCTATAAATTCGGCCTGGTCAAACCGGCGCGGCGCCGGGCGCTACTCCGGCTTAGGCAAGAGGTAAAGGATTTGGGGGAAATATTAAATAAGCGCAAGGTCGGCGCGGGCTCGAGGCGGAAGGGCGCGGCGGAGATGCTGCGGCGCCCGGAGATTACCATTGAATCGTTAAAGGAAGAGGTACCCGAAATATCCAACTTCGCGGAGGCGGCGCGGGCCCGCGTCGAGACGGACATAAAGTACGAGGGGTACGTCCGGCGGCAGGAGGAGGAGGCCGCGGCGCTGGCGGCCTACGAGGAAGCGGCGCTACCGGAAAACTTGGATTATGAGGGCGTTAAGGGCCTTTCGAGCGAGGCGCGGGACACGCTCAGGCGCGTCAGGCCGGCGACGCTGGCCCGGGCGTCGCGGCTGCAGGGCGTCACGCCCGCGGATTTGATAGTGCTGCTGCGATTTATCAAGGGAAAACGCGGTTGACAGGCCGCGCGGCCGGAGTTAATATGCCGACGTGGGCACGCGAACAGCTCGAGCCGACGTCGGCTTTTTTCTAAATAAATATTTGCCCGAAATCGGCGAACGAGAGCGGGAAAAGCTAAAAAAGCTCGCCGCGCTGCACGAAAAATACCGCAAAAGGGCTCGGCTATCGGCGCCGCTCGAGGCCGAGGCGTACGTCGTACACCTCGTTTTGGACAGCCTTAAACTACAGGAGCTGGTACCGCCGGCCCCCGGCGCGAGCGTCGCGGACGTAGGGTCCGGCGGCGGGTATCCGGGCCTGCCGCTCGCCATCGTACGGGAAGATTTAAAAATAACGTTAATTGAACCTTCCCCGCGCAAAGCGGAGTACTTACGGCTAGCCGCGGCCGAATTGGCGTTGGCGAACGTCGCCGTTGAGGGGCGGCCTGCGGAAGAGTTGGCCGGCGCGCGTTTCGACGTTGCGTGTACGAAGGCCCTGGCTCGAGCCGCGGTAGCGTTAAGGTTATTATTCCCAATAATTAAAACGGGCGGCCGGACGGTGCTCTTCCTGGGGGATATAGACGAAGATAGGTTAACGACCTTGGCAGAGGAAGCGGGCGCCGCGGGCGGCCGGCTAGTCAACGCACATAAATACAACCTGCCGACCTTAGCGAAGCAGCGCCTCCTCGTCGAGGTGATTAAGGATTAGGTTTCACGTGGAACGTCGGCCATAGTGTTTCACGTGAAACATGAACGCTGATATGAAGAAAGTCGTCGCGATTGCGAACCAGAAGGGCGGCGTCGGCAAGACGACCACCGCGGTCAACCTCGCCGCCGCCCTGGCTGCCGCGGAGCGGCCGGTCCTTTTGGTGGATATCGACCCGCAGGCCAACGCCACCTCGGGCCTTGGCGTCGACCGGAACGCGCTCGAGGCCACTACGTACGAGCTACTGCTGGGCGGGGCCACGCTCTCGGACGTCGTCGTCGAGGCCGGCGTCCCCGGCCTTAAGCTCGCGCCCTCCCACCCCCGCCTCGTCGGCGCCCAACTCGAGCTCGCGGATTGGGAGGCCCGCGAGGCGCGACTCAAATTTAAATTAAAAGAGGTCACGAACGAATACGATTACATATTGATCGACACGCCGCCCTCGCTGGGCCTTTTGACCGTGAACGCCCTCGTCGCCGCGGAGTCGGTCCTCCTCCCCATACAGTGCGAGTACTACGCGCTCGAGGGCGTGGGCCTGTTGATGGAGACGCTGGCGCTGGTCCGCGAGCGGCTCAACCCGTCGCTGGGCCTCGACGGCGTCCTGCTAACGATGTACGACGGCCGGACCAACCTCTCGGAGCAAGTGGCGGCTGAGATCCGCCGCTACTTCGGCGACGCCGTCTTCCGCACCGTCATACCGCGCAACGTCCGGCTGGCCGAGGCACCCTCCTTCGGCCTGCCGGTGTTATTATACGACGCCGCCTCGAGCGGCGCGCAGGCGTACCTCGCGCTCGCGCAGGAGGTTTTAGGAGATGGCCGCTAAGAAAGTCCTGGGGCGGGGCCTGGAGGCATTAATACCGCCCGGCGCCGCGGAAGGCGCCGTCGTCCGCGAAATCGCCGTCGACTTGCTCAAACCGAACCCGCGCCAGCCGCGCCGCCGCTTCGGCGCCGACGAGCTCGCCGAGATGGCCGCCTCCGTACGCGATCACGGCGTCCTCCAGCCGCTCGTCGTCCGCCGCGCCGGTAAGGGGTACGAGGTCGTCGCCGGCGAGCGCCGCCTCCTCGCCGCACGACAGGCCGGCCTGAAGACGGTCCCCTGCGTCATCCGCGCCGTCGCCGACGACTTGATGTTGCCGTTCTCGCTCGTGGAGAACCTGCAGCGCGAAGACCTGAACGCGGCGGAGGAGGCCTCGGCGTTCAAGGTACTCGTCGACGAGTACGGCCTGAGCCACGAGGCCGTCGCCCGGGCCGTCGGCAAAAGCCGCGCCGCGGTCACGAACGCGCTCCGCTTGCTCGAGCTCGCGGCGCCGGTGCTGGCCATGCTGGAGGAGGGCAAGTTGACCGCGGGCCAGGCGCGCCCGCTCGTCGGCGTCGAGCCGAAGTCGCGGCAAATAGCGCTCGCGCGCCGCATCGCCCGGGAAGGCCTTTCCGCGCGGCAAGCCGAAATCCTAGCCAAGAGGGCCGCCCCGAAAGGCCCCCGACGACGCCGCGGCGACGCCACGCCGTACCTCAACGATTTGGCCGAACGCCTCGAAAAGTTGTTGGCTACGAAAGTTACGATAGCCGGCTCGGCCAAACGCGGCGCCATCAAAGTCCACTACTTCAGCGCCGACGACCTGAACCGCCTGGCGGAAACGATAATGGGGAAGGACCGGCCCTAAGTGCCGATGCGCAACGTACTCGCGATGATATTGGCGGGGGGCAAAGGCGACAGCCTGCTGGCCCTCTCCCGCGTGCGCGCGACGGCGTCGGTCCCCTTCGCGGGACACTACCGTCTTATCGACTTCGCGTTATCCAACTGCACGCACTCCGGCATAACCAACGTGCCGCGCGTTCCCCAACGGCACGTCCGCCGGCGTCGTCGATTAAAAAACTTCTTAAATAAACATACATAATTAGCTCATTATGGTAGTTTTCCCGAAAAAACGCTTGACAAACGCCCTAATATATTTTAATTTTAAATGAAAAAGAGGGCGGTAGGGGACGACGCGAAGTAAAGGCAGCGCCTAAGAGTTAAATAGGCCGTCCCTTAAGTTGGGACGGTTAACCCGCGAGTAATGCCCTTAACCGGGAGGTGGTACACGATGAAGCGGGTATGTTGGATAGTCATTGCGGCGACGTTGGCGGTCGGGGTCGGCGCCGGTTACGCGACCTCGGGGTGGACAGAATATAAAAATTCCCCCACCACCAAAGACATCAACGCCGTGACGTTCGTCAACGCCAACAACGGCTGGGCCGTCGGATACTGGGGCGTGATCCTGCGTTTCTTGAACGGGAAATGGACCGTCAACGAAACCTGGGCGACCCAATACCTCCAGGACGTGGATTTCGGGAACGCGAACTTCGGCATAACCGTAGGTTACCGAGGAAGCGGCGCGGTCTACAACGGCAAGAAGTGGCTCTCCGCGAACCTACCTGAGTCTCGGAACATGTGGGGCGTCACCATCCCGCCCGGGCAAAATTCAGTGGCTTGGGCCGTGGGCGCACTCGGTAGGGTTTACCGTTGGAGCGGCGGCGTCACCGGCTCGTGGCGCCGCGTAAACATCGGCATTACCGCCGGCCTCCACGACGTCTTCTTCTCCAGCGAAACCGACGGCTGGCTCTGCGGCAACGCCGGCAGGATCTTTCACTTCGCCGGCTCGAAGTGGAGCGCCGTAAACGCCCCCACGACGACGGCCTTCTTCTGTATCTACGCCCTGTCGCCGAACAACGTCTGGGTAGGCGGGGCCGGTGGGAAACTCTTCCACTACGAAGGCGTCAAATGGACGCCGGTTTATACGCCCACTGCGTCGGGAATCCGCGAGATGGCGTTCACGAGCCCCACAAGTGGTTGGGCCGCCTGCGACGACGGCGCGATGTTGCGTTACGACGGCTTGGAGTGGTCGCGCTTCCCCACTAAGCCACCGGCGTCGCGAAGTTTCTCCGGCCTCTTCATGCTGAGCGGCCAGCAAGGCTGGGCCGTAGGCAAAGAAGGCATGATATACCGGTACCGGAACTTCCCCGGCGTCGAACCTACCTCGCTCGGCAAAGTCAAAGCCCTGTTCGAGTAATCACCCCGACCACAACCAGAAAAAAAGCGGCCCCCGCGGGCCGCTTTTACTTTGCCTCGAGTCACGAGTTAAAACCGGAGGGGGAAGGCCACGGTCGCGACGACGTACGTCTCCTTCCCCGTAACCCAACCTCCGTTCCTGTGCGTCTCGGCCCACAGGTAATAATCGTACGGGCCGTAGAGTATCTGGCGGAAGGACGGGCCTAAGGCCACGAACGGCAGCGGGGCGAATAAACAATCCGCGTATACGTCAATCGCGCGCGACCTCACGGTCCCGTACTGCAGGACCTGCGCGCGGACCCGGTACGAAACGCCCGCGTCAAGTTCTAGCCACTCCAAAGGCGCGTAGTCGAGGCCGACGCCGACGACGGGCGACCAAACATACTCCGGGCCCTCCTCGAATAAAAAAGCCATCGCCGCCGCGGACTTCGAAACCCCCACGCCGGCCTCGCCGTAGACGGACCAACGGTCGCGGTAAATCGGCGCCGCCCGGGCGACGGCCGTAAAATCGTGGACCGCGCCGACGACGGCGTACAAATCGTAGCGTGGGGCGTACGAAGCCTCGACGGCGTACCGGCCGAACGCGGCACCGAGGCGCGCGCACAATAGCTCATCCGTCTCCGGCGCCGGCTCGGTTTCGACGTAGGCATTAGGCGCGCCGTCCAGAAAGGCGACGCCGTAGCTCAAGGCCGGGGTTAATTCCCACGCCGGACAACTCGCGGCCCCGGCCAAAACCGCGCCCAAAATAAAAGTTAAATTTTTATACATAAATAACTCCTCTCGCTCTTTCGGTTACTCCGGCTCTTTTAT
>CAZWAM010000103.1:1549-6457 GCA_964631855.1 uncultured bacterium | reverse complement strand
CTCACTCTCCAAAGCAAAAGTCCGCGCCGGCGCAATCTCTCCGACGAAATTGTCCTCCCCCGCGTCGAAGGTGTAGAATTGGGACTTGAGGTACGGATGTTCGAACTTTATCGTAAACGATATGCGGAGCTCGTCCTCGGGGACTATCGTCATCTCCGCGCCGTCCTGCTTATAGCCGAACGGCTTGTCGAGTTCGATGAACCGCCCCGCTTCCTCCTGTTCGACGATACCCGCCTGAAGCAGCGCCTGCGCGAACACGGCGCTCGAGCCGTCCGTCACGGGCGGCTCGGGGCCGTCTATTTCGACCAACAGGTTGTCGACCCCCAGGCCGGTGGCCGCGGCGCACAGATGCTCGACCGTGTAGACGGTTACGTTGTTCTCCGTCAAAGTAGTTCCGCGGCTCGCTCCCGTGACGTTCTCGACGCGCGCGCGGACGCGGGCCCGGCCGTCCAGGTCTACGCGTTCGAAAACGACGCCCGTATCCGGGGGCGCCGGTTTAAACGTTACCCGCGCGGCCTGGCCGGTATGAAGACCTATACCTTCAAGCTCGACCTCGCCGGCGACCGTCCTCTGCTTTGCGTATAACGGCATGTCCTGCTTAGGGAACAATCCCTAAGTTACCGCCTCTCTTTTTCCAGCTCGGCTACCTTTTTCTCAAGGTCTTTAACGCGTTTGAAATACTTCTCGAGGAGGGCGACGCGGCCTTCGCGTTTCTTGACTTCCTGTAAGGGCCGGGCCGGCCGGCCGAAAACGGTCTCGCCGCTGCGAAGCGACTTCGTAACGCCGCTCTGCGCGGCCAGAATAGCGCCGTCCCCTATTTCGATGTGAGGGACGATGCCCACCTGGCCGCCCAAAACGCAGTATTTCCCCAACACCGTCGACCCCGCTATCCCGGTCTGGGCCGCGATTAAGGTCCCCTCGCCGATCTTTACGTTGTGGGCTATTTGGATCAGGTTGTCGAGCTTGGAACCCCGGCCTATCCGCGTCTCTCCCATCGTCGCCCGGTCAATCGCGCAGTTGGCGCCTATCTCGACGTCGTCTTCGATTACCACGACGCCGATTTGCGGGATCTTGTAGTGGACCTTCGCTTCGGTCGCAAAGCCGAAACCGTCGGACCCAACCACGGTCCCCGAATGGATGATACAGCGGTCGCCGACCGTAACGCGCTCCCGGAGCGTCACGTTGGGGTAAATCAAGCAGTCAGCGCCCAACGTCGCCCCCCGGCCCACGTACGTCCCGGAACCGAGCGTCGTCCGCTCGCCTACTACCGCGCCTTCCCGAATCGTCACGAAAGGGCCCACCGCAACTTTCTCGCCGACCCTCGCGTCCTTATGAACGTAAGCGAGTTCCGAAACGCCCTCCGGGGCCTCCGCGGGCGGCGCGAACATTACGAGGAGCCTGGCGAAGGCCGCGTAAGGATTCGAAACCTTTATCAGCGTTAAGTCCGCGGCTTCGACCTCGGGCGCGACAACTACCGCCCCCGCGCGCGTCTCCTTCAAAGCCGACCTATACTTGGGATTGGCAACGAAGGTCACTTCGTCGGGACCGGCCTCTTTTATACCGTTGACGCCCCGTATCGCGGCGCCGCCGTTACCCGCCACTTCGCCGCCGACCGCCGCGGCGAGTTCGTCAACCGTATATTCCGCCATAATGGTCGCCCCGCTCACGGGCGTTATTTACTGATGCCCGCCTCTTCGTTCAACTCGTTAACTATATCTTCCGTGATGTCGTACTTCTCGTCGGCGTACAACAGTATCGCCGAATAGTCGAAAACGACCTCGTAATCCTCCTTCTTTGCGTACGACGCGATCTTCTCGTAAACGTTCTTGTAGACCGGCTCGAACGCGTCTCTCTCAATACGCTTATATTTAGCTAAAAGGGCATTCTGGAAATCCCGCGCCTCCCTGTAGAGCGCACTATACTCCTCCTTGGTCTGGGCTTTGGCCTCGGGCGTGAGGGGCCCTTCCGCCTTCTCCTCGAGTGCAACCAACTTCTCTTGGTACTCCGACATCTTTTCCAGGTCCTCGACGCGGGCTTCGTCAATCTTACGCTCCGCCTCTTTCTTGGCTTCCTTGAACAGGATATATTCGTCGATGACGCGCTCCATATTCACGTAGCCGTATTCAAACGCCCTCTCTTCCTCCGCGGCCGCTAAAACGCCCGGTAAGGCCACGGCGGCGACTAACGTCCCGACGAAAACTAATCGAAAATGCATCTCGTTCACTCCTTTAAGGCAAATAAACCTTGCCATAAAGCGTTAATCTTCTCTCTCGCGCTTTCCGAGCCAAGTCTCGAGGCCCACTATCGATAAGTAGAAATCGAACATCTCCTCCTCCAGACCCCGGGACGCCAAATCGCCCCGACGGCCGTATACCAACGTAAAGTCGAGGCGGCTATCCTCGTTGTTCATAAAAAGGTATCCCGCGCCCAGCGATACGCCCACCTTAGCAAAACGGCCGCGTTCAGTCGAGTACCAAGGTACGTACGATACGCCCGCGCGGTAGGGCATCCGCCAAAGGAAAAAAGACTTGCGCACGGTTGTCAACCGGCCTTCGGCGCCGGCGTGAAGCTCGAAAGTGTCGCGATAGCCGAAATCGTCGCCGTCGACGGCGAAGCGGGACCACCGCGTATAGCGCGCGTCCGCGGCGAACCGGCCGCGAGGCCCGGGGACGTACGCGGCTCCGACCCCAAACGAGTACGGCATCGCGAACCGGCGGTCCTTCTCGTAAATCGTCGTGTATCCGTTAGAAACGGTCTCGTGCACGTGGTGGTTGCCGTAGACGTGGGCCGCGGCACCGAACGAGAGCTCATCGGACGCCGAATACCCGGCACCTATCCCCCCCTTTATCCCTTTGTACGCAGTTTCGGAAATCTCTTCCACCCAGGAAAAACCCTTGACTCTGAATTCTTTCGAATTTATCTCCTCGGGCGCGCCGAAATCGTAACCCACCGCGACGCCGCCGAACCACCTGTCGGCAAAGCGGCTCGCCACTCCCCCGGAAAGCGAGTAAACCGATCCGACACCCCGAACGCGGTTTGTGCCTATTATACTACCCTCGTATTCAATCGGCCTCGTAAATTCATAGTTCCGATTTAGCTCCTGGCGAAACGCGAACGAAATGGCAAGCGACCGGGATACAGGTATCGCCAGTTCCGCCCGGGGAATGTCGTACGTGATCTCGACGCTCCTCCCCTGCGCCGTCTCGTACGAGTTATAACCCCGTATCAACGTAACCGCGAAAACGGCCCTATCGTAGGATGCCGGGACCGCGGGGTTCAACGCGTTGACGTTGCTCCCGTCGAATAGGCCGAGCGCTGCGCCGCCCATCGCGAGCGAGCGCGCGTCGACGTCGGTACCCGGCTCGCCCGGCGTCCCGGCCGCCAATATCGTATTGGCCTTAGCCGGCATAACGCTGAGCGTAAACGGTATAAATATCAAGACGATAACATATGCTTTTAAAAGTTTCACATTAAGTATTACGACGCGCCCGCGGGCGTGAACGGCGGTTCTCCCGGTAAGGTATATTCGATCTCGAGATACGGCCGGCGGCTAAGTTTCGCGTTACCCTTGGCCGCGAAACGAGGGAAGGTTTGCGCCATGCTCTCGTTAGCGGCCTTTATCATTAGGCCGTAATTGTGATGCGTGCCGGAGATCCATTCCTGAGCGAGCTTGTTTACGTAGACGTCGACGTACCCCGGCGATTCCATTTTAAACTCCACGTCTACGTAGACGACATTATCGTGGTACTTCTGGAGCTCCAGCGCGTCCTGCTTCATTTTCTCTCTAAAGGCAGCCAAGAGACGGTAGACGACGATATAAACCCTTTCGTTCCGACTCGCGGGCACGTAGTACAAGCGGAGGCGCGCGCGCGCAATCGACGCCGACGACGGAATGCCCGTCGCGCCGGGAGAGAGGTTGAAATATATTAGTATGCGCCGGCCGTAGCCGTTGAAGGACCCGAAATCGAGGAACTCGTCGAAACCGTGGACTTGCCCGCCGCCGAATCTGCCGTCGTAGTCGGTTATGAAACAATCCTTCTCGGGCAAAACGATACGGTAAGCTTTTTCGCCCTCGTCGTTTATATAACTTATTTCCAACCGGGGGGCGAAAGCCTTGCTTTTGTAATCGTTGGTGGAGTAAAACTCTTTTATCCCGGGCGCGGCGTCCTCGTCGGCCGCTTTCAAAAGTACGCCGTAGTTTCGGTAGGGGTTGGCCAGCCACTCGAGGGCGAGCTTCGTAATGTCCAAATTTATGTCTTCGCGCTGATAAGAAGGTTTGCCGATGACGGCGTCCGCTACCGCCGGGCCAAAGTCGCCGCCTTCGGCCCCCCAATCCTCCTTGGGGTTCGCCCGCCACCACGTCGCCGCGTCCTCGTCGAAGTAACGTAGCAACGGCCGGGCTTCAACCGTAACGGTGCCCTCGGCATAGATATCGTCGTTGAAAGTACCCGAGACCCGGAGATACGGTAACTTCAACAACACGGACGTAATCTTGGGAATCCGAATCTCTTTGGGAATTTCCCCCACGTCGTAACGTATCAGAGCACGACTCCGGAAGCGGTTGCCCGAGCCGCCGTAACTCCCCACGGCGAGGCGGTAGTGACGGCCCGTCGGCACGAAGACGTCGTAACACGTATCTCGCCACCCCACGTCGACGGGATAGAGTACGACCTTCTTGACCGGCCTCTCGGGAGGTTCGAACCCTACGGGGTCGCCGGTAGGGGCCCCACACGACAACGCCGCGAGCAAGGCCGCGACCGCCGCCGATAGATGCGGAACGGCGTAGCTGCGTAAGCTCATTTTTTATAAATCAAAAGCCGCGTTATGCGGCGATTTACGGTGAAAGTTATCATAATTCAGGAGGCGGTGTCAACGTCGAAAAACTTAAACAGAAAGGCGAGGTATAAA
>CAZWAM010000103.1:0-1449 GCA_964631855.1 uncultured bacterium | reverse complement strand
GTGCGCCGAAAAAAAAGGCCGGGGGCGCCGCCCCGGCCTGAACCGTCGCGGGCGCCCTACGGAAATATGCCCCGACGTTTGTACACCGTCTCGAGGTGCGACAACGCGACGACGTAGGCCGCGGTCCGCCAGTCGGTTTTGTGAGATTCGACGGCGGCCTCCACGCGCTCGTACGAGCCGATCATCATCCGATGAAGCTTGCCGTCGACCTCCTCAAGGTCCCAAAATTCGCTCCGTTTATTTTGCAGCCACTCGAAGTAACTGACGGTAACGCCGCCGGCGTTGCAGAGTATATCCGGGATCACGTGGATGCCTTTGTCTTGCAGGACCTTGTCGCCTTCGGGGTCGGTGGGGCCATTCGCGCCTTCGGCGACCAGCTTAACGTTTAAAAGCGGCGCCGTCTTCGCGGTAATTTGGTTCTCCAGCGCCGCGGGTACGAAGATATCGGCTTTCGTACTCAAGAACTCCTTGTGCTCGACGGGCGCGGTTCCGGGATAACCGCGAACGCCTCCCGTATCGTCGACGTAACGCTTGAGCTCGTCGGCGTCTAAGCCGGCTTCGTTCGCTATCGCGCCGGTTACGTCTTCGACGGCCACGAGCTTCGCTCCGTACGGCTTCATCAAACGCGCCGCCCAAGAGCCGACGTTCCCGAACCCCTGGACCATGTACGTAACGCCTCCCAGGTCGACGTCGTGGTCCTTCGCCCACTTCTCGATGCAGAAGACGATGCCTTGGCCCGTGGCCTTATTCCGACCCTGACTACCGCCGGCCTCGACCGGCTTCCCGGTGACGACGTGGATACACGCTTGCCGGTCGTGCGCCGGCACCGTAGAAAGATAGGTGTCCAGGATCCAGGCCATAATTTGGGGATTGGTGTTAACGTCGGGCGCGGGTATGTCGTACTCCGGGCCAATGTTATCGCCCAGGTCGAACGTGAAACGACGCGTGATGTGTTCTATCTCCGAAGCGGTGTATCGAGAGGGGTCGACCTGGACGCCGCCCTTGGCGCCGCCGAAGGGGATGTTCGCAATAGCGCATTTCCACGTCATCCAGGTCGCGAGCGCCCTTACCTCGTCGAGGGCGACTGCCGGGTGGTAACGCAGGCCTCCCTTGAACGGGCCGAGCACGTCGTTGTGCTGCACCCGGTATCCCGTAAAGACCTCGAGGCGACCGTCGGGCATCTTAACTGGGAAATGGACTACGATTTCGTTCCTGGTTACGGCCAAGATCTTACGGACGTCGTCCTCCAAACCCATAAGGTCCGCGGCGGCGTTGTACTGCCGCTTCACGTTTTCGTAGGTACTAACTTTGCGACGCGTCATCTTCTGCACCTCCGTTACAACCGTTACGTTTTCCCTCGTCGGCTTCTGACCCTCGCCGCGCCGACGCGCGAGCGTACCTCAAGGTATTTACTTCTATCTTCGCTCAGAACTGGAGAACGTTAAGCGA
>CAZWAM010000102.1:0-6499 GCA_964631855.1 uncultured bacterium | reverse complement strand
TAGTAGGAATATTAAGTTTAAAACTCGGAGGCCGACGGTTCGTCGGGCGGCGTCGTATCCGGTGCTGTTTCGGCGGCGGTTGCGTCGGCCCGTCGAGGTAGTAGTACTAAGCGTTCGACTACTACTTTGAGTTTCGACCTCTTCTCCCCGCCGCCGGTTTCCCAGCGGTCCTGTTGAAGGCGTCCCTCCAGAAAGGCCGGGCGCCCCTTCTTAAGGTAATCGCGCGCCACTTCCGCCGTACGGCCGTAAACGGTGCAGTCGATAAAGGATACTTCCTCCGCCAGTTCGCCGTCGCGGTTGCGGTACTTACGGTTGACGGCTAAGCGGAGGTCCGTTACGATGCCGCCCGTAGGCAGGTCGCGCGATTCTGGGTCGGCGGTAAGGTTTCCCAAAAGAAAAACGCGATTGTAATTGGCCACGGCTCCTCCGTTCCATTTGATAACGCCCCATCATATTCCGTTGCGGGGGCGGTGTCAAGGGAATTGTCGGGCCTGCGGCGGGTTGTATTTGAAAAGTCGCGCCGTTTTTGGTAAGTTATATTCATAAGCGCGTTAGGACGGTAGAGATGAAGGCGTTGGCGATAATAAACGGAACCGTTTACAAGGGCGGCGACGCGCCGCCGGCGAAGGGGCACGTTATCGTCCGTAGCGGCAAGATAGCCGCCGTCGGCCCTAACGTCAAGGTGCCCGCGGGGGCGGAAGTAGTCGACGCCGAGGGCCTGGTCGTAACGCCGGGCTTGATAGACGCCCACACGCACGTGGGGAACTACGGCGAGGGGACCGGGCCGCCGGGGTTCGACGCCAACGAGGCCGTGGAGGCGGCGACGCCGCACGTGCGCGCGCTCGACGGCATCGACCCGCGGGACCTCGGGTTCGAAGACGCGCGGCGCGCGGGCGTAACGACGGTTTGCGTATTGCCGGGAAGCGCCAACGTGATCGGCGGCACGGGCGTCGTTGTAAAGACCGCGGGCGCAGTCGTCGATGAGATGGTGGTCAAGGCCGACGCCGGTATGAAGGTTGCTTTCGGCGAGAACCCTAAGTTTTCGCACCCCGATAAGCCGCGGATGCCGGTCACGCGTATGGGTACGGCCGCGGTACTGAGAGAGATGTTGACGCAGGCGAGGGAGTACCGGCGCAAGCGCCGCTTACCGGCCGCGAAGCGCCCGGACTTCGACCTCCGCCTCGAGCCGTTGGTAAAGGTCCTTGCGGGCGAGACGCCGCTGCGGGGGCACGCGCACCGCGCCGACGACATCGCGACCGCGGTACGGATAGCGCGTGAGTTCGGCTGTCGCATAGTGTCGGACCACTGTACGGAGGGGTATTTAATCGCGGATTATCTATTCGAGAATAGAGTGCCGTGCGTCGTCGGCCCCACCCTTATAGGGCGGTTTAAACAAGAGCTCAGACAGCGTACGTACGCCGCGGCGGGTATTCTGGAGAAAGCCGGTTGTACCGTCGCCTTGACGACGGACCACCCGTTTTTGCCGATAGATACGTTAGTAACGTCGGCCGCGGCGGCGGTGCGCGAGGGCATGACGCCGGCGGGCGCGTTCCGCGCCATTACGCAAAACGCCGCGGAAATACTGGGTCTGGGCCGGCGGTTGGGTAAACTCGCGCGGGGCTGGGACGGCGACGTCGTCGTATGGGACGGCCATCCGCTGGAAGCTCAGGCCAAGGTAGTCGTGACGGTTATCGCCGGGGAGTTAGTTTACCGGCAATAAGGACGGTTTATGGAAGCGGTCGTGCTGTGCGAGGTGAAATTCGGCGCGGGGCCTATCCAAGCCGTCGTCGATTATTTTACGGTGGAGAAACGTTACCGTATTGTCGGCGCGGCGTTAATCGCGCGGGAGGTTCCCGAGGGTTTTTCCTTGGAGGTTCCTTTTGTAATCGAGGCGGACGCCGCGGCCGCGGTGCGGCGCGCGGCGGAAGAGTTCGCGCCGCGAGCAATAGTAGACGCTACGCAGTCGGACTTGGTTCAGCGTCTCGCCTGGGCGAACGAGGCGCTGCAGATGGGCCTGGAGGTACACGGGGCGGATTTCCGCCTGTGGCCGCCGATTCTAAAACACGGCGGCCTGCCGACGTTGACGTTCGTCGGCGCCGGGCCCGCGGTTGGGAAGACGGCTGCTATTGTATATTTTTTAGAGCAAGTCAAAGATAAGTATAAAACCGCGGCCGTCGTTTTGGACCTCGGCGGGCCTTCGTACCCGGAAGTCGTCCGCGTAGGAGAGGCTGCGCTATCGTCGGCCAAGCTGCTCTCCTATCATAAGGACGGCCGCCGCGTCGACGGCGATCATTACCTGATAGCCGCGGCGACGGGCGTCCCCGCCGTCGGGTGCTCGTTCGCCGGGACCGGGTTGACGGGCGTCCCGTTGAACTCGGTCCTGGGCGACGCGTTCGTCTTCGCATCCGAGGCGGGGGGTGAGTTTATGGTGGTCGAAGGTTCGGGAAACGCGATGCCGCCCGTCTCGGGCGCGGTATGTTTCCTCGTGAGCATACGTGCCGAACCGGCATCGCTTCGGACCTTCCCGTTTGCTTATCAGCTACGGCGCGCGAGCGTCGTCATCGCGACGGGCTTCGCCGCGAGCCCGCCCGCGAAGGCCTTGAGAGCTTTGAGCTCGGAGATAAAGTCGATCAACAAACGTGCGGCGTTTTGTTATGGGAGGTTGGTCGCGACGGCGGCGGAGCAGGCCGAGTTTGAAAGGGCGGTCGTGATAACCTCCCGGCCGGAAGGCGAACGCGAGGCCCTGTTCAACCACTGGGGCAAGAAGATTCGCGGCACGGTCTTAAACGTAATCGGCGGGGATGAGTTTCCGCCCGGAGCGGCGGTGGCGAAGTCGCTGCGCGCCTCGGGGGAGAATCCCGGCCTTCTTTTGGACATGGCGGCTGCGAATTTAGGCGGGTGGTTGGCGTGGGCCGATTCTTGGGGTTTGCCGGCTCAGCTGACGTTCGAGACGTTGCGGCCCGCGGAACCGGTGGCGGAACCGCTTTTGAAAAGCGCCCTTGAGGCGGCGTAGCCGGCGTCCGGGGCTTGCCGGGCGTGCCGTTGATTTTCGGTTGGCGTTAAGACGAAATCGGTTATAATTTGTCCTAAGTATGGAGAAGTCCGTCCTTAAGAGAGTTGTTGTTGGGCGCGGCCGGTGGCTGCGGTGGTGTGCGATAGCGTTGGCGGCCGTCGCGCTGGCAGCGGGCCGGTCCAAATTGGAAAAGATAAAGGAGGACATAAGGCGGCACCAGGCCGACCTCAAGAGGGCAGAAGGCGAAGTAAGTTTATCCGTGGACTCGATCCACGAACTCGACGCGCGATTCGAGGACATCGATAAAACGTTGGCGGAGCTTTCGGCCGAGATAACCGAGACCTCGGGGCGGATGGCGGCCGTGCGGGCGGACCTGGAGGAGGCGGAGGGAGACCTCGCGGCGCGGCGCGAGGAGCTCTCCCGCCGCCTGCGGCTCGTCTACAAGATGGGTCGGTACCCGATGGTAAGGTTGTTGGTAGGCGCCGAGGAGTTGGGGGACTTCGTCCGCAGGGTCCGCTTTTCGCTGGCGCTTGCGAGGGAGGACCGTAGGCTCGCCCGCGCCGCGGTGCGGAGGCGGCAAGAGATCCAACGCGACCGAGACGCTTTGCGACGAGAGCTCGAGTACCTGAGGTCGCTTCAAGGGTTAAAATTGAAGGAGCTGAGCCTGGCCCGCGAAAGGCGGGCGCGTAAAAAGCGGATATTGGCGGAGGCCAAGGCCCGGCGCGACGTTTTAAGCAAGCGGCTCAAGCAGCTCCGAAAGGAAAGAGCCGAACTCGAGTCGCTCGTAAAGTCGAAGGCGGGCCGCGGGCGGGGCGTCCCGACGAGGGGGCGCCGGACGTCGGAGCTGCTCGCGCGCCACGGGAAGATAATCAGCCCGGCGCGAGGCCGCCTCGCCCGGAAGTTCGGCCGCATCAAAGACGACCGGTACGGCACCTTTACGCATAACGACGGCATCGACATAGAGGGGCCGCTCGGCGCCGAAGTGCGCGCGGTGATGAAGGGGAAGGTCGTCTTCGCGGACTGGTTCCGCGGTTACGGGAAGCTGATGATCGTAGACCACGGCAGCGGCTGCACCTCCATTTACGCTCACCTCGGCGATTTTGCGGCCCGCGCGGGCGAGCGCGTCAAAGAGGGGCAGAAAATCGGCCTCGTCGGCGACACCGGTTACGTCGCCGCGCCGACGCTCCACTTCGAGATCCGCCAGGACGGGATGGCGATTAACCCGGAGGAATGGCTGCGGAAATAAAGGGTAAGGGCGCGCCGCTGCGCATCGGCGTCTTGGCATCCGGCGGCGGGACCGATACGCAGGCGATAATAGACGCCTGCGAGGCCGGCCGAATAGAGGGTCGCGTCGTCGTCGTCGTCAGCAATAATTCCGGCGCGGGCGTCCTCGAGCGCGCCCGGCGTCACGGCATCCCGGCGCACCATCTCTCCAACCGTCACCACGCGGACGACGCCGACCTCGACCGCGCGTTCGTGGAACTGTTGCGCGGGTACGGCGTTAACCTCGTCGCTTTGGCGGGGTATATGAAGAAGCGGGGGCCGGCTTTCTTGAGGGCCTTCCCGAATTGCATATTGAATATCCATCCGGCGCTCTTGCCCGGGCCCCACGGCGGCGAGGGCAAGTACGGCATCCGCGTCCACGAGTCGGTTTTGGCTGCGGGCGATAGGGTTACGGGCGTGACGGTCCATCTCGTCGACGAGAAATACGACCACGGCCCGGTCGTGGCGCGGCGCGAGGTCCCGGTTATGCCGGACGATACGCCGGAGTCGCTGCAGAAACGGGTTCTGGCGGTGGAACACGAATTTTACCCGGCGGTCCTGGCCGCCGTCGAGCGCGGCGAGGTCGACCTCGACGCGGTCGCGGCGAGCGGGGCGCCCGGGGATATGGACGGAGCGTGACGTTATGAAGGTAGCGCGAGTTTTGCGGATAATTTACGCCGTGGCGGTCGTGGCGGCGTTCTTGGCCGCGCCCTCGATGTTTTCGCGGGCTTGGGCCGACGATAATTCCCGAGATTTCGTACGCGAGATAAGGCTCTTCGATACGGTCGCCAACTACGTGCGCACGAGCTACGTTACGGAAGTCGACCCCCAGGAGCTCATTCACGACGCCATCCGCGGCATGTTGTCCGGCCTCGACGTCTACACGGTGTTCTTGGAGGCGGACGATTTCCGCCTCCTCATCAACGAGACCGAAGGTTCCTTCGGCGGCCTGGGCATCGAGATAGCGGTGACGCCCGAGGACCAGACGCTCACGGTGATGAACGTACTCGAGGGGACGCCGGCCGAACGGGCCGGCCTCAGGGCGAGAGATAAAATCATCGAAATAGACGGCGAGTCGACTAAGGGAATTACGACCCGCGGGGCCTTGCTCAAAATGCGGGGCGAGGCCGGCACGGACGTAGAAGTCGGCATTGCCCGCAAGGGTTATGCCGATAAATTGGACTTCAAGATAACGCGCGAGGTCATCCACGTCGATTCCGTGCCCTATTATTTTATGGCCGCGGACGACGTCGGGTATATCCGCATCGCCAACTTCGCCCGCGACGAGGAGCGCAGCACCTCCGAGGATGCCGAGAAGGCGCTGGCGGAGTTGAAGAAGGCGGGGATGAAGAAGCTTATCGTCGACTTGCGCGGGAACCCCGGCGGCCCCCTCGCCGAGGCGGTGGCCGTGGCCGGCTTATTTCTAAAGAAAGGTTCGTTGGTCGTGTATACGGGCGGCCGTGCCGGCCGGTTGGAACAACGAAAGTACTTCGTCGAGGACGAACCGAAGTATAGTAAAGAGCCGTTCGTGGTCCTGGTAGACGGCTCCTCGGCGTCGGCGTCCGAGGTCTTCACGGGTGCTTTGAAGGACCACAAGCGCGCGGTGGTTATGGGCGAGAAGACGTACGGCAAGGCCTCGGTGCAGACGTTGATACCGCTGAAGGCCGCGGCCGACGCGGGCCCGGGCCCGGGCCTCAAGATCACCATCGCCTATTATTATTCGCCCGACGGCCACCTCATCGACGGCGAGGGGATAGAGCCGGTTATAGACCTCGAGGCGGAGGAGGTGCCGCTCGTGGTCGGGAAGTTGTTCGTGCTCGGTTATTTCAGGATGTACGCCGAGGCCTACCACGACGCGCACGGCGGCGCGGCGCTGGCCGACTTCGAGGCCGACGCCGCGGCCTTCGAGAAGTTCGTCGCGTGGGTCGCCGAACGCGGCTTCGACTTCTACCCGGAGGGCTACGCGGAGACGCTGCCGGCTAAGGGGCGCGCTTTCTACATCGCGGCCATCGAGAAGGAACGCGAGGCCGCGATGACGATATTAACGCGCGAGGTTATCCGCGAGGTCGCGGGCGACGCCGAAGCGTACACGTACTGGCGCCGGCACGACCCGTGGGTCGCGAGCGCGGTGGAGGAATTGTCCTGACGGCCGGGCAACGACGAAAGCCGGCCCCGGCTGAGGCCGGCTTTATGTTTTATAAGTTGACAACCCCTGTCAGGGGG
>CAZWAM010000101.1:0-6577 GCA_964631855.1 uncultured bacterium | reverse complement strand
TTATACAACGCCTTGATGCGCCCCAGCGACGCGGGCGCGACGGGCATACCTCCTCCAAGGAAAACTTGGTAAACCCAAAGTCGCGTATTAACGCGGCGGAGGCACCAATAGAAGGAGGTATAGATTGTTTCTGCGCAGTAGCTGGCGGTCCCCGGGAGCGCGAAACTACCTTCCAACGACCCCGTACTCGTATAACAATATATCGGCCCGGGTTGGCCGCGCGGCGCCACTTGTACGTAGTTGCCCCACCACTGGTAGTAACCGCCGCTCGCCGCTAGGTCGTTTACGTTAATGCCGGTACCAAACGAGTTTAAAAAGCTCCCTTGGGACGAATATCGGCGAATCAAACCGCCGCGCGTTGCCAGGTAAACGTACGCGGCGTCGCGGCCGCCTACGCCGATCGCGACGGCATCCGCGGGCGCGGCCATAAACGTCCCCACGAAACTACCGGTCGTTCTGAAAATCTTAACGTCGCGCGTACCGGCGTCCAACGCCGAGAAGTAGTCTCTGGGGTAGGGGTAGGGGGACCAGTCCGTCTCTGTTATTGCGTTGGCGCCCCGTAACCTCAGGGAGGACACAAAAGACCCTTTAAGCGAAAATTCGTACAGGTAATTTTCGCCGGGCGCCGTATAGGAAATCACGAAAACCGAATTGCGGCCGCTATGTATGCCGCAAGGGCCCGGCGGCGTAGCGCCGGTCAACCGGAAGGAGCTTATTATCGACGGGTACGGCCACGGGTGCGCCGGCGTGCGTGCGAGAGCGGCGGGCGCCCACGACTTTGCTTCCGCCGCTTCGCCGTACGCAATAGGCGGCGTAAAAATTAACGCGACCGCCGCCAACAAAACGACGCTCGCCCATCTTGTAGTTATCCTATTCATAACGACTCCCTTTCCTTATCCACCCTAAACTTCCCCGAGCAGTCATTTAATCAGGCTACTTTCATTTTATACCCATATCGCCCGCTTGTCAATCTATTTTAATAGGCGCCCTAAGCCGATTTCCGAGGGGCGTCATTTCGCCCCCTCCCTCTCCATTATCTCCTTGCGCGCCCGCTCCGCCTCCTCCACCTCCTTCTCCAGCCTCTCCTTGAACGGCTCTCGGGCCGCGAACGCCTCCTCGAGGAACGCCACCATCTTGGGGTAGGCGTCGAGGCGGTTCTTGCGTTTGCTCAGTCCGTGGCCTTCGTCGTCGTAGCGGAGGTAGACGACCTTGTCGTCGCCCAGGACCATACGGGCCGCCTCCACGATTTGTTCGGCCTCGCTCACCGGCACGCGCGGGTCGTTAGCGCCGTGTACCACCATAAGCGGCGAGCGGATGTCGTGGATGTGGTTTATCGGCGAGATGGCCTCCAACAGCTCGCGGTCGCGCTCGAGCGAGCCGTACTCGTCCTCGCGGAGCGGCACGCGCCACGGCCTCGTATTCTGCAGGAACGTAACGAAGTTGGCGATGCCGACGATGTCTATCCCCGCGGCCCAATGGTACGGCTTCTGCGTGAGCTGGGACAGGACCATGAAGCCGCCGTAGCTCGGGCCGTAGATGGCGATCTTGAAGCGGTCGCACCACGGCTGTCGCGCGAGGTACCTCCACCCTTCGTAGACGTCGAGGACCGCGTCGAGCCGCTTCTCGACGTTGTCGGCATCGGCGTACGTCTTGCCGTAGCCCATCGAGCCGCGGAAGTTGGGGACGAAGACGGCGTAGCCGGCGTCGAGCCAGTATTGGTAGACGGCGTCGAAGCGCGGCCGCCGCTGGACTTGCGGGCCGCCGTGGGCGTGGACGACGACGGGCGTGGAGCGGTCCTCTTCGGCGCCGCGCGGCACGTAGAGGAAGGCCGGAATAGTCGTCCCGTCGAAGGAGGGGTAGAAGACGAGCTCGGGCGCCACGAACGATTCGGCCGGGATGCCGGCGAGGGCGGCCTTAGTCACACGCGTCGCGCTCGCGTCGCCGATGCGCCACACGTAAACGTCCGTCGGCGTCGCCGGCGACGAGAAGGTAAACAGGACTTTCTTCTCGTCGGGCGAGAAGCGTACGCCCCACATAACGCCTGCGGCGGGGAGCTTGGGCGGCGCCGCGTCCCTATTCTTTTTTAGGTCGCGGAGGTGGAGGACCGAGTAGCCGTCCTCGTTCGTCGTCCAGAGGAGATAGCGGCCGCTCCACGACGTGACGATTTGTTTAACGTCCCAGGGCGGCGTCTCGAGCCACTCGTACTCGCCGCTCGCCAGGTCGTAGTAGGCGAGCGAGAGGAAGTCGCGGCCTTCGTCGTGCGTATAATAGAACCCCCGGCCGTCGGCGGCCCAGGCGACGGCGCCGATCTCGAGCTCGCCGTCGTGCGGCGTCAGGTGGCGCGTCTCGCCGGTCGTAAGGTCGATCAAGTAAAGGTCGGAATCCTGCGAGCCGTGGGCGCGGTAGGTTATGAGGCTCGAGCCGTCGGGCGAGAAGGCCAACGGCCGGTTGTAGCCGTCGTGCTGCATAACCAGGCGGCGCCCGCCGGTCTCCAAGTCGTATACGTATACGTCGAAGTAGCGCTCGTCGCGCTCGTTGGCGGCGACCGCCACGTAGCGGCCGTCGCGACTCCAATCGCCGTAGTCGTAAATTACTTTGGGATTATCGGTGAGCGGGACGAGGCTCGAGCCGTCGGCGTTCATCAGGTACAACTGGTAGCGCTCATTACCGCCCACGTCCGTCGCCGCGAGGACCTTCCCCGTGACCCGGTGCGGGACCGCGAAAAGGACGCCTTCGTCGAAGAACGTAATCTGCTCGGGCCAACCGCCGTCCGCCGGCATACGCCAAGCCTGCGTGACGCCGGTGGCCTTGTTGCGGAAGATAATTTCCTCGCCGCCAGGCAGCCAGTAACCCTGGAAGTTGCCGCGGATGTTCAGGTACTGCTCGATGGTGTAGCCGTAGGCCGCGACGCAACCGGCCCACAACGCGATAATCGTTACGACATATTTCCGAACCATAACCTTACCTCGGCATCTTTGTAGCATAACGCGAGGCCGGCGGCAAGGATGCTTTATAAACTCCCGCCGTTGACGGCTTTCAGCCGGCGTGCTACCATCGGCCGCGCTCGAGGCAATGTCGAGATTATCCCTATTGGTCGTACTGCTCTTCGTCGGCGCCGCGGCGGCTCTGCTCGCGGCCCTTCCCCCGGACGGCTTTTTTTCCTCGGACGAGGGCGTAAAATTCATCCAGCTCCGTTCGCTGGCCGAGAACGGCTTCCGCGACGCGCGCATCCGATGGCCGGGCGACGCGCTCGGCCTCGAGCGCCGCCACGCCGTCGTCGAGCGTTTCTTCGAGCTGCGCGACGGCGAGCTCTATTCGCCCCATCCGCTGTTGTTCGCGCTCGCCTCGGCGCCCGGGTGGCTCGCCCTCGGCTTCCGCGGTTTGTACGTTTTGCCGCTCCTGGCCGGCGCCGCGGCGGTGCTTTTAACGATAATTCTCGCCCGCGCGTTCGGCGCGCGTCGGCCGTGGCTCGCCGGCGCCGTAGTCGCCTTCGCCAGCCCCATATTCTTCTACGGCCTATGCTTCTGGGAGCATACGTCGGCGGTGGCGCTGTGGCTGGGGGGCTTTGTCCTGCTCTTGAGGAAGTCGACGGCGCGGCTCGCGTTCGCGGGCGCGCTGTGGGGTTTGGGCGCGGCGCTGAGGCCGGAGTTCTATTGGCTCGCGGCGTGGAGCGTCGCCGCGCTGTTTATATTTCAAAAGGGCGAGCGGCTGAGGACGGCGATCTGGCCCGCGGCGACTTTTTTATTTACTGCGGCCGGGCTCGAGTTATTAATGCAATTGGCGTGGGGCCAGCCGGCGTTTATGCGCGTCGGCGCCAACCTCGGTTACGGCGTACCTCGCGGCCCGGGCGCGTTCATCTACGGCGTCGGCCACTCGCTCGTGGCGGTCGTGCCGTGGTATCTGGCCGTAGGGACCGCCGCCGTAATCGGCTTTGCTTTATTGGGGATAAAGTGGCGCGGCGGCACGTACGTCGCCGCGGCGTGCGGCATCCTGCTCACCTTCTTATATTGGCGATTTTTCAGGGGTCACGCGACGTCGGTCACCGCTGCATTCCCGGCCGTCTTCAGCCTTGTCTTTCTGGCGCTACCCCCGGTAAGGCGCTCTTTCGGCACGGCTCGCGCGCTGGAGAAATCTTTCTACCTCGCCGCGGTTGGGTTCGCGGCTACCTTGTTCGTCGTGATACCGGATACGAGCGGCTACGCGTGGGGGCCGCGGTTCCTGCTGTACGTTATGCCGGCGGCGGCCGTCGCGTTGGCCAAGGTGGCCGAAGGAAGCGGGGGCCGCGGGTGGTCCCTCGGGCCGGCCTTTGTGATTTCGTTCGTAGCCTTGTCCGCCGCCACGCAGCTCTTTGGCCTCGCCCGCCTTGCCGGCACGAAGGCCGCCTATCACGACCTTATCGCCGACGTCGCCGCGCGGGCAAAGGCACCGGTTCTAACGAATAAATGGTACCTGCCAGCGTACGCCGCGCCCCTTTACTTTCGCCAACCCTTCGTGCTAGTTACTGAAGAGCGACAGCTTCCGGCGGTAGGGGAGAAGCTGGCGGCGCGGGGCGTAAAGCAGGTTTACTTCCTAAGCGAGTTGCCCCCGGCCGCCGCCGAGCGCGACGACTACATTCTAGGGCTGACGACGACGCTGGCCCGCGATTTCTACGTCGCGGACGTGAGGCCCGCCCGCCGCTCGAGCCGGCGCCGTTACGCCCCACCGCCGTACTATATCTGGTTTTTACGGATAGCGGCCCCAACGAAATAGGCGGAACCCTTACCGGCTTTTCCGGCGAAGGAGAGAGGCCGCCAACGCGCGCCGTTTGATATGCTAAGCGGCGTTTTTTTTGATAATTATTTTGGATATATTAATGTTGCAGGCGCGGCATTTTTGTGTTAGGGTATCGGCCCGTTTATGCTCGAAGAGGAGGCGGGTTCTTCATGGCTAGGAAGCTCATCATATTCACCTTGGCGCTGTCGGCCGCGGCCACCGCGGCGCGGATGGACGTGCACGAGGGGAATATCAGGAACGATACGACGTGGAAACGTGGGAGCGTCCACTACATCCACGGCGACGTACGTATATTGAACGGCGCTACGCTGACTATAGAGGCGGGCGTCGAAGTTCGTTTTTACGAGGTTAAGGGGACCGGCGGCTACGAGGACGGCGCCGAACTTGTAGTGTATAAAGGCGCCCTCGTCGCCGAGGGCAAGGCCGGAATGCCCGTCAAGTTCACCTCCGCCAACGGCGTCAAGAAGATGGGCGACTGGGGCGCCGTCGTCGTCGAGGGCTCGAACCAGATTATCCTCGAGAACGCGATAATCGAATACGCCACCAACGGCCTGCGCCTCCAGGACACAACCACCACCGGCTCGTCCCGGTCGTCCTTCGACGGTACGGTCGTTCGCTACTGCCTCAACAACGGCGTCCTCGCCTATAACTCCCGCGCCGACCTTTATCACATAAGCGTCGAGAACAACGGCTACGCCGGCGTCAAGACCCTATGGAATTGCAACGTCGGCATAAATTACAGCGACATCCGGGGCAACGGGTCGTACGATTTTTACAACGGCTCGAGCAAAAACGTCGACGCGACGATCTGCTGGTGGGGTAAGGCGGACCCGAGCTACATCAATACGAGGATTTACGACTACCACGACAACCGAACTAAAGGCGAAGTGGACTTCACGCCGTACCTGACGGGGCCGTGGCGCGAGGGCGGCCGCGTCCCCAACTACTCGGTGGGCTTCGTAAAATCGTTCTTTAAGTAAAATTTGGCGCAGATCCAAGAAATATCGGGGCCCGCGCAACGGTGGCAAAGCGGACGGTGCGCGGCCTCGTTTTGTGCGGGTGCTTTATACGGCGGCCCGTAAAAATATCCAACGAACGCGGCGCGGAAGTGAATTCCCGTGCGGAGGTTTTTAACCCAAAATTTTTTAACGCGCGCCGGGGGCCTATGCTCGAGCTTGTCGGAAGACGGGCTCGATTTTTTTTATAAATTCAACGAGAAGGCCGAACTACCAGTCGAGTTTTCGAAAAGGAGGTAAGGCCGTGGCGAACTTAATCCTTATCGTAGGGCTCGTGATAGGAGGGGTGTCGATACTCACGTTGAGGGGCGGGAAGGTAATGTACGTCCTCCTGCCGGCCTTGGCCGTGGCCGCGGCGGTCGTGCAAATCGTCGTCGTTAGAACGGCCGTAATAGAAACGCTACTGTTTTACTTCATCGTCTTCCTGGTCGGCCTATCGGGTTTGTACGCGTTTATGGGCCACGCTTTCAACCCGGACCACGTCGCCAAGTATATCGGCTGGCCCGCGGGCAATCCCTTCCAGTGGGAGGTTGCCGTATCCAACTTGAGCCACGCCGTCTTAGGTTTCCTCTGCATCTGGATACGCGGCGCCTTCTGGACCGCGACCGTCCTGGTGAGCTCCGTCTGGTTGTTGGGGTGCGCGTACGGCCACATCCGGGAGATGGTCAAGAACCGCAACTTCGCGCCGGGGAACGCCGGGCCGCCGTTCTATTCCGACCTCATCAAGCCCGTCGTCTTTATCGCCCTGCTCATCGCGTACGTTTGCGGCGCGTAGCGTCGCCGCTTTT
>CAZWAM010000100.1:0-6790 GCA_964631855.1 uncultured bacterium | reverse complement strand
TATTCACCTTATGGCTGCCGGTGGGGCTGAAGAACTCGGCCTTGTAGTAGATGCGCGCCGGCGTCTCGAGCCTCTTCTCGAGCTCGGTGGCCCGAAAGAGCGGCCGCGGCCTCCCCGCCTTCAGGTACAGCTCCTGCAGCCCCGGCGGGATGTCTATCCACCGGTCCTCGGCGAACTCCTGCTTGAGGCATTCGCCGATGAGGAGGTTGGGGAGTTGCTCGAGGCGGCTCGGCCCCTCCTCCGGGTCCTGGGGAGGCGGGAGCGGCTCCGGCAGGTCCGGCAGGATGTTGTACCACCGCGTGGGGAGTTCGTCCGCGGCTAAGTTGATCATCACGGGCTTCTTGGCCATACGTCGGCTCCTTCCCGGTGCGACTTCGTTCGATGGTTTGGGTAATTTTAAGATGTTGCCGGCGCCGGGCCGGCGCAGGAAGTAAATTTAAGACGGCGGTGCCCGGTTGTCAAGGCTAAAAGGGGCGGGCGGCCTACGCAACGGCAAAAAGAAAAAGCCCCGTGGCGGCGGGGGCTTTTTATTTTCGGCGAAAACCTTTAACGGTAAATCGCCTTGACCTTACCCAGGCTCGCGGGGAGGACCGAGGCCGCGGCCCGGGCGCCGACGTCGATCTGATAAGCCCAGTTTCGGCCGGGAGGGTAAATATAAGAATGGACCCACATCGCGGCGCCGTATGATGAGGGCGCGGCGTCGCCGTAAACCGCACCGTAGCACGAGTCGAGGGGCAACGGCCACGTCGCTATAAGAGAACCGTTGACCATGTTTATCGCGCAGCTCCGACCTGCCGCCGCCGCAAGGAGATATCGCCCCGCTACGTTATCGAAGCGATGAGCGAACGCTATGCCGCTACTGCGCATCCCGGAGGGCCACCCCGCGGCCGCCCACTTCCCGGCTAAGCTACCTGCCGAAGTATACCGGTTAAAAACGCCGTAATCCATGAATTGGTTGACGTAATAATACTTGCCGTCCCACATAACGTTATAGGGTCTCCACGTCCCGGGGCCTTTGATAGCGAAAGAAGCGGCGATCGAACCGTCATTCGCGTTTATTACCGTAAGGTCAAAAAGGTCTACGAACGCGAAGTACGGTCGCCCCAAATGACAATGGTCGGCATCGCCGATACCTTCATCTCGGTAGCCGATATAAACCTGATTGACAAAAGACCCCGTTGCCGTATAACGTCTTAAATAATTTTGGCCCCCGTAGTCCCATACGGCGTATACGTGACTAGGGTCGCGGTAGAGACTTCCGTATACACTTATCGAACCCGGGTTGCCGATATGAAAAGAACTAATAACCGAACCTACCCGCGCGTAAGCGCACGTCCCTAACGCCGCCGCGCAAACTATGATGATTATTCTCCTCATCGGTTCATACCTCCCAAGTTATGGGGCAAAAACCCCGCCTACAATATATTATAACAATATTTAATATTTAAGTCAAATAACGGCCTTCGGGGCGCCGGCAGCCTTTTCGCCTTTCAGAACGGTCATCGGTAGATCGCTTTCACCTTCCCCAGGCTCGCCGGTACGACCGGCTGGCCGCCGCGGGCGCCTATGTCGACCTCGAAGGCGTACCAACGCGGATAGGGCTCGCCGCCGTCGGACCAGTTTACCCAGTACGCGGCGCCGTAGGTAGGCGGCTGGCTGGAGTCGCCGTATGCCGCGCCGTAGGAGAGGCCGTTCGGCAGCGCCGGCATCGTCCACGTCGCGAGTAACGAGCCGCCGCCCATATCTATTAGACAACTCGGCTCTCCCCGGGCGTAGGAGCTGGCGACGAGGTAGCTGCCGGCCACCCCGCGCGCGACGTGAGCGAACGCCGCGCCGCCGATAGCGTGCATCGCCGCGGGCCAACCGCTCGCGGCCCACGTCCCCGCCGACGCTCCGCTCGAGGTGTAACGGCTGAACGCCCCCGGCGCCTGGGAGGCGACGTAGTAATAAGTCCCGTCCCACATGACGGACTGCGGAGGACCGCCGGCCGCGCTCACGCTAAAAGAGGTTATGGAGGCGCCGGTATACGCGTTAACGACGAAGAGCTTCTTGAGCGAGCTATCCACCACGCACATATAGGTCCCGCCGAAGTGGCAGGGGTCCGCGCCGCGCGGGCAGGCCGTCCCCTCAAGGCGAACGGAACTCACGAACGAGCCCGAAGGATTGTAACGATATATAAAATCGGCACCGTCGCCGTCCATCACGACGAAGACGAACGAGGGGTCGCGATTAACGCCGTAGGCGTACGGCCGCCGTACGCCGTCGGTGACGAAAAACGAGCTGATGAGGGAGCCCACAGCCGCGTATGCCGCGCTCGCGGCGACGACGTACGCCATCGCCGAATACGCGATCTTCAACTTCATCCTATACCTCCCATCTTAGCGGTAAATCGCCTTAATCTTCCCCACGCTCGCCGGGACGACCGGTTGGCCGCCTCGGGCGCCGAGGTCGACCTCGCAAACCCAGCGACTGCCGAAATAAAGCCTGCTTACCCATAGCGCGGCTCCGTACGTCGCCGGCTTCGACGAGTCGCCGTACACCGCGCCGGTGTAATACCGGGGCGGTAAGTTCCACGTCGCAACCAGCGAGCCGTTGTCGACGTTAATGACACACGACGGCTGATTATCGGCCCAATTAGTCGCGACGAGGTAATTACCGCCCTCGCCTTTTACGCGGTGGGCGAACGCGGTGCCGCCGGTCTCGCTCATATTCCCCGGCCACCCCGCGGCGACCCAATTCCCGGCGAAGGCCCCCGAGGCCGTATAGCGGGTAAACTCCCCCCTGCTGGCGGCGGAGGCAATATAGTAATACCGACCGTCCCACGCGACGCTGAACGGCCCCGTGCCGGACATACCCCTGACAGAGAAATACCGCGCCACCGAGCCGGTGTTCTTATTCATAAAACAAAGCCGGCCTACGGATATAACCGCGAAGTACGGCCCGCCGAGGTGGCACCGGTCGGCGTCGCTAAATCCGTAGAAACCCTGTATCCGCACCGAGCGCAGAAGAGAACCGGAAGCCGTGTAGCGGCATAATACGTTATAACGCTCCCGCGAATAACCGAGGATAACGTAAACGTAACTCCCGTCGCGGTATACGCAATCCAGCAACGGCGGCGTCTCGCGCACAACGCAGAACGAACTGATGATGGAGCCCACGGCCGCGTATGCCGCAGCCGCGGCGACGACGTACGCCACCGCCGAAATCGCGATCTTCGACCTCATCTTATACCTCCCGTCTTAACGGTAGATCGCCCTAATCTTGCCGATGCTGGTCGGCAACACGGCGTGGCCGCCGCGGGCGCCTATGTCGAACTCGTATACCCACTGCTCGGTCTCAGTCCCGACCCACCGGCTCAAATTAACCCAGTACGCCGCGCCGTACGTGCCGGCCTTCGACGAGTCGCCGTAATCCGAACCGCCGCAAATGGCGGCGACGTCCCACGACCCCAAACACGAACCGCTCCTTAAATCCAAAACGCAGCTCGTCGTTCCTTCGGAGGTCGCCACCAGGTAATCCCCCGACTTCCCGAGCGCGCGGTGCGCGAACGCCGCGGCGACAGTCGAGGTCATACTGGCGGGCCAGTGCGTAGTGAACCACGTGCCCCCAAAGGACCCGGTTGAGGTGAAGCGGCGGAATTCGCCGCGGCAGGGTAACCCCGCGACATAATAGTAGCGGCCGTCCCAGGCTACGGCCCTCGGGGTGGTACCGCCCGGCCCCCGTATGTTATGCAGCGTTTGTAATATATAACCGGAATTTTTTTCCATTATGTAAATGGACCAATCCCCCACTACCGCGAAATGACCTGAACCCAAATGACAGTGGCCGGCGTCGCGAAAACCTATCTCGTAATTCAGCCCTATATTACTCACTCTCGTGCCCGTCGTGGTATAACGCCTGAGATAATGATACGGGGGAGTGGAACCGTGGGAGAACAAACAATATACGTAGCTCGCGTCCCGGTAGACGCCACGCGGCCCAAGGTGTTCCCCGTCTGAGGTTTTGAAAGAACTGATGACGGAACCGACCTCCGCGAACGCGGTACAAACGAACAAAACCCCGGCCGATAAACTAATCGCGCATCTACGTGCAATCATATCAGCTCTCCTCCTCGCGCCGAAATATTACGTTTATTGAGAGTTTCCCCTGTCACCGATAAACCGCCTTTATCTTCCCCAGGCTGATGGGCAAGACGGCCCGGCCGCCGCGGGCGCCGATGTCTACCTCGCACACCCAGTGCTCGGGCCTGGTGCCGACCCACCGGCGAAAAAGGAACCAGTACGCCGCGCCGTACGTCGCCGGCTTGGAGGAGTCGCCGTAAACCGAGGACCGGCAAGGCGCGTACGGTATAGTCCACGACGTCAGGAACGAACCGTTGTTTATGTTTATCAGACAAGCCGGCTCGTTCGGGGTCCCGCTGCCGGCTACGAGGTAATTCCCGGCCCTACCTCTCGCCCGGTGAGCGAAGGCTACGCCGCCGGTCGAGGTGAACACCGGCGGCCAACCCGCCGCGGCCCAAGTACCGGCGAAACCCCCGTCGGCCCTATAACGGCGGAAGGTGCCCAGGTTTTTATTGCCGCATACGTAGTAGTAGGTGCCGTCCCACATTACATTCTCGGGCCTAACGCCGCCGGGGCCCGCGGCCGCGAAGGAGCGAACTATCCAACCGGTTCTCTTGTCCAGAATATGAAGCTCGTGCCCTTCGTTATATAGAGACGCGAGGTAATTATCGCCGAGGTGGCAGTGGTCGCCGCCGGAGTAAACTACTTCCGGCCTCAAGTAAACCTGGCCCACGTACGACCCGGCCACGGAGTAGGTCCTTAGAACGTAGGATAACCCCGAGGACGACGCTACAACGTATACGTAAGTAGCGTCCCTGAAAATACCGTCGGGATAAACGTCCGAGGCCGTGACCTCGAAAGACCTTATTATCGACCCGACGCCGGCCCGCGCACCGCCCGCAAGGCAAACCGATAGTAAAATCGCTGCCACGCTGCGCATACCAAACCTCCCGTTGCCTTCGCACCCTTAATTAACCTAAAACCCGTACGTGTTAAGCCTATTACCGGTAAATCGCTTTGATTAATCCTAAGCTCGCGGGCACAACCCCGTGCGCGCCGCGCGCCCCCAAGTCCACCTCGTACGCCCAAAGGCCGTCTTCGGCCAGGTGTTGCGTCCAATAAGCGGCGCCGTACGCCGCCGGTCTGGAGGAGTCGCCGTAAACCGCGCCGCCAACGTACTCGGGTGGCATCGTCCACGTTGCTACTAACGTCCCTTTGTTTAAATCGAAAGCGGCGCTTACGTAGCTCTGCGGCCTGGAGTAACCGTGGCTTACGACCAGGTAATTACCGCCTTTACCGCGTACGCGATGGGCAAAGGCCATGCCGCCCACGGTGGTCAGCGTCGACGGCCAGCCGCGTACCGTCCTATTCCCGCCGAAGGCCCCCGAGGGCAAATAAAGGCGTATTTTACCGGGTGCTCGATACGAACCCACGATATAATACCTGCCATCCCACGTAATGTTGTCGGGCCAACCTCCCCCCGGCCCCGATACGAATATGCGCCGCGCTACGGAACCGTTATTCTTACTCATTATGTAAAGAGCGTAATCCTCGCCGCCCGCGACCACAAAGTACCCGGCGCCGAGGTGGCAGCGGTCGCCGTCGTCGCGGAAGTTAAGTTTGGAATAGAAGTCTACCTCGCGTACGAGTGATCCCGTAGGTGTATAGCGGCGTAAATGGTAGTCCCACCCTTTGGTCGCCGACCAAGAATTGTAGACCAGGCTATAAACGTAACCGGGGTCCCGGTAAATCGTATTGCCGTAGGGAGGGAACCCCGGACCCGATATTCTGAAAGAGCTGATTATCGAACCTACCGCGGCGTAACATGTCAGGGCCGCGAGTATCGCGCCCATCCCTATAAAAGCTCCCTTCTTCATACACTTTCCCCTTTCGTTTTAAAAAAATAGCCGATTACCGCCCGCGCTTCACCGATAAATCGCTTTGACCTTGCCCACGCTCGCCGGGACGACCGAGGCGGCGCCGCGGGCGTCGATGTCTATCTCCACGCAATAACGGTCCCCGCCGTAAACGTTCTTACATATCCAGTAGGCGCCGCCGTAGGTGCGCGGCTGCGACGAGTCGCCGACGACCCCTCCCCACGTACCGATAAAGGGCGTACCGAACGTCGCCACCAGCGAGCCGTCGGCCATATCTATTATGCAGCTCGGCTCCCCTTTCATTTCCGAACTCGCCACGAGGTAACGGCCGGACTTGTAATTGGCAACGTTAGCGTACGCCAACGCGCCGGTGCACGTCATCGTACCGGGCCAACCCCGCGCCTTCCAAGTACCGACCCTGGAGCCGGCCGACGTATACAACGCGAATTCGCCTTGCGCGTCAACGCTGGCGGCATAATAATGGCGGCCGTCCCACATAACGGTGCGGGGCCACCAGCCGCTCACTACGGTAAAAGACGTCACCCGTTCGCCGGTCGCTTTGCGGACGATCATTAGGGTGGCGGAATGAATGCCGCCAAGGCCGGGGTCGATAATGCAGACGTACCCGCCGCCGAGGTGGCAATGGTCGGCACCGTACGGGCGTTTCGTACCCTGTAATAGGACGGAATCCACGAACGAACCGGCCACCGTGAACTTGTGAAGGTAATCCGGGCCCGGGTCCCAATGCATCACGCCGTAGACGTACGCGGCGTCGCGATACACGCCCGTAGCGTAATACGGGGTGTAAGACGAAAGGCGGAAGGTACTTATTACAGAACCGACGGCGGCGTA
>CAZWAM010000099.1:0-6846 GCA_964631855.1 uncultured bacterium | reverse complement strand
GCGCAGTCGAGGCCGATTACGGCGAGTTTGGGGTCGGGCATAACGTACGTTCCTTTTACGGTTTAACGATCGCGAATACCGCCTCGGCAACCTCGCGGGCTTGGACGAGTGCATTTCGCGCCTCTTTCTCGTCCGAAAACCACGACGGCTCGTCGCCTTCGATTAGATCGGGGTACCGAGTAGGGATGTAATACTTATTTAATACGTCTATCGCGTCGCGGTATGACGCGAGCGCGGGCTCTTTCAATAGTACGAAAAGCTCGGGAAGGCTGTGGGTTTTAGGCGCGGTTTTACAGCGGTGCAGGAGGAGGCCTTTGAGCGCTTTTTCGACGGCCTGTTGCGCGTGGAAGCACGCGTTCGCGTATAACTTGCCTTCGAGCAGCTTTTCGCAAGCCGCGAGGTCCCGTTCCGCGAACTCAAACCACAGTTGCCATTCCGGCGTCATACACCACCCGCCCTTTCGCGACGATCTCTTCCCTAAAAAACCGGCGCCCCTCGCACATCCGTTCGAACTCGGCGGGCGCATAGACGACGACGTCCGTGGCGACCCGCGGCCTGGTGAGTCTCGTTACGTCGTCGATCCGGTCCATAAATTTCTTTTCCGTTTTTTTAATAACCACCAAATCCAAATCGGACCACTCGCCGACCTCCCCCGTCGCGAGCGAGCCGAAGAGGATCACTTTCTCCGCGCCGTATTCTCCAATAAGGAGCGGTAGGACCCGCGCAAGCTCCGCCTCCAGCGCGGCCTTGCGTCTTTCATCCACCGCGGTAACCATAGCTTAGGGCGCCTCTCGAAGCGCCGGGTATAATAACCGGTGGCGCGCGGCCGAGGCCGACTACGGCGAGCTTAGCGGCCGCGGTCATTTCTCGTTCCGTTAAGTTCGTCCGCGGCGCCGCCTTCTCTTTCTATCCGCTTTTTTTCCAGCTGCTCCCAAATCATCATTCCCACGAGGGCGCCGACGAGGACCGCGACGTAGAGTACACCCATGACCGACTCCAATATCGCCACTACGCGGGCTATGTGCGTCAACGGCGTTATGTCGCCGGAACCCAACGTCGTAAGCATCTCAAAGCTGAAGAGGACGAAATCGGAGTAGTCGACGGCGACGTTGGGGTTGGTACGCGTGCTGATGTGGAAGGAGCCGGGTTGAAGCAGCTCGAGCCAGAGATATATGATGCTGAAGAAAAGGCCGAGGAGGATGTACGCGCTCGCCGCCCCCGATATTTCGTCGAGCGTGACCCGGCGATAGCGGCTTACGCGCGACAGGACCGCGACGATGGCGAAGCCGTAGAAGATCGCCCAGCCGGGAACTATCACCGCGGTCAAGGCCGTCTTTTTCAGGTATAGAATATCCAGCCACGACAGGCCCGCGAATAGCGAGAAGGCCACGGCGACGGGGATTAGTTCCGCCTTTTTCCGGCAAGTCGCGAATATGGCGACGAAGAGGACCGCGGTCTGTAGCAAGTTGAAGACGCTGACGATGGCGGGCGTATGTACGAAAAAGGGGTACGCCACCATAAGGGCGATTAGGACAAGCAGCAGCCAGAATAGCCGCCCCTCGCCCCAGCGCCCGGGGTGCGCGGCTTTCGCTAGGACCTCGGCCTTACGCGATGTTTTTTCCATATCCCTATGGCGGGTTCCTTGTTCTTGCCGGCGGCCCGGCTAAGGGGTTTGCTGCGCCGCGAACTTGACGGCAGCCTCAGCCGCTTCGATCATGTCGCGCAGCCGTATGCGGTCCTCATCGCGCATATTGCACTACAGCCGCGGCTACGACCTCGTCCCGGAAGTAACGGCTTAAATCCCCGGCCGTCCGTACGTCGGCCTTGCGGCCTATTATTTCGGAAAGTTCCCGTTCCATAGCCGCGAGCCTTATAAGGCCCGGGACGTGCCCCGGCTCGAACTCCACCAGGAAGTCGACATCGCTATCCGGGCCGAAGTCGTCGCTCAGCGCGGAGCCGAATACGGATAGCTTCGCTATGTGATGCTTTCGGCAGAAGGCCGCGATTTCCTCTTTGGGCAACTCTATCATAATCGTACCCTCCTGGCCGCGCGTTTTAACCGGTACGCTGCGCCGCCTCGAGCAATAACGTCGCGATCTCCCGCCGCGTGAACTCGGGCGGGCCTTAGCCTTTATCTATCGCGGCCCTTAGCGTCATAATGAGCGGTGGGAGTTCTTCTTGGACCGTACGCCAAACGATATCTAGGTTAACGTCGTGATAAGCGTGGATCAACCAGTTCCGCATACCTACGATATTAGCCCACGGAACGCCCGGCAACTCTTCCCGTAAACCCGCCGATACCTTAAGTCGCCGCCTCGCCCATTACCTCCAACGCGCGCACGACCGAGAAAGCCAGCATCTGGTCGGCCCCGGAGTCGTCTCGCGTCTTCCCGGCCGCGAACTTGACGGCAGCCTCAGCCGCTTCGACCATGTCGCGCAGCCGTATGCGGTCCTCATCGCGCATATTGCACTACAGCCGCGGCTACGACCTCGTCCCGGAAGTAACGGCTTAAATCCCCGGCCGTCCGTACGTCGGCCTTGCGGCCTATTATTTCGGAAAGTTCCCGTTCCATAGCCGCGAGCCTTATAAGGCCCGGGACGTGCCCCGGCTCGAACTCCACCAGGAAGTCGACATCGCTATCCGGGCCGAAGTCGTCGCTCAGCGCGGAGCCGAATACGGATAGCTTCGCTATGTGATGCTTTCGGCAGAAGGCCGCGATTTCCTCTTTGGGCAACTCTATCATAATCGTACCCTCCCGCGACCCGGCGCGTTAACCCGTACGCTGCGCCGCCTCCAGCAATAACGTCGCGATCTCGGGCCGGGTGAACTCGGGCGGCGGCAGTTCGCCCGCGCGCAGCATCTCGCGGACCTTGGTCCCGGAGAAGAAGACGTGGTCCTCGGCGCCGTGGGGGCAGGTTTTCGTGGAGGCCATGTTGCCGCACTTCGCGCACCAGAACGCGTGGTCGAAGAATAGCGGCGTTATCTCGAGCGCGGCCCGGTCGAATTCTTTAAATATGTAATGCGCGTCGTACGTGCCGTAGTAGTCGCCGACGCCGGCGTGGTCGCGCCCTACGATAAAGTGAGTGCAGCCGTAGTTCTTGCGGACGATGGCGTGGAAGATTGCCTCGCGCGGGCCGGCGTAGCGCATCGCCGCCGGGTTGACGACGAGGCAGACGCGGCCTTCAGGGTAGTAGTTGCCCATCAGGACTTTGTAGCACTGCATCCGCACTTCCGCGGGGATGTCGTCGCTCTTGGTCTCGCCGACGATGGGGTGGATCATCAGGCCGTCGACGACCTCCATCGCGCACTTCTGCAAATATTCGTGGGCGCGGTGGATGGGGTTGCGCGTCTGGAAGCCGACGACGGTGTCCCAGCCGTTCTCTGCGAACAGCGCGCGCGTCTCGGCCGGCGGCAGGCGGTACTCGAGGAAGCGGCGATGGGGAATAGGCCGCGGCAGCGTAACCGGCCCGCCGAGCAGGACGTCGCACATGTTGAGCGTGGCCGCGACGCCCGGGTGCGCCTCGTCGTCGGTCCGGAAGACCGCGACGCAGCGTTCGCGTTTATCGTAAGTATATTTCTCCTCGACGGTCATTACCGCCAGGACGTCGCCGCCCGGGCCGTTGGTCAGCGCTACGTCTTCGCCGAGGGCGAGGCCTTCGGCGACGTCCGGCTCGACGCCGAGCGTGATGGGTACGGTCCAGGGTAGGCCGTTGGCCAGGTGCATGTCGCGGACGACGGCGCGGTAGTCGGCCGCGCTCATGAAGCCCTCGAGGGGGCTCAGGCCGCCGTTGCCGATCATTTCCAGGTCGGAGGTGGTGCGGTCGTCGATGGCGACTTTTTTAAGGGTCGCGGCGCGCGCCAGCAGCTCGTCGGCTTGCTCGGGCGGCGCGATGCGGTTTATTAACGTGCCGCCATGGGGGGCGATGCTCATTGGGACCTCTCTTATTTGAGGTGGGAAAAGAACGGTTAAAATTTTCGTAAAACATATCATATAAAAGGCGGCCGGTCAATAAAACCGCGGCGACGCAAACGTTGTTAAAAAGCGACGGCCCGTGCGGTCGCGTGTTGGCAAAGGTTCGGCGGTATGGTAAACTAGCACCGCGTTTTTCTCGGGATGTATAAAAAGACTTTACGCTCCGAGGGGTAGTCGTATGAAGCCGAGGACGGCCGTTGCGTTATCGGTTGCGGTGTCCGTCGCGTGTGCGGCGCCTTTTTTGGCCGGGTGTCGGCTCGCACGCGATAAGGTCGTGGCCGTCGTCGACGGCAAATACGAAATTACCGCGGCGGACGTGGAATATTACGTGGAGCGCGCCGCCGGTGCGGGCGGATGGCCCGCGGGCGAGGACGTTGACGGCGTCGCGCGGGAGCTCCTCGACGCCGCGGTAGTCGGAAAGATACTCGAGCTCGAGGCCGAAGGGCGGGGTTACGACGAGGACCCCTACGTGGGAAGAGAGCTCGCGGCTATTCGGAGCCGGGCGCTGAGGGATTATATGCGCCGGAGCATCGACGAGAGCGTGGCCGTAACCGAAGCCGAGGTCCTCGATTTTTATAAAAGAAGCCGTAAGCGGCGGATGTATTCCTTTATCCAGGCCGACGAGCGGGCCCGCGCGCGCGAGGCGTACGCCGCGCTCGAGGCCGGCCGGCCCTGGGACGAGGTGGCGGCCGAATACTCCACCTTCGCGGCCTATGCCGGCGAGGGCGGCAAGTGGGACGTGCCCATGGAGTACGCCGCCGACGAGGTAAGTAAGGCGCTTTTCGACTTGGAGGTGGGCGAATATACGGGCGTCGTGGAGGGCGCCGACGGCCTTTCGTGGTTTATTTACCGCGTGGACAAAGTCGTTCACGGCTTCGACGAAAGCTACGACGAGGCCCGCCCCCGCGTCAGCGCGCTCCTAAAGTCGCGAAAGGGCGCGGAGCGGTGTCGCGAGCTCGCGCGGGAATGGCGCAAGGTCGCGCCGCTCGAGCGCAACGACGAATTATGGCGGGCCATCTTGAATACGCCGTTCGCCGGCATCAGGAACGACTATGGCGGAAAGGACCTAATCCTTTCGGACGTGGGCGGTATACCGGTTTATTTCGATTCGGTGTTGGCGACGGTCGAGAAATTTATATACTTGCCGCCCGAAGAGGTAGACCGGATGCGGGAGACGAAGGCCGAACGCTTCGAACGGATTTGGAATAATTTTTTATGGGATTCTGAAGACGAAGCCCTTTTGGAGTACGAAGCGTTGCAAGAGGGCATAGACCAAACGCCCACCTTCCGGCGCGAAATGGCCTTGCGCCGCGGCGACCTTTTAATTAATAAAATATACCGGGAAGAATTTCTGCCTACTATCCCGCAGCCCACCGACGCCGAAATCGGGGCTTATTACGAGGCGCATAAAGACGACTTCCTGGTTCCCGAGCGGGTGGAGGTTTATTTGGTCGCGATGCCGGACCGCGGCGAACTGGGGCGGTTTTACGAGGAGGTCGAGGCGGGCGCGGACCTCGTCGTAACGGGCGAGGCGCGCAACCGCGCGCGGGCCGCGGCCCGGCAGGAGTTGTACGAGCTTCCGCCGCCGCCGCCCCCCGAAAAGCAAGAATGGCTCGGCGTCGTAGCGATTACCGCGGACGCCGCGCTCGCGAACGCGCCGCCGGACCCGCCCTTCGCGGGGGAGCTCAGGCCGCGCGTCTTACCCTTCGAGAAACTCCACGTACTGAGCGAGACGTTTCCGTTGCGCGACGGCCGGTGGGCCTTTTACGAGCCTATCTACTACCAACCCGCCAGGCAGCGCGGCCTCGACGACGCCGAGGTCGCGTACTTCTGCCGCAAGGGCGTCTTCGAGGAAACGGTCCGGTCGCCGGAGGTATCCGCGGCCGCGGACGAGTGGCTCGCGTCGCTGCGCGCGCGGCACGACGTCGTCGTGGACGAAGCCGCGTTGGCGCAGGTCGTGGCCCGTTTGCGCGCCGCGAGGTCCGGAAAATAACCCTTAGTTTACCGCCGGCCACCGGTAAAAGAAAGGCCCCGCTAAATTTGTAGAGGAAGGGACATCGACGTTGACAACTTGGCTCCAGGTATTTTATATTATAGGAGAAGATAAAAAGCTGGCTTCGTTGTCGGCCGCGGTTTTTCGGGGTTTTTTATCGGCGGGGTAAGTGGCGAGAAAGGCAAGGAGGGAAAGCGATGAGAACGTTGCGGGCGTTGACGGCGTTGGCGATTGGCGGCGCCCTCGGCGCGTGGTCGGCGGATGTTGTTGTTGGCGGCGCGCCTTTTGTGTTTACGGGCGGAGGCGCCGCGGCTTAGTAAAACATAATTTCAACGTTTTTTGATTGGTAATATTTTGTTTTTTATGTTAGGCTATAAGAGGTAGGTGCCTCCGGCCTTCGCCGCCGCGAGGATTTACGTAAACAATAAACGCGGGAGGTTGAGCTATGCGTAGATTATCGATGTGCGTAGGGTTGGCGGCGCTGTTCGCGGCCGGCGCGTGGGGCGCGGACTACGTTGTGGAACGCGCGCCCGAGGGTGCTACCGTGCCGGGTTCGCCCGGCTACGATGCGTCGTTGGAGCTTAAGTACGACTCAGGCACGCAATCCTATTTCGTGGCTTACTATGTCGGCCGCGGCGCCTGGGTCGGCAACGACTTCGACATAACGATGATCTCCGGCTTCCGGGCGATTAAAAAGATCAAAGTGTATTCAACCCCCAAATGGCCCAACGCCAAGTGGGAAGGCTTCAACGTGGGCGTATACGCGTTTGCGGGAGGAAAGCCGACCTCGCTTTTATGGGGCCCGACGTACTTTAAGCCGGTGAGAACCAGCCCCGGTTGGGTCAGTTGCCCGGTTAATTGGACCCTCCCGTCGGGTAA